>JBEKZJ010000309.1:0-3027 GCA_049509995.1 Occallatibacter sp. | reverse complement strand
CTGTTGTGCTATTCTCTGTCACGCGAAGGCCTCTTTTTCTGCTTCAAACACTGTCTTGACAACATGTTTGTAGCAGATGAGGCCTTCCGTGTCAGGGGATTCGTGAATTATCCGGGTTAGCTCCCCGAGGGAAGGTCCGCGCATATGTTCGAACTTACTGAACATCGCATAATATAGTGACACGTTCAATGATGTTGCAGTAAGCTGTAAGGCATGACACGATCCAGTGCTCCCCGACGGGACTTTGCAGCCATGCGAGAACGCCGCCGCCGCGCCGCGCGGCTGTTTGCCGCTGGCAAGCGGTCGCAGGCCGAGATTGCCCGTGAACTCAACATCAGCCGCCAAAGCGTGAGCCGATGGTACCAGGCATGGCGGCGGAATGAGCCTGACTGGATTGGCGGGGCGGGGCGGGCAGGCCGTCGGTCAAAACTGGACGGGGCGCAGTGCAAGCAGGTGGACGAAGCCTTGCGGCAAGGCGCGCAGGCCCACGGTTTCGGAACCGATCTGTGGACGTTGCCCCGGGTGGCGGCGGTGATCGAGCGGGTAACTGGCGTTGGCTATCATCCCGGCCATGTGTGGAAGATTCTTGCGGCCCTCGAGTGGAGCCTGCAACGGCCGGCGCGGCAGGCGCGGGAACGCAACGGGGAAGCGCGGCGGCGTTGGGTGGCGAAGCGGTGGCCGGCAGTAAAAAAAACGCCCGGCTACGAAGAGCCTGGATTCTCTTCCAAGACGAAAGCGGGGTCTCGGAGCGGCCGCCAGTAAGACGGACCTGGGCGCCGAAAGGGGAGACTCCGGTGTTGGTTCATGCCTTCAATTGGAAGAAGCTGTCCCTGTGCGCGGCGCTCGGCTACCGCTGGGACGGCGAGCAATGCCGGCTATGGTTTCAGACCCGGCCAGGCAGCTACAACGACGAACGGCTGATCGCTTTCTTGCGCGATCTGAAGAAGCATTTGCGCGGGCAGAAGGCGATTCTGATCTGGGATGGATTGCCCGCGCACAAGAGCCGGAAGATGAAGCAGTACCTGGAGAGCCAGCGCGGTTGGCTACAGGTAGAGATGCTGCCGGGCTATTCTCCCGACCTGAATCCGGTAGAGGACTTATGGGGCAACATCAAGGGTCAGGAATTGGCCAATCGCTGCGTCGCCGGTCTTGGCGAGGCCGAAGCCAGTGTGTGCAAGGGTATGGAGCGGGTGCGCCAATCCATGTTGCCGTTCTCCTTCCTGCACCATGCAGGGCTCTTTTTTTGACCCAGCCTGTCACTCTATTATGCGAGACTCAGTAATCGGAGGTTCCCTTCATTGAAGCACCATGAATACGGCTGTTCTTCGACCTTCCCAATAGACTATCTTTCCCCGCAATTGGGGAGTACAGTTGCTCCACATGCACATTTGAGTTGATCGGATCTCCAGTTTTCGTATGCACGCGATGCTTTTGCTCCTGATTTCCGCAGTACTGAGCCGCCATGTCCTTCGTAGGCATCAACATCGGCGCACTGACGGTCAAGGTGGTCGCGGTCCAATCCCACGTCAAAAATGCCAGGGTGATGGCTCATCAGGGACGCCCCCTGGAAGTTCTTGAGCAGTTGCTCGCACAGCCGGAGTTCGCCGGCGCCGAATACTTCGGCGTATCCGGCCATCTGGGCCACATCTCCGAGTTTGCCGCCATCCAACGTGCTCTGCGCGAGGTGCGCGAACGCGCGCAGGGCGAGTTTGATGCGGTGGCTTCGTTGGGCGGCGAGTCTTTTCTGGTCTATGCGCTCACGGATGGAAGGGTCACCAATGTCTTGTCGCACAACAAGTGTGCGGCGGGCAGCGGTGAATTCTTCGTGCAACTGATCGGCCGCATGGGACTCGACATCGACGCGGCGATCCAGCTTTCGTCTTTTGGAACGGTTGTGCCGCTGGCTTCGCGCTGTACCGTGCATTGCAAATCCGATGTGACGCACAAGCTAAATCGTCATGAGGCGACTCCCGCGGACATTCTGCAAACGCTGCACGACAGCATGGCCGGCAAAGTCGTCGCGCTCCTCGAGAAAGGGCAGAACAAGCTGCGGCGCGTGTTGCTCATCGGAGGCGTTACGCGCAACGATGCCCTGGTCGGGGCACTCCGCGCCAAGCTGCCGGAAACCGAACTGATCGCGTTGCCGGAGAGCCCATGGTTCGAAGCGTGGGGCAGCGCACTGCTCACGCGCGACCATCCGCTCCACAAATCCCCGCACATTGCACAGCCGCCGGTCTTCGATACGCTCCCGCCGCTCGATCGTTACAAGGACCAGGTGCAGGTCATGGTCGCCCCTCCTCTGCAGGCGCCGCCTGAAGGTCCCATGGTTTTGGGAGTGGATGCAGGGTCGACGACTACCAAGGCAATTCTGCTCGATCCTGCGACGCGAGCCATTGTGGCCTCCCATTATGCGCGCACGCGCGACGATCCCGTGGCAGCGGTTCGTGAGTGCCTCAGGGTCCTCATCGGCCAGGTTGGCAATCGCCCGGTGGGACTTGTCAGCACGACTGGTTCGGCCCGTGAACTCATCGGCGCCTGGTTGGGCACTGAGCAGGTCTACAACGAGATTTCGGCCCATGCCGCCGGCGCAACGCATTTTGCCCCGGACGTGGACACCATCTTTGAGATCGGCGGCCAGGACGCCAAGTACATCTACCTGCGCAATCGCGTGCCCATCGGCTATGCCATGAACAACGCCTGCTCCGCGGGCACAGGCTCTTTCCTCGAGGAGAGCGCCCAGAGCGATCTTGGCACCAGTGTCTCCGAAATCGCCGACATCGCGTTGGCTGCGCCCTCGCCGGTGAAATTCAAGACCACTTGTGCGGCATTCATCAATTCCGACATCCGCATCGCCCAACAGCAGGGCCAGGGCCGCGAAAACATTCTCGCCGGCTTGGTGTATGCAATCGCCGAGAACTACCTCACAAAGGTGAAAGGACAGCGCCCGGTGGGGAAGAAGGTTCTCCTGCAGGGAGGGGTAGCTCTGAACCGGGCAGTTGGGCATGCATTTGCCCATCGCGTTGGGCG
>JBEKZJ010000308.1:0-3413 GCA_049509995.1 Occallatibacter sp. | reverse complement strand
CAGCGGCGTGGCAGGCTGATGAAGTGGAGGTATGGCCAGCCGGTACGAGTTAAGCCCAGCACAGAGGTAAAGATCAAGGATTTGCTGCCTGGACGCAAGGAATATGTTGGCCGCGCCGCAGCCGACAACCAGCAGTTTGTGAATGGGGTACTGTGGGTATTACGCTCGGGGCGCGCTGGCACGACCTGCCGGAGCGCTACGGCAAGTACAAGAGCGTGCATAAGCGCTTCGTGCGCTGGGCCCATTCCGGGGTTTGGGAGCGGGTCTTTCACGCGTTGGTGCGCGACAGCAAAAACCAGTATCTGATGCTGGATTCAACCATCGTACGGGCGCATCAGCCTGCCGCTGGATTTTCGCATTACCGGCGGCGAGGTGAACGATTGCACACAAGCCATCGAACTGCTGGGGCAGCACAAGGCTGAGGCCGTGCTGCCGACAAGGGCTACGATGCCGACGCCACCGCTCGTTGCATCGGTGAAGCGCCTATTGTGAGCGGCAATTCTGCAGACAAAGAACTCGACGCCGGATTTGGAAATGACTACTTCGGGGCGAGCTGCTACAGGCCAGTGGGTGATGCCCGGAGCATGGACGCATCGGCCTCATCAAGTCACTCCCATCGATGGTGAGGCCGGAATGACTCGTCTTCCTCTTACAAGTGTCCCCTTCAAGGAACATCTGAATGATTTTTCACGTAACCATCCTGAGATGAATTAATAATCGCCCAGTTGAAGCGTCATCTCTATGAACGGTTCAGAAGGTGTTCCAGTGGCCGCATGCACCGCAACATTGCCCTTAACCGGGCTGTCCAAGCTCTTCGGAGAGCACCACAGGCGCGTGCTCACGGCAGCCTATCGCATCACCGGCAGCATGGCCGATGCGGAAGACGTGGCGCAGGCCGTGTTTCTGCGGCTCGTCAGCGCGGATGGGCCGGTGACAAATGCCGGCAGCTATCTCTACAGAGCGGCCATCAATGGAGCGCTCGATCTGCTGCGGCAGAGGAAGGCTGCGCGGACTGAGCCGCTGGAAAATGCCGCGTATGTGGCGGCCGGGACCGGCAGCTCGCCGGAGAAAGAGGCGTCAAGCAGGGAGCTTGGTGCGCTGTTGCGGGTTGCAATCGGCGAGTTGCCGCAACGGGCGGCCGAGATGTTCGTCCTGCGCTACGTTGAAGAGCATGGGAATCGGGAGATCGCGGCGTTGATGGGCACCTCGCAGGCAGTTGTGGCTGTGACGCTGTTTAACGCGCGGTCGAGATTGAAGAAACGACTTTCGGAATTTGATCGGGGAATACGATGAACAAAGAAGAGATGCTTTTGAGAACCGCAGTGCAGGCGCTTCAGGCCGATAAGCCGGAAGCTGAGCAGGTGGCAGCTTCTGCCCGGCGCGTGGCCGACAAGCTCGGGATCGACATCGTGAGCGAATCAACAGTCGACGCCATTGCGAGCTGCGCTGACGTGCAGCGTTTGTTCGGCCTGTATCGGGCAGGGACGCTGCCGCCTGCGCGCTCGCTTTTGATTGAGGCCCACCTGCGCGACTGCAGCGGCTGCCGGCGCCAGTTCAAGGGCGGGTCCGGTGCGGTTCTGGATTGGTCCGCTCCCAAGCCGCGTCGCGTAATTACCTGGCATCCACAGACCGCCGCATGGGCGCTGGCTTCCATCGCGGCACTCCTGGTCGCATCTCTCTTTATCTACAAAGCCTATTGGCAGGTTCCGCCCGGAGTACGCGCCGAGGTGCAATCGATCGACGGGACAGCCTATCGAATCTCCGGTAACGGCGATCACCAACTTTTTCCCGGGGAGATGTTAGGCGAGGGCGAAACCCTGAGAACCAGCGGAGGGGGACATGCGGTCCTGCGGCTCGCCGATGGATCGATGGTTGAGGTGAACGAGCGGAGTGTTGTGGCCGTGGGTGCGCAGGGGCACAACATGATGGTCGTGCTCGAAAATGGCGCGGTGATTGTGCAGGCCGCCAAGCGCACCTTGGGCCATCTGTATGTGAAGACTCCCGATTGCCGGGTCGCGGTTTCGGGGACCGTGTTCTCAGTGAACTCCGGATTGAAGGGCTCGCGCGTGGCAGTTCTTGAGGGCTCGGTGCACGTGTTGCACGCGGGCTTGGACACGCTGACAACGGCGGGAAACCAGTTCACCACCAATGACAATCTTAGCCCCGAGCCAGTGCAGGAGCAGATTTCCTGGAGCCACAATCGCGATAAATACCTCGTCCTCCTGGCCCAGTTTGCAGCACTGCAGAAGCAGATTGAGCAGATTCCATTTCCGCAGCCGCGCTACAGCAGCGATCTGCTGGACCGTGTTCCCGCCAACACCACGTTGTATATCAGCGTCCCCAACCTGGGCGATTTTCTGAGCCAGGCGAATCAGACATTCGACGACCAGTTGAAGAAGAGCCCGGCCTTGCAGGAGTGGTGGAACAGCGGACATGCGAACAACACGGCAGACCTGGATGCGATGGTGGCGAAGGTCCACCAGATGAGCACATACTTCGGCAACGAAATCGTCATTGTGGGGACAAGGCAGGCGAAGGATTCAGGGTTCGCGATTGTTGCGGATGTGAAGCAGAGCGGGCTTGACGACTTGTTGAAACAGCAGTTCCCTGCCTCGAGCTCGAAGCCTGGAATCACCGTGCTCGATCAGAATTCGCTGAGCGTAGGCAATACATCGTCGGCAGGCAATCACAATGTCTACGCGGTGGTGAGGGAGCACGAGGCGATCTTCTCCAACAGCTCCGCAACCCTGGCGCCGATCAACGCGCAGTTGAATGCCGGCTCCAGCGGTTTTGCGGCAAGCAGTTTTGGCCAACAGATATCGGCTGCCTATGGGCGCGGCGCGGGAATCATTCTGGCGGCGGATATCCACCAGATGAAGGCCAATCAAGCTGCAAAGATGCACGCCTCGAAACAAGCCAGCGCAGCGATGGCACAGAGCGGCATCGACAAGGTAAGTTACCTGATCGCGGAACATCGCGAAGTGAATGGGCAGCCCGAGAATCGTGTTGACCTCCAATTCTCTGGTGCACGGCAAGGGGTTGTCTCGTGGCTGGCTGCGCCGGCGCCCATCGGGTCGCTCAACTTTGTTACTCCCAATGCAGCGATTGCCGTCGCCGCGCTTTCAAAAGACCCAAAGGCCATTACCGACGATCTGATCGCCATGGCGGCTGCAAACGGTTCCCAGACAAATGGACTTACCGAGGCTGAGCAGAAACTGCAGATCAACTTCCGCGATGACATTGCGGCCAACCTGGGCGGAGACTTCCTGCTGTCGCTGGATGGGCCGGTGCTGCCGACGCCCTCGTGGAAGGCCGTGATTGAAGTCAACGACTCCGATCGCCTGGAACAAGCCCTGGAGCGAATGACAGCGGCGATCCGCCAACAGGCCAATGCCAACGCGGCGCATTCCATC
>JBEKZJ010000307.1:0-3078 GCA_049509995.1 Occallatibacter sp. | reverse complement strand
GAAGCTCGATGTCGCAGATACCAATACGGATTCCTATGCCTCTCGTTACGTAGACATCCCAACGACGTATCTCCTCACCCTGCACGCGGAGAAGCCGGCGGTCGATCACGAGTATCAATGTCTTCAAGGAGCGTGCAAGGGGATACCACCAGTCCAAAACAAGATCAAGGGCGCCGTCTTGACCTTCGACTCCGAAGACGTGGCCAACCGCGTCGCCAAAGCCATGCTTCATGCCGTCGAGCTTTGTGGCGGCGGAAATCACGATCCATTTTAACCAAAGCTGAGGAAACACTATGACGAAACTCTGCGTTGCAGTATCCGCCCTGATCATCGCTGCGACCGCTTCGGTCGCCCAGCAAGCCGTCGAACCACCGCCCAGGCCTGACGATAGCGGTCCATCGCTCGATGTCACCTTGAAGTTCATCCAGGACAAAATCAAAAATACCGGAAAGGTGAATTGGGTTGTTTACTGCCATAACAATGTCAATGGCGATGACATTACCGGCCTATTCAGCCGCGAGAAAATGAATGTGGCGACAGACGCCTCCATGTGCCGCGTCAGCTATCACCGCAAGGAAATCCGAGACGATCAAACGCAAGTCGACCAGGACTTCTGGGTTAATCTTCGGAACGCTAAGGTTATACAGGTTTGGAGCGGCGACGAGATGCAAAGAAGAATAGAAGCGGGTTCAGGTCACCCCGAGATATCTTGCAGGCTCGACCCTCCTGTGTGGATCGTGAGAGTAGATGACCTGCAAGACGAATTCTATTTTTATGACGAAGACCTGGCCAACCGCGTTGCCAAAGCCATGCTTCACGCCGTCGAGCTTTGTGGTGGCGGCAACCACGATCCCTTCTAGAGGAGAAACCCAGCGCACCGGTCAATTTCCGCATATTGATCTATATCAGCTTCAGCGATCGCATTATCGTGTATTCAATTAGGGGAAAGGACACTTTCTAAATGAAACACAACATGATCTATGCCCAATGTGCGGCTATCTTTCTTCTGCTCTTCCTCTTCATGGCAGGCCTGCAAGCCCGCACGCAAAATCAGAAACCCGCAGATACTCCATCCCCTGCCGGTTGGACCGACCCGGCCACATTGATCACCTGGATAACGGCGGACAACGGAGCGAACGTAACTTGGGATGAAGCCGATGCCTACTGCACGAATCTGAGCCTGGGCGGATATACTGACTGGCGCCTGCCCACCATTGAAGAGTTGAATAGTATCTATGATGCTAACGCTGGAGACCAACACGTGAAGGGCAACTTGAAACTCTCCTCCGGATATCAGTGGAGCAGTTCCAGGAAAGGAACTCGGGAGGCGAGGATCTTCGACTTCATGATTGGGCGCCCAAGCTACAAACTTCTCGCCCTCCGCACCTTCAATAGAACGCTGTGTGTCCGCCACTAGTGTTTTGACTCAGAAATAGACAGCACAATAATTGCTTGTCATCCTGAGCGACCGGGGCCCCAGGCGCACTCTTCCGCCTTTCCGGGGTCCCCATCGACAGGTCTTCGTCGATGGGGTGGAGGTTGGGGGTGGTGAGCCGAAGGATCTGCGGTTATTCTTCAATATACTTCTGTCTCACCACACTATCGGTATTCTCCACTCGGCGGCGGGAAGAATGCCTTCTATCTGCATCGCGCTCGCCTTCTATACTTATCTTTCATGTCCTACTCCGCCGCCATCGATCAGCTCAACGCCATGGCGCCGGAGCTGTACTCTCATCCCGGTCAGCCGCGCCGTAAATTCTCTCTCGACGAAGTTCGCATCCTCCTCGCTGCCCTCGGCGATCCGCACCGGCACTTCCGTTCCGTGCTCATCGCCGGAACCAATGGCAAAGGCTCCACGGCAGCCACCCTGGCCTCCATCCTCATCGTCTCCGGCCTGCGCGCCGGCCTCTATACCTCGCCGCATCTCGAGCGCGTCAACGAACGCGTCCGCATCGGCAACTCAGAAATCTCGGACAACGACTTCTCCAGCCTTTACTTTCGCGTTCACGACGTCGCCCAGCAGCTTGTGCAACAGGGCAGCCTCCCGCAACCTCCCAGCTTCTTTGAAATCCTCACTTCGCTGGCCTTCCTCCACTTCGCCGAGGCCGAAGTCGATCTTGCCGTCCTTGAAGTCGGCATGGGCGGCCGCCTCGACGCCACCAACGTCGTCGATCCGCTCTTCTCCATCATCACCGATATCTCGCTCGACCACACCGAGTGGCTCGGCTCCACCATCGCCGCCATCGCGCGCGAGAAGGCCGGCATCCTCCGCCCACGCGGAACGCTGGTCAGGCTCCCGCAACTCAACGAAGCCGAAGTTGTTCTCACGGAAATCGCGAAAGAGCTCGGCGTGCGCACAGTCAACGCATCAGCCTTCATGCCGTCCCAAATGGAACTGGGTAATCAAGAAAAAGAGTCGGGTGCCCCCGGTCCCTCGCATTTAGGGACCAGGGAAAAGAATTCATCCACTCCCTACACCGTCAACATCCACGATACCTCCGTCGAAGTGGCCTCCCCGCTCACCGGAACCCACCAGCAGCGCAACATCGCCCTGGCCATCGCCGCCGCCGCCGAGTTAACCTCCGCCCACGGCTTCTCCATTACACCGGATTCCATCGCCCAAGGCATTCGTCAGACCGTCTGGCCCGGCCGTCTCGAGCGCCTCACCTCTCGCGGCATCGAGTGGATTCTCGACGTGGCCCACAACTCGGCCGGCGCATCGGCAGTGCGCGCCAGCCTCTCCGCGCACCTCGGAAATGTGCGCCCCCGCTGCCTGGTCTTCAGTTGTCTGCGAGACAAGCCAATCGCTGAGATGGCGCAAATTCTCTTTCCATACTTCGAGCGCGTGATTTTGGCGCCCATCCACTCCGCCCGCGCCGCGGCCATCGAGGATCTCGTATCCGCTGCGAAGTTGACCCAGAAACCGTTCTTCGTTGCGGAATCCATCGCCGACGCGCTACAGTTGGCCAGCAAGCACACCAGCACTGGACCAATCGTCGTATGCGGCTCGGTCTATCTAGTAGGCGAGGCGCGCTCCCTGTTGCTGGCCGAAAGGGGCATCTAGTGAAACCGCGCCTC
>JBEKZJ010000306.1:0-3080 GCA_049509995.1 Occallatibacter sp. | reverse complement strand
CGGCGCGTTGGGAAAGTGGATCGGGTAAGAATAATGCCGCCGGGCGCAATAGAGGCCATCCAGGACATAGAGAATAGTCTTGGCGCCAAGGTTAGGCGATGCCGCCAGATCCACGATCGGCGAATAGGCGTGCGGTGTTCCATGCCGGTCGGTGTTGATGGCTTCGTGTAACTCAGGTGTTCCTTTAATGGAACCGAATTGGTTCTTGCCCGTCATGGTGATGGCCGTTTGCCCTTCATCTTCCTTGTCCCCCGTATACGGATAGGAATGGGCTTTAAGCACCGCGACATTCACCATGTAGGTCGCGTCCTTGACTTGCTGCGGGATGAGCTTGGCGTCGTGATAATTGTTGGCAGAGTAGCTGACACCCTCCACCCACTCCGCCTTCGTCAGCCCGTGCGAGCCGCCATAACCTGGATTCTGCTGCAGGGTCGGGTTGGGCGCATCGTGCTGCACGAAGCGGACATCCTTGAACTCGCTCCAGATTTTGGTCAGCAGGCCAGGGTAGATATCGCGCTGCGCGTCGTACATGAGGATATCCCCGGGGGCCACATGGGCGTGGTTCACCAGTTGGCGAACCATGGCGAGCGCAACCTGAGGCGACACATTCATGACATTCCCCGGCCCCTTGGCGCTGCTGTTGTTCAGGTTCACCTTGACGGCAACGATCTCGCCCGCATGGTAGCCAGTCTTTTCGAGGCCCCGGGCATGGCCGTTGTAGTAGGTGAAGATCGTCTTCCAGGCGTCGTCGTCGGTGGCTGCGCCGGTGAGCTGGCGCAGGGTGGTGGACAGCATGGCGTCGACGCGCGCCTGATCGGTGCTTCCTTCCATCCACCACTGATCGACAGTGGATTCGATATGGCCGGTCCAGTGGGCCGCCTTCGGATCGTGAGCCCATACCACGCGACCCGGATAGACGCCGCGGGCTACGCCGAGAGGGACGTTGCGTTGCTTGGGCTGGAAGTCGTAGCGGGTGGCGATCTTGGCTTCGGCTATGGCGTTTGAGCGGACCAGCCACACGCCGATGGCCACGAGCGTGAACGCGCATAAACTGACGGCTGCCCAGCGGTAACGGCGTACCAACTGGCGCAGAGCGGCCAGGGAGAAGATACCGGCCACCGAGCCACACAGCCACAGGACGAAAGCGCTGGCGACGGGAAAGGCTGCTCGCTGGCAGGGGTAGGTTGCCCGGCTGGGCTTGGGGATGACGCGCAGCAGAAACCACATGAGGGCCGTCAATCCTAGAATCAAACCACCGAGGCGCGCAAATCGTCCCGGCACGGTTGTTCCGGTCTTCTCAAGTTCGCTCTTCATCCTGTCACCTTTTTCTTTCATCCTGCCGCCTGATCCTTTCATCCTGTCGCCTTTTACTTTCACCCTCTTACCTTTGCGTTATGAAGCTTACTCTCTCCGAGCAACTGAGTCAATTTCCGGTCTTGTCCGTGGATGAGAAGAGTCAGATTCAGGCTCTGGATCGTACACAGCCCGGCCTGCCCCTCAAAAAAAAGGCCGCGGCCAGACCATGACGCATGAACGGCACGACCACTTTGTTCGCCGCGCTGAACACCGCCAATGGCGAGGTCTACGGCCTCTGCCAGTAGAAACACCGCCATCAGGAGTGGCTGAAGTTTCTGCGCATGATCGATCAGACCGTGCCTGCGGACAAGGATATTCAACCGCATTTAAAATTGGCCGGAGTCGCTCTTTTCTGCATCGGTTATCTCGCTGTTATAGCGTTAACCTTGGGATTGACGCGGTCGATCTGCTTGAGGTGCTCGGTGAGCGCTTCGCGGGCAGAGAGCTTCTTCGCACGAATAAGTTGGGCCATCTCGACTGCGCTGGTGAAACAAAGCGGGGAGGCTGTGGATTCGGCTGTAAGAGAGGCGATGGGGAAGAGAGAAGCTGCGGCGATCCCTGTCAGGACTTCGCGGCGAGTTGGCTTGTCGGGGATCATGTGGGGGACTTTATCATCTGGGAGCTGAGTGGTAAAAGCAAACCTCGAAAATCGCATGTCTCCACGAGCGAATCTCCGGGTGGCGGCAAGGTCATGGTGAATCGCCGAGGCGTGAAACGAGGAGTGCTGTGGTGGAAACGCGGTTTGGGCTCCCTTGAAAAGAGCCAGAACTTATTGAAAATAAACGACACTGGTTGCATCTCTTTTCATGCTTTGTTGTGGCCGCACCGCTCATGCTGGGCCTGTTGGCGACAGTTGACGTTGTTGCCCAGGGGGATCGGTAAACCCTTGCCGACATGGCGGGAGTAATCTCGCCACTGAGATCGCAAGTGACTGTCTTTAATGGGCTGTCGCGCATTTTCAAGACTGTAGCTGCACCCTGCCGCCCTCAGTTTTTGGAAATGGGCTGTTCACCAAGGGACCCAATATCCACCTTGTCCGCCTCTGCCCGCAATCGCGGCGGGCTTCTTCTTTTGCAGTTGTGCTTGACCGGCACCTGCTATTAGCGCAGGGCCTCTACCACCGTTGCATGATCAGTGTCGAGTCTGTGGTCAGGGTGGACATTGTGGAGAATTCCATGCGGGCTTCCCACGTAGCTGTAGCCTTCGTGTGTGCTGTTCTGGTCGGACACCCTTCCTCCAATTCGGCGCAGAACATCCCAACCCCGGCCGGCCGAAGCCTATGCGACGAGCCGTCAGCGCGTGGGATGGCATCTTACAACTACTACTGTGGTGCTTGCTACCCGAGATGCGGAAATTCAAACAACGATAATGGTGCCGCTGCTGCAGCTGCCGCGGCGGAGGCGGAAGCTGCCGCTGCCGCGAAACGGCAACGCGATGCCGAACTCGAGCAGCAGCGCATCGATGCAGAGAATCAATACCTTGTGGAAGTAGCTGATAAACAGGCCAAATTTGACCAGGACAACCATGAAGCGCTCGGCCAACTCAAGGAGATTGCGAACGGGGATGATTTTGATTCCGCCTCCGCCTTTGACATAAGACCAATAGATCATTGAAGTTCGTCATTTGGGGCCGAGTCTATATAGTTCATTTCATCGAGTTTCCCAGGTGCTGTTACCTCGATAGAAATTTGCGCCGTCCTGAGTCCCGGAGAATAGGCTGAGATC
>JBEKZJ010000305.1:0-5391 GCA_049509995.1 Occallatibacter sp. | reverse complement strand
CGGTGAGGCTATGGGAATTCAATCGATCCCTGTCTGCAATCAATAGAATAATAAGGAGATACTAGACGCAGGAGGCATGTGATTCGAAGCATGCGGCAGATCACTATGTCGGAAGTATCGCATGCGCAGCGTCCGCCGCGCCAGCGGCTTAGTACAAACGCCGTTGCGTGAACTGATTCGACGGCCCTCCGAAGCACCCCAACCCGGAAACCGCAGCCCAGGCAACATCCCCCGTCTCTGTTCCCTGATCCCTGCTCCATCGCCTCTCTCATCCACCGACCGGTGGATGGCCGCAAAGACGATCAAAAGTAGGGGCAAAGACGATCAAAAATGGGGGCAAAAACGATCGAAAATGGGGCAAAAAAATTCAATTTTGAGCTGTTTTACGCGCTTTATGTTCGGTTCCAGCCGGACCCTCTGCGGTTTCTTGCACCCATGGAATAGGACGTTTTTCGAGCTTCGCATGCGGCCCTTCCGTTTGTAGGCTTGGAGGCCGGCATTTTCCTTCTTTTTGCAGGCTTATAGCACTACACGGTTTCACAGTGGGCTGAATTGCTCTGTGGCCCGCCGATCCTTGATCCCTGTTCCCTGTTCCCTGTTCCCTGTTCCCTGTTCCCTGTTCCCTGTTCCCTGTTCCCTGTTCCCTGTTCCCTGTTCCCTGTTCCCTGTCCCCTACTCCCTACTCCCTAACCCCTAACCCCTAACCCCTAACCCCTGATCTTTCACACCGCCGGCGCAACGGAAGGCTCGCGCGATGGAGCCGCCAGGCCGTTCGTCTCCTGCTCCTTGTACTGCAACTGGTAGAGCTTCCAGTAAAGCCCGCGGCGAGCCAGCAGTTGCTGGTGCGAGCCCATCTCGCGCAACTGGCCCTTGTGCATCACCAGGATGGTGTCGGCGCGCTGCACGGTGGAGAGCCGGTGGGCGATGACCACGCTGGTGCGGCCTTCGACCATGCGCTCCAGCGCGCCGCGGATGCGCAGTTCGGTATCCGTATCGACACTGGACGTGGCCTCGTCCAGGATCAGGATGCTCGGGTTGTAGGCCAGCGCGCGGGCGAAGTTGATGAGCTGCTTCTGGCCGGTGGAGAGCGAGTTGCCGCGCTCCTGCACCGGCTCGTCAAACCTGCCGGGCAGGTTCTCGATAAAATCCAGGACGTTCACGTCGTGCGCCGCCTGGCGCAAATCGGCGTCGGTGATGCTCTCGTTGCCCAGGCGAATGTTCTCGGCCAGCGTGCCGGTAAAGAGGAACGGATCCTGCAGCACGACCGCGAAGTGCTGGCGGAGCGCGGTCAGGTCCTGCTGGCGCAGGTCCACGCCGTCCACTAGGATCTGGCCCGCGGTCACGTCGTAGAAGCGCATCATGAGACTGGTGAGGGTCGTCTTTCCCGCTCCCGTGTGTCCCACCATGGCCACAGTTTGGCCCGGCTCGACAGTGAAGGAAACATCCTTGAGAATCCACTCGACGCCGTCGATCGCGGCCAACCGCGCGGCAGGGGATGCACTTGCGGCGGCCTGATCCACGGCGGCTTTCTGCGCATCGGTCAGTTTCCGGTAGGTGAACCAGACGTGGCGGAATTCGATGCGGTTCGACCCGTCGCCCGCCACGGGATGGGCCGGGTTAACAATCTCCGGGGCAGTGTCGAGCAGCTTGAAGATGCGCTCGCAGGCGGCCATGGCGGCCTGCAGAATGTTGTACTTGTCGCTCAGGTCCTGGATGGGCCGCCAGAAGCGCATCGAGTACTGGATAAACATGCTGAGAGTGCCGATGGTCACCGTGCCCAGAAGCACGCCAAAGCCGCCCCACCAGATCACCAGCGCAATGGCGACGGACGAGAGCAGGTCGACGGCGGGGTAATAAAGCGCGTAGGCGAAGATGGTGTCTTTGAAGGCGATCATGTGCTGGCGGTTGACGGCCTCGAAGTCGTCATAGGCGCGCTGTTCGCGGTTGAAGAGCTGCACCACGCTCATGCCGCTGATGTATTCCTGGATAAAGCTGTTGATGCGGGCGATGGCGGCGCGGACGCGGCGGAAGCTCTCCCGCACGTGATTGCGGAAGATGCGGGTGACGATGAGGATGAGGGGCAGGACGGAGAAGGCGGTGAGCGCCAGCCACCAGTTGATGGTGAGCATGAGGGCGGCCATGATGCTGAGGTTGAGAAAGTCGTCCACGATGGCCAGCACGCCGGCGGTGAACATGTCGTTGATGGCGTCGACGTCGGAGGTGAGGCGGGTAACGAGGCGGCCGACGGCGTGGGTGTCAAAGAAGCCGATGTGCATGCGCTGCATGTGGCGGAAGATGTCGCGGCGCAGGTCGAACATGATCTTCTGGCCGGTCCACTGCATGAGGTAAGTCTGAATGAATTGAAAGAGATAGGCGCAAAGCAGGGCGCCCAGATAGATGGCGGCCAACTGCGTGATTCCGTGGTAGGGGTCGGCCGGGAGGCGGCGGGTGAGCCAGTTGGTGGCGAGGCCGGGCCTGCCGGTGAGGTAGCGGTCGATGGCCACCTTGACCAGGTAGGGGCCGGCGACGTCGGAGAGGGATTTGAGGCTGACGGCGAGGGAGGAGACGGTGGCCTGAATCCAGTAAGGGCGCAGGTAATGGCCGAGGCGGCGGATCAGGCGGGAGTCGTAGACCTTGCCGACCGGGTCCTCGTCCCGCTTGTGGGATTCGGGCTTTTTTTTCTCTTCATCCGCCATGGGTTTTGGTGGGGTTCGGGCTTCCGATTCCATTGTACCGGCAGGGGTCAGGGAACAGGGAACAGGGACCGGCTGGCCAGCGGGCAATGCAGTGCACTGTGAAACTGTGTAGTGCCATAAGCCTAAAAGAAGGAAAACGGCGGCCTCCAAGCCTACAAACGGAAAGGCCGCATGCCAAGCTGCAAAAACGTCCTATTCCATGGGTGCAAAAAACCGCAGAGGGTCCGGCTGGAACACAACATAAAGCGCGTAAAACAGCTCAAGCTCATCTTCTACACCAAAGTTTCGGAAGTGATTGATTCTCAGCGTGTTGCAGTTTTGAAAATGGCGAAGTTTCGGAAGTGATTGATTCTCAGCGTGTTGCAGTTTTGAAAATGGCGTAGTGACACGCTTTCTATCCATCCGTGCCGAACTGCAGATGGGTTCAGCATGCGCGCATTGTGGGTGGCAGGGCAACGCCACAGGCTTGAAAGACCTTGCCCGCCACGCCGGGAGTCTGGCCTCGAAAAATGTAGCTCTTTCCGCTGATTGCGACTTCCATCTCAATCAGGTTGTTCAGATCCCGGATCACGTCGGCCCATTCCAGTTTCCATTCCTTGTGCGCCAAACGGTCTTCCAGTTCCTTCTTCATCGATCGGAAGACATCCTCCACCATCCACAGTTGCTTGTACTTCAGCGCCACCTCGGAGGCCGGCAGATCCATGTTGGTCGTCAACACCCACTTGCCGTCGTAGCGCGCTTCCTCCTTGATCTTGTCCTCGTCTACGACCAACTGCTTGCCTCCCGCGCGCAGGTATTTGCGATACCCCTTGTTGCCCACCAGCGACTTGTCTCCCTTGCTCAACGCGTCGCGCAGAGAGGCCACCACCGCCTCGCGGTCGTGGCGGTCCTTGGTGGCTTGATCCTCGTTCAAACACACCACATACTGGCGCGCATCCTCGACCCAGACTTCTTTCACCTGCAGCGGCGAGGGATCGTCCCGGTGGTCGCTCTTGGGGTGTACTTCCGCATAGCGGCCGGCGCGCGCCACCACCGCTTTGGCTTGGGTGGAACTGCGCATGCGTACCCCCAGGATGTAACTCCACTTGCGTAACTCCACTTCCGCCATGGTCTCGGCGCTGATCATCCCCCGGTCGGCAACGATCGACACCGATCCGATTCCGAATCGGCTCTGCAACCGTTCCACGATCGGAACCAGACTCTTCACGTCGGCCGTATTGCCCGGCCAGAGTTCGTACCACACCGGCTTTGATAATGACGCGCCGCTCATGCTTCCAACTTCCGGCCGCATAACTGGCTTCGCCGTAGACGTGCTCAGTCTGATCGGTAAGCCCCGCAAGCACACGGGCGTATTGCATGGCCTCTTCCCCCTTGCGATCCAACACCGCATTGCCGGCCATCGCCACCACATGTTCGACGCCGGGTTTGCCATCTAGAAACGCCAACGGTTCGGCATTGGCAAAGCCGCCGTCGAGACGAACGCGGATGCGCGCCTTCGCAAACGAGGCGCGAATCAAGGCCATCAATCGGCGCAAAATCCCCACCGCGCCGGCCGCCGCTGTAACATTGCCGGGGCGCAGCACGGCGGCGCACAGATACTGTTCGGCCTCCTCGTTGAAGGTAACAAAGCCTATCATCGGCAAGTAACACCAGTTGTCGTGGTGGCTATTGAAAAACGATAACTGCTGCGCCCCGTGCGTGGGATCGTCGGTCGGATCCAGATCGATGGTGACCAGCCGGGCGCGATGGTGCAACCGCTGCGCATGACGTTTGATGACGCTTTCGGCCTGCGCCGTGCCCATGCTATAAAGCTGGCGCGGACCAACCGCGTTCTCGAAGCGCGACAGCGTCGGCTGCGAAGCCATATCAAGTCCCGTAACCGGATCCCGGTCCAGCAGCATCTTGTGCATTGGGTCGGCCGCCAATCGTGCCGAGTCTTTGGCGTCGGCGTAACCACAGCCAATGGAGAAAACGCGCTGCGAGATGAGGTCATTGAGCGAGTGATCGACCTTGCCGGCCTGCCGCCTGTCGAACAGACAGTCGGCCAGGCTGGAAATCAATCCGTAGCGCCGTTCGGCGGTCTTCAGCAGCACCGCACCGCCATCGGAGGAGCCCTGCCGCTGGTCGAATTCCATCACCACCGGCTTATCGAAGATCTCTGGAAACAACAAACGCTCTGTCGCGTTAGAATCAGTCAAGCGAAAGCCTCTCAATGTGCATTAAACACTGTCTCGTCAACATGTTTGTAGCACAAGAAGGCTTTCGCTAAATCAGTCTTCACGAATTATCCGGGTTAGTGCGGCCTCAACCGAATTGTCAGCTGCATCAACTGCCACTACGAGGTATGCAGTAGGGTCCTTCTCGCGGAGAAGTTCAGCCGCGGTCTCTACTTGTTCCATGAAGAGTTTAGGAAAATCGACTCTGCCTGATCCGACAAGAAATGAGGGTACAGAGAAGGACGCGGCTATTTCATTGATCAATTGAAGAAAGGCATCTCTTTCTCGATGTCGATAGGCGTCGGAATCGAGTACTACTGTGTCATAAAGTAGATACCTCTCAGAAAAATCCTGGTTCCCCTCGTGTGGGATGCGGGTAAGCTGTCGGCATGAGCGCCAACTCCGAAACGCCAGGCGCCCGGCAGCATCGCCTTGCGGCCTATCTTGACAGCCTGGCGGAGGCCGCAGGGCACGTGGAT
>JBEKZJ010000304.1:0-3169 GCA_049509995.1 Occallatibacter sp. | reverse complement strand
CCTGCGGCAAATATCTGCACGCGCTAAATGGCGGGTGGCCCAGGCGCCGGGTGGAGGTTGGCTCTAACGTCATGAATGGGTGCCCCAGGTCCCTCGCTTTTGGGGACCTGGGAAAGCAGAAAGGCCCAGGAGTCACGGATCACTCCCGAAAAACGCCGCAGGCTCCGGGAGCCCGCTCGGACCGCAGCCCAGCGGGAGGGCACAAGGTTCCAGTCGCCCTGCCGACTCCTGATGAACAAGACTCAAAAACCTGTTCCTCTCGTCCCTGTTGGGGCGCCCCATCCAGTGCTTCACATTACCGATCTCATCGGGATATGTGCGCCCGGCAGGTTAATAAGCCCATTGGGCCGATAGCGCCAAACGAAAGCATGCCCTGTCGACCAAATATTTCGTGATAACATACCTATTTTTAAATAGGTATGTTCGCGCTACTGTTCCTACCATGGCAAAGAATCCCGAACATCGCGACCTTTTCCCAGGCGCGCTGGAAATCATGATCCTGCAGTCGCTCCGCCTGCGACCGATGCATGGCTCGTCACGAAGGCACCAAAAAAGCAATCCCCAGTATTCTCACTTGTGTGTCGTGCACCCCGTAATACCCTGCAAGAAATCAAAATGAGATTTGAGGGCTAGACTTGAAGTGCCCTCTTTGCGTGTGTGGGAGCGGCAGCAGTGGAAGATCGGCCCGGAAGAGCGGGCCGTCGGTCCGCAAGCCGCCATCAACGACCTGCGGGCCGTGTTAACGCAAAGGAGGTGAGGGCGATTGGATGAGCGATCGTCCTGGACGCCGGTAGCCATCATGATCGCCATCGATTGGCGGTTCGTGACGGCCCTCGTAATCCTCGTCCTGGCGCGGCTGATGAAGTAGCTAAACTCCCGGGAGGACCCAACCCTTCCGAGGTTAACCACAACATAGCAAAACACGGCTTGCTCAGCAGGCTATTTGCAGGCCGCCGCGCAAACCCGCCTTACTTGTGCCGGATAAACGTCCCACTCTGCAACTCGCTCGCGGCCTGGCGCAGCTCCGCCTGTGTATTCATCACGATCGGGCCGTACCACGCCACCGGCTCTTCCAGCGGCTTGCCGGAAACCAGCAGGAAGCGGATGCCCTCCGGGCCGGCCTTGACCACGATCTCGTCGCCGCGGTCAAACAGGACCAGGGAGTGGTTTTTGGCGTCGTAGACCGCCGGGGCGTTGGGGTCTACGCCCGATTCGGTCAGCACGGCCCGGGGAGCCGAAGCGTCGCCAAAGGTTCCCGAGCCGGCAAAGACGTAGGCGAAGGCGTTGCGCGTGGTTTCCACCTGCAGCCTCTTCCGCTTGCCCGGCGGCACCGAGATGTCCACGTAGCGTGGATCGGCGGCCACACCCTCCACCGGCCCCTTCTTGCCCCAGAACTCCCCACAGATGATGCGAGCATGGGTGCCGTCGTCCTCGGTCACCTCGGGAATGGCGCTGGCCGGAATGTCCTGGTAGCGCGGATCGGTCATCTTCAGCGCTGCGGGCAGGTTGGCCCACAACTGGAATCCATGCATGCGGCCCTGGGCGTCGCCTTTGGGCATCTCCTGGTGGAGAATGCCGCTGCCGGCGGTCATCCATTGGACGTCGCCGGCCGTCATGCGGCCCTTGTTGCCCAGGCTGTCGCCGTGCTCCACCTCGCCGGCCAGCACATAGGTGATGGTCTCGATCCCCCGGTGCGGATGCCACGGGAAGCCGGCCAGATAATCGGCGGGATTGTCGTTGCGAAAATCGTCCAGCAACAGGAACGGATCGAACTCTTTGGTCTTTCCAAAGCCGAAGGCGCGCTGCAACTTTACGCCGGCGCCTTCGATGGTGGGCGTGGTTTCAAGAATCTGTCTAACGGGACGAAGCGACATGGTGGACCTCCTGGGGCTTACATTTAATTGGATGCGCGAGGGAGATATTCGTTGCAACAGGTATTTTGCGGTTCAGATTTCCGCAGGGGGCTCCAGCTTCCCAGGGCTACCGCCGTGGCGGACCGCGGCGGACGAAATCTGGGGCACCCGGCGCCCGGGGATTGAAATCGCTCAGAATTGCTGGCTGTTGCCCGCGCGAGCGTTGTCCAGTTTCTCAAACAGATCCGCAATCTTCACCAGGATTGTGGAGTCCGGCACGGTCAGTTCTCCACATCGAACCAGCTCCAGCCCAGAGGAAGTTCCCTTGTAGGCCACGCGCGCGCTGGCGTCGATCACCCACACGTGCTCAACGCCGAAATCCACATACTCGACGGCCTTCGCGGAAACGCGGCGAATCGTATCCTCTGGGGACATGATTTCGATAGCGATCAGCGGCGGGTGCGTCAGAATCCTCTCCCAAGGCGCACCAAACCGCAAAACGCATATGTCTGGCACCAGCAACCGCTTGGGCGTTATCTGAACCCGCTGTTTCCAGTAGCGCCACCAAAGTCAAACCTCTCTGTAAAGGCAAAGACTTTCCACTCTGCCGCCCGGTTCGCAAACAGCTTGGCTATAAGCGTTTGCAGGTAAGAATGTTCGATTTCTCCCAAGTTGCGCTCCACGACCACGCCGTCGTCGTACTCGCAGTCGGGTTCGTTGCCGGTGGAGAGGTATTCCTCCACGGAAATGAACCGGTCGCCGATGGGCTGCGTCGCCATGGATAACAAGTATCCCGTGTTTCAGCGCGGGCCGCAATGCCGAAGAGTCGTTAGTCAGCGCTCGATTTCAGCCCAACCCGGTATTCAGGCACTAATTGCGGAACTCGCTGAATCTATCTTTGTGGGTGGTAACCAGCCTGGAGGATTCAACATTCTCAAACCTCGATTGTCTTGACCAGAGGTTTGACTTTGGTGGCGCTACTGGAAATTGCCGATCAGAACGAACGGCGCCCAATAGAACGGGTGCGAATATCCGGCTTCGCGCGGCGCATTCGTTGCCTCCCGCGCGGCATTGAAACCGCGCTCGCTTTCGCCAGCCGCTGGCGCTGCGGGTCCGCGCAGGAATGTTAGTTGCGCCTGGCGCAATGCCTCTGCCTTGCCGTCGCCCGGATGCTTCACCCAGCGCCCATAGAAGTCGCTCATCAGCCGGCTGGTGCTGGCGTCGTTCACGTCCCACAGCGTGGCCAGCACCGCTTCCGCATCCTTCTGCTGCGCGATCATGCCCAGGCTGTCCATCTCCAGGCCATTCCTCGATGT
>JBEKZJ010000303.1:0-3203 GCA_049509995.1 Occallatibacter sp. | reverse complement strand
CTTCTCCAGAAACCTGGCATCTCGCGACAGCTTAAACGTTTTCACCAAATGCGGCTTGAGATTATGGCCCTGCCAGATACTGTTGATGGTGGACTTGCTGACTCCCTGCTCGGCGGCCAGCAGCCGGCAACTCCACTGGGTCATCCCCTTGGGCTTGGTACGAAGCGTGGCCTCCACGATGGCCTGGATCTTGTCCGGGCCATAGGTCGGTTTTCGGCCGCGCCCAGGCGCCACCTCCCACAATCCATCCAGCCCCTCCTGCTCGAAACGAGCGCGCCATAGCGTCACTGTTTTTCGATTGACCGCCAGTTGTTGGGCGATGGCATTATCCGATTTTCCTTCTGCGGCCGCCAGCACGATTTGGCTGCGCAAGGCCACCTGCTGCGGTGTGCCAAAGGCCGAGGTCCATTGCCGAAGTTGCTGCTCGTCGGCGTCCTTCAACGACAGGGCTGGCGTGGATGCTGGCACCAATCCCAGCATACCGGAACCCGGCTCAGTTGTCCAGTTATTTGCTGGACACTACACTAGATCTAGAGCGCTACCACCTTGGAATGCTGGTAGACGAAGCCGAACTGGCCCCGCTTGAGGAACACCTGCTGGCTTGCCCCAAATGCGTTGAACGGGCGGAACAAGCCGCTGAATACGTTGACACGCTACGAGCAGCGATTATTAGCGGGAACTTCGATTTAGACTGAAATCCCGATCCCGCTAACGCCGCGGAGCTTTACTGGCCCGACGCCAGGCGGTACTATCGGCGCACATAGGAGGGCTGTCTGCCTGCCTCACGACCACGGCCACGGCCACGACAGGGTCGCAGGAACCAGGGCAGGAATTTCAACGACAAGGGTAATGGCCGTCATGCCACCGTCGGCCCCTAGCGGTCGCAGTTGCAAGGCGCTATAGTTGTGCGCGCAACGGTTGGAGAAGATCTGCGATACTGTTGTACAAAATGACTACGCGACGCGCTCGATTGGAGGCCTTCCCTTGCCACTCCTCTGATGACAAGCCGGCTGTCCGCAAGTTATCTCGGCGTCTCCGGAAGGACGGCTTTGCGCCCTGGCTCGATGAGGAGCGTGTGTCAGCATGCGCAGGCGCAGCCTCTAACAGGCGCAGCCTCTAATAGGTGGTGAGCGAGACGCGCAACACGACGGGCGCCTCGCCAAAGTAGAGGCCGTTTGTCTCGCCCCCTCGTCCGCCCCAGGTGCGAACGTGCTTGAAGGCGCCGTCCTCCCAGGTTACCTGCTCGAGGCGGAGGAACTGCCGGTGCTGCCATTTGCCGTCGATCAGAGCCGACGGGGTCTCATCGGTTCCCGGGACGACGAGTTGCGACTTTCTTTGCCGCTCCGTGCCGGCGGGACGGAAGTCGATCCGGCAATAGTATCCGGCCACCAGAAACTGGTTGTCGGCCAGTTGCGCCACCAGGATGCGCCCGGCCGGCTTCGGATTCTCCGCGGGCGGGTTGGAACTACGACGCAATGGGCCAAACGTGACTTCGGCATTCCAGCTTCCGAAAGGCAGAATCTCCGTTGTCTTGCCCTGCTCTTCCGCCACGGCCTGGAGCTTGCCTTCGAAGTTGAGCCGGGCAATCTCGCGCTGCATGGGGCCGATCAGGCGGAAGTTCATTCCCCAGGAAGTCAGGAACTCGTCGAGCGGCTTGTATTCTTCCCACGCGCTCGGGTTGCCTGCTTGGGCCGCCTGGATTCCGGCTTGCGCTCCCAACAGGGTCGGCGCGGTGACATCGGTGGCCGCCGAGAAACCGATGCTCTGCAGGCCAAGTCCCGCGAAGAAAAAGCGGGCACAGTTGGGACAACCGGTCTCCGGCAGGTACAAGGGATTGTCGTTGCGGCGATAAAGCTCCAGAGCTTTCAAATATGCGGCGGGATTGTTCTGGTAATCGTCGGGCCCCAGAATATCGATCGCCGGAGCCGCGGCTTTCCAGATGTCGAGAACGTTGTCCGTAGGGCCGCCGCTCTCGTAGGAGCCGGGAGCGCCCGGCAGGCCGGCGGGACCTGGGTGCAACGGGTCGCGCAGGGCCGCGTTAGCCACCATGGGCAGCGGATAAACGGCCTTTCCCGCCTCCGCCACCTGCCCCACGTATCTGGCCACGGCCCAGGCGTTGAAGTACTCGTCCGCATCGGGACCAAACGCCTGCTCCCAGTTTGGAGATGGAGAAGTGGCTACCACATGCATGGCCTTAAGAACTTCGGGTGGAACGGGCGCTGTAAAGTACTTCTGCGCGGCCGGGGAGTAATCGCGAACGCAGCTCCAGTTGCCGGTCTCATTCTCCACCTGCACCAAGATTACCGTGCGCTGTGGATCGACTTCCTTCAGGTGTGCGAGCAGAGCGGCAAAGGCGCGCTTGTCGGCATCGAGCGAAGCGGTCGCGAAGGGTGAAGGCGAGTCCACCGCCTGGCCGTTCCTGTCGAGCGCGTGCGCATAGCGGGCCGGGTCCAGCTTCATCCAGTCGGGCATATAGTGCGGATGGCCGTTCTTGTAGGTCCCAAACCAGAGCGGTACCAGGCGAACGCCATGCTTGCGAACCTCGGCGAGGAGCCTGTCGATCACCGCGTAGTTGTACTGTCCGGGCTGCGGTTCAAAATCCTCCCAGTAGACGGGTATCTCGACGGTGTTGACGTGCATGTATTCCAGGGCGCGCCACACGGTTGGCCGCGGAGGCCAGTCGCCCATGGTCAGATCCTCGATGCCCATGATCAGAAATGGGGCGTCGTCTACGAACAGAGCGAAGCGTCCGTTCTTCCCGACGATGCGCGGCAGCGGACAGACCTCGGCCTGGGCCTGGAGCGTTGCGACGGCGAAGGCGGCGGTAAGAACGGCCAGCGCGGAGCGCGACACTGTGGAAGTGATTTTCATCTTTTGGGTACTCCTGCTCACGGCGGGTGAGAACGCTCTCAATGCCGATGGATGCATCGTGCCGGAGCCCCGGCCGAGGCCAAGTATCAGCTTACACGATCGCGAACGCTGGACAAAGACCATCTCCATCGGCTGGCACAAACAGCAAGGTCAAGACCTACGCCATCATCGCCGATTCCATCATCGCCCTCGACCGGAAGCCCAAGGCCCAGGAGTCCGAACCGCTCTTCGAGGCGGCAGCCCAGCCAGCCCACACCCCGTCCTCCGCGAGGCCGGCCCTTCGGGGCGGCCTTTCTTGCGCTCCTATAGGTTCGACTCCGGCTCCCCTCTCG
>JBEKZJ010000302.1:0-3471 GCA_049509995.1 Occallatibacter sp. | reverse complement strand
GCATCTGGACGCAACCCTCACACTGACCATCGGAACACGCCGGATCGGACACTACACCGCTCAGGGAATGCTCTTGATGCCGACGACTACGCAGCCGGCAAAGGCCGTGGAAAAGACGCGGGATTCGCACTTTCCCACCGCCACTACGACGACTGGCTGATTTATTAAACCGGACACTTCACTTGCTTAGAAAACCGGACATCTGCACTTGCTAAGAACACTGATGGATTGGAAACGCTCAGAACGCGGCTCTCGGATGTGCTTGCTGGTGTCGTCACAAAAGGGTCCGAAAAACACGCCGCATAAACCGAACAGAATCAAGGGCCCGATCTTCCCGATCCGGCTGTTCCAAAACCTAAGGGTTTATAAAAAGACGGGATAGGACATGAGTTCTCAGGAATACTGCAGGAGTTTTGCCGACATGAACGAAGCCGCTGCGGCGGCGGACGCATCCGCGTGTCGCTGAACCGGCATTTGAGGCTGCCGGGATAGTTTGGGATGCAGAGAAGGAGGATTCTCTGTGAACCAACTACGTCAGCTCATGCTTGAGGAGTTGCACCGCCGCAACTTCGCCGATACAACCATCCGCTCTTACCTGCACGGTGTGGCGCACTTCAGCCGGCACTTTCGTCGCCCACCCGATCAGCTTGGCCCTGAGGACATTCGCAAGTATCAGGCGATGCTCTTTACCAAGTTGAAGTACAGTCCGAACACCGTAATCCAACGGCTGGCGGCTTTGCGCTTCTTCTATATTCACGTGTTAAAACGCGGCTGGAGTATCGCCGAGACGCCGTATCCGAAGAAGGTTCGCCGCCTTCCGCAGATCCTCAGCCAGGAAGAGGTCGCGCGCCTGATCGACGCCGCGGATACCCCCTTTCATCGCATCCTTTTGATGACGCTTTATGCCACCGGCGCACGCCGCGCAGAAGCGTCCCATCTGAAGGTCAGCGATATCGACAGCCAGCGCATGGTGGTTCATATCCGGGGAGGCAAGGAACGCAAGGACCGCGATGTCATGCTCAGCCCCAAGCTGCTGGAAGCGTTGCGCGCTTATTGGCGCGGCCTCAGGCGCAAGCCGAAGGAGTGGCTCTTTCCCGGCAACCGCTGGCACACATCCAGTCATCCTGTGACCACCAAGGTCCTATGGAGTGCCTGCCAGATCGCCGCCGAACGCGCCGGCATTGAGCAAAAGCGCATCTACCCCCACCTGCTGAGGCATTGCTTCGCAACTCACCTGCTGGAAGCCGGCGCAGACCTGCGCACCATCCAGATACTGCTCGGACATCAAGACCTCGAAGTAACGACCATCTACCTGCATCTGTCCCAACGACATCTCAGCGCCACCGCCAGCCTGCTCGATGCACTCACATTCTCTTCACAGGGAGGACACAAGCACAGCTCATGAACCGGCCTCTCTTGGAGATGGCCGACATTGTTCGCTGTGCGGGACATTCTTTTATCGAACACAGTCGCAAGTGGATCAACTGGCAACACCAAAAAGTGTTGCTGGCCATCCTGCGCTGCCGCACCGCCGCGCTGGGCGGACATCGCGATCGCTGCACCGGCTGCGGACATACGACCGCCATCTCATACAACTCGTGCAGAAATCGGCATTGCACACGTTGCCAGGGCAACGCGCGCCGGCGCTGGCTCAAGGCGCGCGAACGGGAACTGCTGCCTACCCGCTACGTCCATGCCGTCTTTACTCTGCCACGGGAACTTGCCCCTCTCGCATTACAGAACAAGCGGCTCATCTACGACCTGCTCTTTCAAGCCAGCGCCGAGACCTTGCTCGAAGTCGCTCGCGATCCGCGGCATCTTGGAGCTGAGATCGGCTTCTTCAGCGTGCTCCATAGTTGGAATCAGCGATTGCAGTTTCATCCTCATATCCACTGCGTACTTGCCGCCGGCGGTCTCGCTCCGGACCACTCGAGCTGGATCTCCGCCCGGCGATCCTTCTTTCTGCCCATCGGCGTGCTCAGCCGTGTCTTCCGCGGCAAGTTCGTCGCCGGACTTCGCAATACCTTCCATCGAGGTGCGCTTCAGTTCCATGGCGGCCTGGCGCCGCTTGCGCAACCACGCGCCTTCTCCGCCTGGCTGCGGGTACTGTTCCGACACGACTGGGTCGTCTACTCCAAGCGGCCCTTCGGAGGACCGGAACATGTGCTGCGTTATCTCGGCGCCTACACCCATCGCGTTGCCATCTCCAACTCCAGGCTGGTCGCTCTCGCCGAGCGCAACGTCACCTTCCGCTGGCGCGATTCCGCCCACGGCAACAAGAAGAGGCTCATGACCCTGACGGTCGATGAGTTCCTGCGCCGCTTCCTGCTCCACCTGCTGCCACCCCGCTTCGTGCGCATTCGCAACTTCGGCTCCCTCGCCAACCGCAACCGCGCCACACTGCTGCCGCTCTGCTTCCAACTGCTCAGCGGCACAGAGGAAAGGACGGTTTCGGCAGCATCAACGTCCACCGTAGAAACTCACTCACTCTGGAACTGCCCCGTCTGCGGCGGAACCATGCGCGTCGTCGAACGGCTCTCCACCGCGCAGATCCTGCTTCGCTCTCCACCTCAACCGGACCGGCGCGCAGCATGAACCTTTATCCACATCCCCGGCCTTTGCCCGTGCTTCGGCGCGCACGCAGAATCCTTGTCTCATCTGCCCCGAGATCCACAGTCAGCTATCTCTTCAGCCCCTGCCGGACGCCTCAGCACCATGTTTCGCCGCTCCATCCCGCCCCCAAACAGGCGAGTCACACTCATCACCGCGACTTTCTTAAACCTCTGCACCCCATCAGACCCATTCAAAATGCATAGCCTTCCATGGGGGCGGCTTCCTTCAAGTCGCTGTATCTGAAGCGCCCCGCCCTCAGAGCATGCACCTGCGCACTGCTGCGCGTCGGGGCGCTCCAGATACAGCCCTAAGACATAACGGGACTGATCCCAGCCGAAGCACTGTTCGTGGTCACTATCAGGTTGATTGTTTTGCGTTCAGACCGACGTTCTCATGTGTTGCAACGCTCAATAATCACGAGATCCTGGGTGTCTCGACCCGCCATGCAACAACATGCAGGATCATCACCAATATGACGACTCACACGGCGACGGCAATAGTTCGCAGGATCTCGAATGACCCGCTAGCGCGGAGTATCAGAAGCTCCGTTACCTTTGGAACGATCCGCTCCGGCGCGGTTTCCAGGCGGGCGGAAACGGAGATGGAATGCAACGTGGTAGCTCAAGTCGTTAGCCGGTCGTCAGAGACTGGCTTTAGATCCGATACCACCAGATTCTTCAGCGAATCAACCGCTCCAGTCCAGATCACACGTATTCCGGCTGGCTCAGGAGCATTTGCGTAGCACCTCGCCGTGATTGCTTGCCTCTTGTCTACGAATGTTTCAATGACCGAACCGTCGATCCAGATATGCAGGGTGGAGAGACCATCGCTGCCGGGGCTGAGCGGGACGACAATATC
>JBEKZJ010000301.1:0-3285 GCA_049509995.1 Occallatibacter sp. | reverse complement strand
CTAGCGGGAAGGTTGGGGCATTCGCGTAAAGGGCATTCTTGAAACACGCTCTAATACCCAGACCGCGTGAAACGGCCGCCGCGGCAGGTCCGATGAAGATATTGTTCAACCGCCGCGTTGACTGACACTCCGGGGCCGTTGCTGGGCGCTGCGCACGTGGTGACCTGCGTGGTCTGCTGGCAGCCCGGGGTCACAAACGCGCCGCCACCGCCGTTGCCGCTAGACGGGTCCAGGATCACCGTATTGTTGACAAAGTGCATTCGCTCAAACCGAAAACACCCCGAGTCCGGCTCAGGAGGATTGCCTGGGGTGTTTGTCTGCCATTCAACTGCAGGTCGCCGGCGATCCAGGAATACCCTGCCGCAGTCCCCTCTCGCGACCGCTCGTGAACGCAGCACGATGCGTTGGAAGCGCGCGGCATCTTAGTGAGCTTTCCCGGTTTGGGGGTCCTGCTCACCCCCTGCCCGGCGCTACGGGCGGGGCAATCGGCCGGAGGTTGGAGAGGCGCCGGAAACAGGACCACCGCACCACCCGCGATGTGGGCGGCAAAATCGTGCAAGGCCAATCCCGGCGCGGCTGCGGAGGCATTCCGGCTCTAAAGGCATCATTCCTGCCGCGCTATAGGTTCTCAGGCGATCAAACGGTATTCGGAATGCCTGTCTACGGAAGAATGCCAAACCAGGGAATGAACAAATCCGGCCTTGGCGAGGGTGAGCCATTGCTGGGAGCAGCGCTCTTTCGCATCCTCATATTTCTGAAAACCCTCCAGGGGCAAAAGCGAGTCTCGATCGTAGACAACTCGCCCCTTTCGACCATCCCACCTGCCGTGGGTTTCCCGGACAAAGTAGGTACGTTCTCCATGGGCCCGCTTTTCAAAGAGCCGCAGTTCGTAGAATTCCGAATTCTTCAATGACATTCTTCGAGTCCGAGCCTTCAAGAGAGCTTCTTGCATGGTTGAATCTTGCTCCAGCGTCTGCTGAAATCGCAACAGCAATCTCCTTGGCGGCTCTCCAATTGGAGCGCATAGAAACCACCGACCCGAAATGGGATTCTCATTAAAACAATTGCCATGAACAGCGCCGGTAATGCCGCATGAACGGAGGGCAATTCTAGCGGTTCACGTCTGGAACTCAACAGGATTTCCCGTACGCAGCCAAGCGCACCGCCATGCCCCGCAAATGGAGAGAAGCGAACCCACCTGCGTGCAGCGGTAATGCAAGGGATCGACGAAGAATGCTGCGGTTACCCTCTTCCCCCATGCCAACTTTCACGCGAAGGCGGCCGGCTCTATAGGTTTGAACAGAGGCTCAAGCGAACCTCGCCGGGACGTCGCAGCGCCTCCCGCATGCAGCACCTTGAACGGCGGCAATACCAAGCTCCGTTGGCGTGATGGCGACTGCGCTTCCGCCCCGATGGCAGCCGCGTATGCCTGCCCTTGAGCCAGAGGGCAATTGTGATCTCCGGAACAGGAAGGATATCAGGATGCTTTCTCCACCGTCTTCAGGTTGTCATCCGGCACCCGATCGATGAGCAGAAGCAGAGGATCGATGCCAGCCTTGTCCGGCATCGCGTTTGTCACAAAAGTGTAGGTTCCATGCGTGCCGGTCATATGCACAAGCTGGCGGGCAAGCACCTGTCCATAGTGCTTGCCCTTCTCAGGAGCAGCCAGTGCTCCCACCTCAATCCAGTCGTCCACCGGAACTTCTGTTTCCGCGCCTTTGTCATCCGCTCTGTACTTATGCGTCTCGACTTCAACCGTTACGTCGTACCTGCCGTCGGCCCGCTTCCTTGCCGTCGCATGCAGTGTGCGGTTGGAAAACAGCGTGATGTCCTCGAACAGATCCTTCAGAAGGTACTGATACTGAGGTGGAGTCTGCTCTTGCAGCGCGTCGACAAGCACCCAGGAAGTTGGATAGGGCGCCGGAGCATAGTCGTACTGGGAGAGAACCTTGCGAAGAGCGCGATTGACCGCGTCCTCGCCGATCATCTCGCGCAGGTAATACATCACGACACTGCCCTTTTGATAGTGGATGTACTCCTGGTTGGCCTCAACGCGCATCAAAGGCCGTTCCTTGACCCGCTCTGAACCCCGGGAGCGGAGATACCGATCCATCTCGTACTCCATGAACTTGCGCATGGTGTCGCGCCCGTGTTCCTTCTCCATGACCATCAGCGCCGAATACTGGGCGAGGGTCTCGGACAGAGAAGTTGCGCCTTCCATGTTGGCGCCGATGACCTGGTGCGCCCACCATTGATGCGCCATTTCGTGTGCAACCACGTAGTAAACCATGTCGATATCGTCGGGCTTTTCGATACTCGCGATAAACCCTACCGACTCCGAATAAGGCATCGTCCCCGGAAATGCCTGCGCAAAGGAGGCCACGCGGGGGAATTCGATGATCCTCGCCTGCTTGTTGGGGTAAGGGCCGAAATTGGCGGTGTAGTAGGCGAGGGACTTCTCCACGGAGTTGACCATCTTGGGCACGTTCCACGGATGTTCCTTGAGGTAATAGACCTCGACGTCGATGCCGTTCCACTTGCGCCGCTCAACCTCGTAATGCGCCGAGAGGAAGGAGTAGAAGTTAAGAGCGAAGTGATCGAGCCGGTACTCGTAGAAGTTGCGCCCGTCCTGCTGCCACTGGCGCAGCAGGGAACCGGGAGCGATGGCCGTCTGATCGGCGCTTGTGCTGATGACCGTATCGACATTCACCCAGTCGGAGTTGTTGCTGATGTAGGTGTTCATGCAATCGGCCGTGCAGTTGCGTTCCAGGGCCGGCATCAGATGCTTTTCTTTCATTCCGAAGCGCTTGCGAACGTTGGGTTCGTCCAACTCGTTGTTTGGCTGGTAGCCGATTTGCGGCGCGATGGAGGAACCGAAGAAGGTTCCATTCTGGGCAACCCCTGTGTTGGTTGTCTGGTTCTCGAAACCGCGCGGATGCGTCTCCACATCGAACTTCACGGTGCGGACCTCGCCGGGCGCGAGCGGCGTTGTCAATTTGTAGATCCGGTAGCCGCGCTCCTTGTCGTCCTGGACGAGTTCCGAGCCGGGCAGCTCGATGGCGGTGGTGAAGGTGCGATCGAGCGTGAAGTGAACGGCAGTCAGCGGCTGCGAGGTTAGATTCCCGATCTGCTCTTCGCCGCGCATTACCATCTCGCGCGTGGATGGATAGATGGCGATGTTATATTTCACATCCTGGACGCGCGGCTCGGGCAAATGCTCATAGCGTTTATAGAGCTTTTCATAGTCGGCTTGCCGCGCCTGACCATCGTGTTCGCTGTCTACAT
>JBEKZJ010000300.1:0-3291 GCA_049509995.1 Occallatibacter sp. | reverse complement strand
CCGACGGAATTCGCCGTGTTCTCTCCGGCAGCACTTTCCTGCCGCCGCGGGAACCGCCCCCGCACGCGCAACTCGAACTCGCCCTCATCTGGTCAGCCTGAAAATTCTGGGGAAAGTCCTGTTGCCCCTATAATTGACGGGGAGCCGGGGGATATGCCTGGGGTTTTTCCGGCTTCCAAGCCTGTCTTTTTGAGGAATCCATGGCCGCATTGATCGACGCCATTACCGTCAAGCGCAAGATGTATTTTGAGTTTGAAAACACCCCTTATTACTGCCTGGAAGCGGAGGTTTCCACCCCCACGGCGCGGGGCGGCCAGACCTTGGTCCGGCTGAAGATGCGCAATCTGCTTACCCGCGCGGTCTTTGACAAGACCTTCAAGGCCGGCGACAAGTTCAAGGAACCGGACCTGGAGATGGTCGAGGCATCCTACCTCTACAGCGATGCCGACGGTTCCTACTTCCTTGACCAGGAGACCTTCGATACCCTGACCCTTTCCGGCGAGATGATCGGCAACGCCCTGGACTTCCTGGTGGAGGGCGCCATCATCCAGTTGCACAAGTTCAACGGCAATCCCATCGGCTTGCAATTGCCCGCCCAGGTCGAACTGGAGGTTGCGTATACCGAGCCGGGCGCGCGCGGCGACACGTCAGGCAATGTAACCAAGCTGGGCCGCCTGGAAACCGGCTTGGAAATCAAGGTTCCGCTTTACATTCAAGTGGGAGAAAAGGTCAAAGTCTACACCGAGACGCGGGAGTTCGCGGGGCGCGCCTGAGCGGCTACTCCACCGTAACCGACTTGGCCAGATTCCTGGGCTGGTCCACGTCGCAGCCGCGGCGGACGGCGATATAGTACGCCAGCAGTTGCAGCGGCACGATCTCAATGAGCGGGGACAGCAACTCGATGGCTGGCGGGATATGGATGACGTGCTCCACCAGGCTGCCGATGGTGGTGTCGCCCTCGCTGGCTACGGCAATCACACGGCCGCTGCGGGCGGTGACCTCCTGGATATTCGAGAGCGTTTTCTCGTAGCGCAGCCTTGAGGCGGGGTCGGATTCGTCGCGGGTGACCAGCACCACCACCGGCAGGGTTTCGTCAATGAGGGCGTTCGGCCCGTGCTTCATCTCTCCGGCCGGGTATCCCTCGGCGTGGATATACGAGATTTCCTTCAGCTTCAGCGCTCCCTCCAGCGCAATGGGGAAATGGATGCCGCGGCCCAGGTAGAGAAAATCGCTGGCATTGGAGAACTCTTTGGCCAGTTGCTCGCACTGAGCCGAGCAGCCGCGCAGCACTTCTTCGATCTTGTGGGGAATGCGGCTGAGCTCTTCGATGAGGGCGACCGAGCGGTCGGGGTCGAGGCGGCCGCGCAGTTGGCCCAGCTTGAGCGCAAGCAGGAAAAGCGCGGTGAGCTGGGAGGTGAAGGCCTTGGTGGAGGCCACGCCGATCTCCGGGCCGGCGTGCGTATAGATGGCGCCATGCGCCTCGCGGGCCACCATGGCGTCCACCACGTTGCAAATGGCCACGGTCTTCGAGCCCAAGGCGATCATCTCCCGCTGGGCGGCAAGGGTGTCGGCGGTCTCTCCGGACTGGGTGATGAGCAGGCCGAGGGCGTTGCGGTCGGGGATGGGATTGCGATAGCGGTATTCGCTGGCGTAATCGACATCGACGGGGAGGCGCGCCAGCCGTTCGATCATGTACTTGCCGGCCTGTGCGGCGTGCCAACTGGTGCCACAGGCGGCGATGTTGATGCTGGAGGCGGCGGCCAGCTCCTCGTCCGCGATCTTCATCTCGCCCAGGTAAACCTTGCCCGAGTCCAGCGAGACGCGGCCCAGCGTAGTGTCGGTTATGGCCCGCGGCTGCTCCCAGATCTCCTTGAGCATGAAGTGTTTGTAGCCGCCCTTTTCCGCCTGGATGGGGTCCCATTGAATGCGGGTGATGGCGCGGTGGATGGGGTTGCCGTCAAAGTCGGTCAGCTCCGCTCCGACCAGGGTCAGAATGGCCATATCGCCGTCGGCCAAGAAGTAGATGTTGCGCGTATGGTGCAGCACGCCGGGCACATCCGAAGCCACAAAGGCCTCGCCCTCGCCCACGCCGATCACCACCGGCGGACCAAAGCGGGCAGCCACAATCTTGTCCGGCTCGGCGGCCGACAGAACCCCCAGCGCAAAGGCTCCGGTCAGCCGCTTGACCGCGCGGCGGACGGCCACTTCCAGCGGAATCGGCTCGCCGGCTGCTTCGGCGTCCTTCTCCACCTGCTCGATGAGGTGGGCGATGATCTCGGTGTCGGTTTCGGTGACGAACTTGTGGTCCAGCGCGAGAAGCTCGTGCTTCAGCTGGAGATAATTCTCCACAATGCCGTTGTGGACCACGACAATGCGGCCGGTGCAGTCGCGATGGGGGTGGGCGTTCTCTTCGGTGGGGCGGCCGTGGGTGGCCCAGCGGGTGTGGCCGATGCCGAAGGTGCCTTCGAGGGGATGCTCGCGCAGGACCTCTTCCAGGTTGGCCAGCTTGCCGGGCGCGCGGCGGACTTCAAGCGTGGAGCTCGAGGGGCTGCCGACGGCGATGCCCGCCGAGTCGTAGCCGCGGTATTCGAGGCGGCGCAAGCCCTCGATAATGACGGGAACTACTTTTTTGGGACCGACGTAGCCAACTATGCCGCACATACAGCGATTCTATGCGACGGGACGGCCTCAGTGTTCCTCGCCGTCTTCTTCGGGCTCTTCGGGCTCGTAGTCTTCGCAGGCGTCTTGCACGTCGCAGGTGGAGCAAGCGGGTCGTCCGGGGCGCGGGGCGGGGCCGCGGCGACGCCGCGCAGGCGGATGTGGAAGCAGCAACAGGGCTTGCCGCGCAGGGCGGGCGAGTGGAACTTGAAAAGGTCGGCATGTATGCGGACGAAACTTGTAGTCCTTCAGGGCTACAAATCTGCTGAATTTGCAGGCCTACAGACCTACAAACGACAGATCGGCATTCGATTTTGAGAGGATGACGGGTTGCAGGCGGACAGAAATGCTGGAAACGTCCGGCTTAGGCCCAACAAAAACGATCGAAATCATCGCGAAAATGATGAAAAACAGCGCGAAAACGGCATTTTTTTGCACCCTTTTTGGGGGGCTGTGTGCCGACATTTCGTATACGCATTGCCGAATTGGAGGGTCATCGGATCGGTAGATGCAACGGCGTTTTTCGGGAGTGATCCGTGACTCCTGGGCTTTTCTGCTTTCCCAGGTCCCCAAAAGCGAGGGACCTGGGGCACCCATTCATGACGTTAGAGCCAACCTCCACCCGGCGCCTGG
>JBEKZJ010000030.1:0-84932 GCA_049509995.1 Occallatibacter sp. | reverse complement strand
GGCAGACCGCTTACGGTCACAGTGGTAGCCTTCGTTGCACCCGATTCATAGAGGTTGTGCGAGCCCACTCCGGTGGTGCCCAGATAGAGCTGATACGCCGCCGGCCCGTAGCCGGCCGACCACGTGAAGGCCACGGTGGAACCAGCCAGCACAGTGCCCGGTGTAGGAGACATCATTGCTGCCGGCACATCCGGGTTAACCGTAAGTTGAACGGTTGCTGTGGCCGTGGTGTAGTCGGTTGTATCTGTCGGCGTAAAGTTTGCCGTGAGTGTGTAGCTGCCGGTTGCGAGGATGGTTGCCGCGGTCACGGCCACGGCCGTTCCGCCTGCTGGCGTCGCGCTGTAGGCAAAGCTGCCGGCGACGGGTTTGGATCCGCTCTGTGCCGTTGCATCAAGAATGCCGCCGAGAGTGGTTCCATAGGGGATCGGCGCAGGCGTTGCCCAGGTAATCGTTGGCGTGCCCTGAGTGCCCGTGCCGATCAACGGGATGCCCTGCGTTGCGTAGTCGGGAGCACCCGCGTTCCGCGCATTGTCCGTCAAGGTCAGGAAGCCGATGATAGTACCCACCGTCGTCGGGGAGAAGCTGATGGGCAACGTGCAGGAAGCGCCGGCTGCCAGCGTCGCCGCTTTCGAGGAACCAGAGCTAATCAGCGGGCAAGTCCCCGCGTCGCTGCTGTCGAGAGTGAAGTTCGTACTGATGGAAGGGTTGTTCCCGGAATTGGGAATCGGGAAAGTCAGCGTGGCATTGCCGGCGTTCTCGAAGGTGATCGTCTGCGGACTGTCGCTGCTGGTCGAGCCAACTTTCGTCGTCGCGAAGCTCAGGCTTGGCGTGTCAAAAAAATCCTGCTTCAACAGCAGGCTACCGCCGGCATCCGTGATGTAGACATCGCCAAACCCATCCGCAGCGACACCGGAGGGGTTGACTAGGGCGGCATAGATCGGCAAAAAGTTCTCGTTATAGCCGCTTGAAGGAGTCTCCTCGATCACCGAATAAGGACCATACGTGCCCTGGTCGATGGTGTAAACATTGCTAATCCCATCCACAGCCACTGCAACGGCATTCAGGGTGTTGTCCACCGTGCTCGTTGTATACCCGCTGCTCGATGGCGTCAGTTTGAACACCCCGCCGGTGCCCGTCATCCCGTCTTCCAAAGTCTTCGAGAAATAGACACTGCCGTTCCCATCCACGGCAATTCCAGTAAGGTAGAAGCCGTACTGCGTGTACAACTGACTCTTGATGTAGCTGCCCCCCGAGAGTGTCTCCATCAAAATCTCCGGGGTTTCCGTTGGGGAAGTGTCAAGAATATAGACGTTACCGCTCCCATCCACTGCGACCGAAGAGGGGTACGACAGGCCGCTGCCCACGGTGCTCTCGGTATAAGTGGTCCCCGAGAGCGTCTCTTTCAGCACCCGGTTGTTGCCGAAATCGGCGATATAAACGTTGCCGCTGCCATCCACTGCAACTCCCTGCGGATTACTCAGAGTGCTGGTGGGCACCACGCTCTGGGTGTAAATGCCAGTCAACCATGCCAGAGTCTCCTTCAGCACCCGGTTATTGCCGGAATCGGCAATATAGAGGTTGCCGTTCCCATCCGCGGCCACTGCCCAGGGATTACTCATGCCGTTGCCTACCAGTCTCTCGCTGCCGGGCCAGAAGTTCACCTCAGGCCCCGAACCGACCCCGGAGACGTAGTCGGTTGCCAGGACGTTTCCCGAACCGTCTTCCAGTATCGCCGCGCCGTACCGGAACCCGGCGAACCTGGGTGTAAAGTTGACATTGACCGTGCAGGTAGCGCCTGCGGCATAGTTCGTTCCTACCGTACAGGTTCCCGAGCCGGCATTCGTGAAGTCCCACCCCGTTGGGCCTTGCGTCACCACATTGATGCTGCCCAGCGTGGCGGCAGTGGCGAAGGTGAACGGCAGAGAAGTTGCCGTGCTCGCGCTGCTGCCGATGTTGATTGTTCCCGAGGAGGCAAACACCGTCAGTGTGACGGAAGCTGTGGCTGTTGTGTAACCGACAGTATCCGTGGGCGTGAAGGTGACCGAGAGGATGCTCCCCCCCAGAGGCAAAACAGTTCCGACTGCTGGCGAGTAGACGAAGGTTCCTGGCACCGTCGTGGTGGCGTCGAGCTGGGTGGCACTCAGCGCCGTTCCATAGGGAATAGGCAGCGGCGTTGCCCAGGTAATCGTTGGCGTGGTCTTGACGCCTGTCCCGCTCAACTGAATAGTCTGTGTCGCGTAGCCCGGCGCCGGAGCATTCAGTGCATTGTCAGTCAACGTCAGGGAGCCGATAAAAACTCCGGGTGACAGAGGGGAAAAGCTGATCGGTAAGACGCAGGAGGCGCCAGCCGCCAGGGTCTCCGGCACTGATGAAATAGAACTGACGAGCGGACAGGTTCCGGCTTCGGTGCTGTCGAGAGTAAAGTTCGCCGTGATGCTCGGATTGTCTCCTGTTGAAGGAACAGGAAGAATCAGCGTTGCGTTGCCGATGTTCGTGAATAGGACGCCCTGCGGGTAGGTGGTTGAGCCTACTCCTGTCACGGCGAAGGAGAGGGACGGCGGATCGGCAAGGTCCCACTTCTCCACTGTGCCAATGTCGGTCCCGTTACCCGTGCCAATCGCAAGAAAAAGGTTACCGGACCCATCCACCGCTACATCGTCGAGATAACTGATGCCGCTGGTGATGGTGTTGACTGTGGTGTAACCGCCAGCCGCCGGAATCTCCTCCACAGCACCAGCATAACCTGCACCATAGTTGGCGACGAAGACATTCCCATTCCCGTCCAACGCCACATCCATGGGCTGATTAAACACAAAGGAGCCTCCAATGGTTTTGACTGTGGTGTAACCCCCCGCAGCCGGAATCTCGTCGACCGTGTTGTTGTAAAAGTCGGTAACGAAGACGTTCCCGCTCCCGTCAACCTTCAGACCATCGAGATACTTGAAACCGCTGGCCAGGGTTTTGATGGTGGTGTAACCGCCCGCCGCGACAATTTCCTGCAACTGGTTGTTCCAGTTGGAGACGAACACATTCCCGCTTGCGTCTACCGCTATGCCTTTGGGAGTTGGAATGTTATTGGCGATGGTTTTGACGGTGGTGTAACCGCCTGCCGCCAGAATCTCCTTCACCGCGTTATTCATGCCGTCGGCGACGAATATGTTTCCTGCGCCGTCCACCGCAACGGCATCGGGTTGGTCGAATCCGCTTCCCAGCGTCTTGACGCAAGCAGAGGAGGTGCAGCCAGGGGGAATCTCCTCCACTGCGCTGTGGAAGTTGTCGGCGACGAAGATGTCCCCGCTTGAATCGGCCGCCAAGCCAAGGGCTGCTGAGAGGCCGCCGCCCAGCCTGCTCTGTATTCCGGGCCCGAACGTCACCTGCGGCCCTGATCCGATACCAAAGACGTAGCCAGTGGCGATCACAGCTCCGGAGGTGCTGTTCAGGGTCGCCGCGCCGTAACGGACACCGCTGCGCGCCGGCTTGAAGGTCACGTTGACGATGCAGGTATTTCCGGCACTGTAGCTGGTGCCTGCGGAGCATGTGTCGCCACCTGCATCCGTAAAGTCCAGACTGGGTGCGCCCTGTGTCAACACAGCCGTGCTCCCCAGCTTACCCGCCGTGTCAAAGGTAAAGTTCATCTGGATGGTTTGAGGAGAAGCGGCACCGACGTTCACCGTACCAAAGTTGCCGGACAATGTTCCGATCTCCTTCACGGCATTGTTGTAGGCATCGGCGACGAATACGTTCTCGTTGCCGTCCACCGCGACGCTTTCGGGGCCGTTGAAGCCGCTGCCCAAGGTCTCCACGACGGTATAGCCACCCGCAGCCACAATCTCCTTCACCGCATTATTGAACCAATCGGCGACGAAGACGTTCCCGCTGCTGTCCACCGCGACGCCCATGGGGAGATCGAATCCGCTGCCCAGGGTGTTGATGGTGCAAGCAGAGGAAGTGCAGCCAGCCAAAATCTCTTTTACCTTGCTGTTGTCGGTATCCGCGACGAAGACGTTCCCGTTCCCGTCCACTGCGACACCATAGGGCTCTGCGAAGCCGCTACCGAGCGTATTGACGCAAGAAGAAGAGGTGCAGCCGGGCGGGATTACCTTCACCGCATTGTTGTTTACATCGGCGACGTAGACGTTCCCGCTCTTGTCCACCGCCAGATTGTGCAGTGAGTTGCTGAAGCCGCCACCCACCGTCTTGATGCAGGCAGAGGAACCGCAACCAGCCGGAATCTCCTGTACCGTGGCGTACCCGTTGGTGATGAAGACATCTCCGCTCCCGTCCACCGCAATGCCTTCCGGCGCGTAGAGGCCACTGGCCACCGCAACGATACAGGCAGATGCAGTGCATCCAGCCGGAATCTCCTGCACCGTCCCGTACCCCAGATTGGCGACGAAGACGTCACCGCTCCCGTCCACCGCGACGCCGTAGGGTTCGGCGTAGGCGCCGGCCATTATCGTCACTGCGCCACTGAAATGCGCCGTCTGTGCAACTGCGACAGAACAGAAGAAAGCGCTTATCAACAGGAGCAATGAGAGCCCATAGACCCATGCCGCAGCCGACCGGAAGTGAGCGGGAATGGCCAGGAGGCCGGAGACCCTTGTCGCTTGAGGGCGGGTCACGGCGGGCTCTGGCAGAGATGTCTTTGGCGTAAGAAAGGGCAGGCAGGTGTGACTCCGTTCGAATGGCATCGGGACTCTCCTTTCGCCTCCTCGGGGAAGTCAAGGATGGACAGCGCGAAGGAGTTTTGTCCTCACAGCATGATTCGAGCGGGCAAATGCGATCGTGGCCCATTCGGTGAAACAGGCTATCACAACGTTGCTCATATCGCAAATTACACTCTTATCTATATTTACTGCCCATTTTTCGAGCATGCTGTGCATTTTTCTCCCATAAGATGGACACGAGTGAGACGGATGAATATTATGGCGGCGATTGCTGGATGGATTAGCCCTTTAAGTTTCAGCGATATAATCAGATTCCCATTTGAAATCAGCGATCTACGGTGCCGCGGCCTAACCTTCCGTGTAAAACTGCGCGATGTTGCGGAACTTTTCCTGCCGCGCGGCCACCAGAATATCGATCGGCACCTCCTTCAGCTCGGCCAGGTGCTTCTTCAGAACACTGCCCACCAACCCTGTTCCTGCCTCGCGGTCGGCGTGCGCGCCTTCCGCCGGTTCAGAGATGATCTCGTCCACACACCCCAGCGCGGCAACCTCCGGCGCGGAGATACGCATGGCCTCGGCCGCCAACTGCTTGTGTGCCGCATCGCGCCACATGATGGCTGCGCAGGACTCTGGCGTAATCACAAAGTAAAGCGCATTTTCCAGGATCAGCACTCTGTCACTGACTGCCAAAGCCAGCGCCCCGCCCGATCCGCCCTCCCCGGTGATTACCGAAATCGTGGGCACACGCAGCCGCGACATCTCCAGAATGTTTCTCGCGATGGCCTCGGCCTGGCCGCGCTCTTCGGCGCCCAGGCCGGGATAAGCGCCCGGCAGATCGATAAAACTGATCACCGGCCTGGAGAACTTTTCCGCGATCTTCATCGACCGCAGCGCCTTGCGGTAGCCTTCCGGATTGGGCATGCCGAAGTTGCGCCGCACCCGCTCCTTGGTGCTGCCGCCCTTGCGGTTGCCGATGACCATCACCTCATCCGTGCCCAGCCGCGCCATCCCGCACGCCACGGCCTGGTCGTCGCCAAAGGCGCGATCCCCGTGAATCTCGCTGAAATCCGTGAAGATCCGCTCAATAAAGTCCATGGGGTAGGGCCGCTGGGGGTGCCGCGCCCGCTCGATTCTGATCCACGCCGGCGAAATCGCCTGCGCCTGGCTGGAAACCTCTGCTTCTTGTTCGCTCATCGGTACCTGGTGCCGCTCCGGGCAGCGTCGCCGTCGGCCCTCTAGTGATTCTACGGGTCCCAGGCGGTTGGGACAAATCGTACCCCTTGACCCCCTCGATTGCACGGTTGCCGTCCCTTGGTTCAACGGGCAGGCTGCTCAGCTGCGGCCATCCTTGCCCGCATGCGCTTCTCGGCATCCGCGCTCCAGTATTTGCAGTCGAGCCGGATGAAAACCGATGTGTACGGGATCGGTATGTTCGTTTTGAGGACGAGAATATGGAACAGCTTGCTGGCCTCGTCGATATTGGCGATGACTTTGTCATGCGGCAGGGACGCGACGGGGTAGTTGCGGAGAAGATCAGTGATCTCAGCCCGATAGGCTGAGGCGCCCGATGCATCTTCTTCGGGGACGAAGGGCAGTTCCGCGTCCATCGAGATGACCGGCCGTACGTGAATCGAGTTGTTGATGGCGCCCAGAACGTATCGAACGACTTCCAATTGATTGGCATCCGTTTCGATGGTCTCAATCCCAGGAGAAGCCTGAAGCGGATAGGCAGAATCGACAATAAGAATCCAGTTCCGGTGGCCGAGCAACGGCATGGCGCCGGCAACTTTCGCTTTCCAGTTGGATTGCGTGGAGGACTGGGCGGCGAGCATAACCGGGGCTGCCAACAGGAGGCAAGAAACAAGGAGAAGTCTGCGCATATGCATGCTCCTGGCTAAAGTGAAGCGATGAGCGGGCGACGGCATCAGGTCAACCTTAGAACTCTACACCATCCCACAATATGCCGTACGTAAGTCCCCCGGCAGGCAAGATACGCCGACCCAGCCAATGCGAGGCCAGCCGGTGACCTATCCGTTGAGCCGTGCCATCCATCTGGCCAGTGCCTGTTGGTCTGCCGTTCCGGCGGCGTGGGCGGCGTAGACGTTGCGACGCTCCTGGGGGTCGCGGTTCTGGCTGATCTTGAATTTGCCTTCGATGCGAGCGATGGGGATGCGAAAGCCGACAATGCCGGCCAGCATGGTGCGGCGGAAGCCCTCGGGCGTGGTGCGCCATTGTTCGGCGAAGGCTGGTTCGTTGGCCTGGATCAGGCCGGCGAGCAGTGCATCCTTGCCGGCTTCGCCTTCGACCAGTTCAAGGGTTCCATAGGCATGGACGACGATGTAGTTCCAGGTGGGAACGGAGAGCTGATCGGCATAGAGCGTGGGCGAAACGTAGCTGTGAGGGCCGGAGAAGACGACGAGGGCTTCGCGTCCGGCGAGAGCTTGCCAGTGACGATTGGCCTTGGCGAAGTGGCCTTCGAGCAGGCCGTGTGGGCCCTCGTCTTTGACCACGAGCGGGAGGTGGGTGGCGACCAGAAGAGCTGGAGACTGCGGGCCCGATTGTGGACCGAAGAGAATGGCGAAGGAGTAAGCCTGCATGGCTTCGATAAGGATGGAGCGGTCGGCGATCTGGTTGAATTTGGGCGAGTACAAGGGACTCCTATGAATATGTCCGAAGCGGAACAGAACCTCGCATAGGGCGTGGAAGCGGAGCAAAGGGGCGCTGGGCGCGTAAAGGCAGCAGACTCACCCTGCACCCCTCCCTACTCGTCCTGCCCGGCTTGATCGACCGCGGTTGCCTCCGGTGATTCGACCGCCGCTTGGTTAGTCTCCCTTCCGTCTGCTTCCGTCTGTTCCGGTTCAAGCGATTGGCGTTCGGCCTCTGGTTCAGTCGGCTGGCCGCCATCTGAGCCGGAGGGTCCACCAAGCAGCGCATCAATGCGATAGCTGGCAGCCTCGGCCGTCGCCAGAGCGTCTCTGACGATCTCGTTCATCTGCGCTATCGCAGCGCGGTTCAAGACTGTATCGCCCGCCAGGCGGAGCAGCGACGGCATAAGCAGCCACCAAAGCAGCTCCTCATACCGCTCACGAACAAGGTAGGCATGCCCTTGTGCCTCATGCATGCCTGTCAGCCAGCGCACATCCGGATCACGCCACAAGGCCGGGGAGAGTGCAACTCTCTCGACTTCAACCGCTGCCGGTTCGCTTGAAACCGCTTTGCCTGAATCTGGAGCCGGAACCGCCGGCGCAGCTTCACGAGCAGCCGTCTCCAGCACGTCTGCAGGAGCTTCCGCAACCGCCGCCGGCGTTTCGATAATAACCGCGGACTCGCCTTCTGCAGTTGCATCCTCCTCCTTGCCGGCGCCGGCTCCGGTCAGCAGCACAACCTTGATGCGCGCTGCAACTCGCCAGCCTTCCTCGCCCTCGAATCCGAGAGCAGCGAAGGCCTCGGCAAACGGCTCCCGCAGGCGGAGCCGGTCAAACAGGTCCAGCGCCACGCGCTCCGGGTCTTCCGAGTCGATCGATTCGGCCAGCAACTCCAGCGCGCACCAGCCGAGCAACGGTCCCCACATTGCCGTCGCGGTCAGCTGAGGGCTGGGGCTGTGCAAGCAAACGCTCACGGAAGACCGGGCCCAGCAATCCGGGGTCAGTTGGCTGGACGGCGCCGGCCGGCCGGCCTTCTCCGCCGCCGCGTGACCGATAAGCCGTCTGTGCCGCGCGCACAAACCCCTCGCAGCGCTTCCAAGCCAGATCAAAGAACTCTCTCCGCTCCTGCGCGATTTTTTTATCCTTGCCGTCGACAACAGAGCGAGGATGCTCCGCCAGGTCGCCGAGCTGGCGCACGATCCCCGAATCGAGCAACAGGCGAAGTGCATCATGCACGGGCCGCAATTCCAGGTAGACCAGCGCATCGTCCAGGTTGGAAACCCCTTTCCCATTGAGCTGATCGCACAGCCGGTCCCAGGGTCTTTCCGCTGTGGAGCGCAGCTCGCGCCAATCCAGGAAGACGTGGCACTGGTAGGCGTGCAGATCCAGAGTAAGGCCGCGCTCAGACAAATCGTTCGCACGGCGCAGGTATTCAAGCCCAGTGAGCGAGTCTCGGAATGCGAGGGTGACGGCGGCGTCGCCGGTCACCCCGAGGCCTTCCCGTAGCCGCTGCTGGCGCAGCTGCCCTGCGCCCTTGTCGGCGTATGCCGCCGAGAAATCGATGGTGCCGTGCGCGGTGGCGTAGCGGTTGTTGTAGACCACCAGGGCGCGTTCGCCGCCGTTGCGGTTGGAGTAGGCAAATACGTTCTCATCCACCGTACCCGAGTCCCGAAAGAAGTCGTAGAGCAGGAAATTGCTGCTTTCGGCGAAGAGCCAGCGGCGGCGCAACAGCGGAGCGATCTCCCGTTCGTGGCGTTCCACCAGCCAGTGGTCGGGAGTCTCATCGTAGCGGGGCCGCTGGTACTCCATCCCGTATTTCTCGGTGAATCCCTCAATCTGGCCGTGCCCGAACATGGGCAGGCCGGGCAGCGTAGCCATCAGCGCGGCCACGCCGAAGCACTTGTCGCCCGTGCCGAACTGGTCGATGGCGGTGCGCTCGTCCGGATTGCTCATGAAGTTGACGTAGCGCTTCATGATGTCGGGGTCGAATTCCAGGGTATTCTTGATGACCGAGCGATACTTGGCGTTTTCCTCGTCGCGCATCATGTTCATGAAGGCGCTGTTGTAGACGCGGTGCATGCCCAGGGTGCGGACGAAGTAGCCCTCCATCAGCCAGAAGGCCTCAGCCAGCAGCAAGGTGCCGGGCACTTCGACGGCCACGCGGTCGACGACCTCCCGCCAGAATTCGTGCGGCATGCACCGGTCGAATTCAGCCTGGCTCATGCCATACTCGGCGCGGGAGGGGATGGCGCCGCTGGTTCCAGGACCGGGAAACCAGAGCCGGTGGAAGTGCCGCTTGGCCAGGGTCATCGCGGCATCGAAGCGGATGACCGGAAACAGCCGCGCCACATGCAGGATGGTCTGGATCACCTGTTCCCGCACCGCCGGATTCAGGTAGTCGAGCTGCGCCGTGTCGTTCCAGGGAAAGCTGGTGCCATCGTTGCCGTGATAGATGTAGCGCGTCTCGCCGCTGGCCCGGTCGCGGCGGCGAAAGACCACCGCTGCGTCACTCTGAGTAAAGTAGTGGTCTTCGATCTTGAGTTCCACGCGCCCATCATGGGAGACATCGGGGCCGTTGAAGCTATAGGCCGGATAGGGCGAATCCTGCCGGGAGATGAACCAATCGGGATGCTCGACGACCCAGGGAGAGTCGATGCCCATGTGGTTCGGCACCATGTCGCTGGCCAATCTGACGCCATGCCGATAGGCGCGGTCGCGCAGGTTGATGTAGGCTGCCTCGCCGCCCAGATCCTCGGCGATCGAATAGCTGAACAGCGAGTAGGCTGAAGCCACGGCGTCCGAGTTGCCGCAGAGCTGCTTGATGGTCCTCGACGCGCGGCTCCGCTCCCAGATGCCGATCAGCCACAGCGAATTGAGCCCGCGCCGCGCCAGCGTTGCAAGTTCTTCATCGGGGATCTCATCCAGGCGGGAGATTCTGCGGCCGTGCTGCTTGCTCAGCTGCGCCATCCAAACGTAAGTGCTCTTGGCGATCAGCACGGCGCTGGGCATCCAGGCCGTGTCCTGGCTGAACCTCTCGTACTCGCGGGCCGGATCGCCGAAGACCGGCACCTCGGAATGGCTGACGACGGAAGGCCCTTGCGCCGCGACGGGAGGATGGAACTGCATCCAGATGGCCAGCTCTTCTTCGTTGAGAATCTCACCGGCCATGCGCAGGAAACGCTCCAGCCTGTCGCCGAGCAGCGGCTTCCACAGCCGGAGAATGAGGGCGAGCTGCTCGCTGAGCGAGCGCGGAGAGCGCAAGGCCGGGGCGCGCAGCAGTTCCAGCAGGGTGACAGGCCCGGAGCCCTCCATCGGCACCAGCGGCCGGGTAGCAAAGTAGCCGGGCAACTGTTCGGTGACCTGATGGTAAACGGTCTTTTCGGCCAGGGTCTTATCCTCGAACAGCTCATCGAACGGCTGGAAGGCTTCGTTGCGGTTGGCGGTCCACAGCAGCATCAGCTCCTCGAGCGCCGCGGCCCGGTGGGAGGTGCCGTCGGTTTCGCCGGCCAGCCATTGCCGGGGCGTCTCCAGCCCGCGAATCACACTGGTTCCCGGAAACTGCTCCACGAAAGTGAGCAGCATCGTGTCCAGAGCCTCGGCGCCCACCGACGAGGAAAACCAGGCGAGGGCGTCGGTCATCACCTTGGCGTCGAACTGCTCGCGGAAGCACTCTATCAGTATGTGGCTGGCCTCGTCGATCACGCCCATGGCGTAAAGCGCCCCGGCATGAATCGCCCGCTCGGGATGCTCTTGCACCTCGCGAACCTGGTTGATGCGGTACGCGAACTCGCGGCACGCGGCGATATTGGCGAAAACGACGTTCCCCGTATACGAAAAAAGAGACCCCGCGAACTGGTACCGTTCACGCGCATTCCCCGAAATGTGGAATTCCATCATAAGAAACCGAGCTCCCAATCTCTTCCTGCCACTCGTCCTGCCAGCCATGGCGCGGATCCCGCATCCGCTGGAGGGTGCGGTCCGGTCCGCCGGTTCGGCTCATCGATATCGGCCCAAACGCGGCCAAAAGTTAAAGTAACATCCATGAGGTCGAAACTGCTGGAACCTGTGATTGTAACCCCTGACCTGCACGGCTGGCTGCGTGTGTGCGGCCATTGGCGCTTTTTTGCGCCGAACTCCCTGCCCTCTTCGCACGGTCACTGGAGGGGGCCTGCAATCCCTCCGGTAAGCCCAATGGAATGAATAGGCGGAACAACCCGCTCCACCCGTCTAACCTGGCCTGGATTCTTGCGCTGTGCCGGGGAGGCCTTAACATTTGAGAATTGCTTGCCCGGTCGATGGCCCTCAGCCACCCTCGCAGGTGCAATATTCAGGACGTGCGCCGAAACGGACGAAGGGAGGGCTTTTTTGATGCCGCATCGCAATTGAAACTCCCTCGTCTCGTTTTGCGCTACGGCGTCTCAACATATAGGACATTTCGAGTGCCCGCCTCGAACCTTTGTGGCTTGGATGAGCCGGTCCATCGCCCGAATCTCAGTCAAGCGCCTTGTGGAAGCGGAGTATGGCGAACGTCAGCAGGCTCAGTCCGAGGCCTGCCATGGCTGCCATCTGCGGCCACAGAATGTCCATCCCCACGCCTTTCAGATAAGTGCCGCGGAGCACGATCAGGAAATAGCGTAATGGGATCGCATAGCTGAAATATTGCATCCACTGCGGCATGGTGCTGATGGGGAACCCGAACCCTGAGAAACTGATGGCCGGCATGATAAAGAAGAAGGCTGTCACCATGGCCTGCTGTTGCGTCTTGGAAACCGTTGAAATGAGCAGCCCCACACCCAGCATGCACAGAATGAAAAGCACCGAGCCCGTCAGCAATACCAGAATGTTACCGCGAAATGGAATCTTGAACCAAAACGTCCCGACAGTCGCAATCAGCGTTACGTCGAACAGGCCAATCAGGAAGGCGGGCACTGTCTTGCCGAGAATGAACTCGGCCGGGCGGATGGGCGTCACCATGATCTGCTCCAGAGTGCCGATCTCCCGCTCGCGAACCACCCCAAAGGCCGTTACAGTGATTACCAGCACCAGGGTCAGGCTGCCGATCACTCCCGGCACAAAGAACCACCGGCTACTCAGGTCCGGGTTGTACCACGGCCGTTGTTCCAGCTCGACCGAAGGAATCGCGTCGATCATTTGCGGCGCAATCCGGTAGATACGGTCCTGCTGGTAGTCATGCGCAAAGCCAAGCGCAATCTGCGTAATGTAACTGGAGGCGATCAGGGCCGTGTTGGAGTTGGTCGCGTCCACAATCACTTGCAGCGGCGCCGTCTGGCCCCCGCGCAGCTTCTGGGCAAAACCGGCATCGATCTCCAGACCCACCGTAGCCTTTCCCTGATCGATGAGATCGTGTATTTGGCGCGAGTCGGTCAGTTGCCGCTGCACGTCGAAATAAGGGCTCGATGTAAAGCGCGAGATCAGTTCACGGCTCTCCTGGCTGTGATCCATATCCAGCACAACGGTCGGAACGTAATGGATCTCGAAGGTGGCCGCGTATCCAAACACCAGCATCTGAATGATCGGCGGCCCGAACAGCAGAAACCGCGTCCGTTTGTCGCGGAAGACCTGGATGAATTCCTTGATCAACATCTGCTTCAGGCGCCCCAGCATACGTTCTCTCCTTTACTCCAGCCTCTTGTGGAATGAGCGGGTAGCCAGCAACGCAAGCACAAGTGCAAACACAGTCAGCGGTATCAAATCGGCGTAGAGCATAGCCGTGGGAGTCCCCTTGAGGAATATCTTCTTCAGCAATGAGACATAGTACCGCGCCGGCACAACGCTGGTGATCCACCGCAGAGCTACTGGCATTTGCTCGATCGAAAACAGGAATCCAGACAGCAGGAAAGCTGGAAGGAAGGTGACCAGCAGCGCGATCTGGCATGCGGCAAACTGGTTCTTTGCGAGCACGGAAATGAAGAATCCGAGCGAAAGCACGACCATCAGGAACAACGCGGAACTGACAAGCAGCGTTATATATGAGCCGCGAAACGGTACTTGGAACCAGTAGATCGCGATCACGGCGCAGACAATGACGTCGAACATCCCGAGAACAAAATAGGGCGCCAGTTTGCCCAGCATGATCTCCATCGCGCTCACGGGCGTTGAAATCAACTGTTCCATCGATCCGCGCTCCCACTCCCGTGCGATAGTCAGAGAAGTGAGAAACGCGCCGATCACCGACATGACCAGGGCAAGCACGCCAGGAACGATGAACGCGCTGCTCTCCAGATCCTCGTTGTACCAGGTGCGGGTTTCCACGCTCACCAGCGCGGGCTGGATCGACTGGCCGCGGCCGCGAAGCCAGTTGAGTTGAATTTCCGTTGAATAGCCCTGAACCACCGCCTGGGCATAGCCGATGAGCACATTGGCCGTGTTGTCGTCGGTGCCATCGACGAGCGCCTGAACCTGGACGGGGCCGCCCTGGCCCAGTTGCGAAGAAAAATCCCACGGAATGACGATCCCCATCTTGGCGTGCCCGTCGTCCAGCGCCCGCGTTATTGCGGGATAGTCGTTCACCACGCGCACCACATGGAAATATTCGCTGGCCTGGAAGCGCTTCAGCAGGTCCTGGCTCTGCTGGCTGCCGTCGCGGTCGTACACATAAACCGGCAACCCCTTCAGATCCAGATTGACGCCGTAACCGAACAGCAGCATCAGAGTCACCGGCATGATGACCACAATGGCCAGGCTGCGCGAATCGCGCAGAATCTGAATGACCTCTTTCCTGGCCACGGCCAGCAGGCGCGTGAAACTCATGCCGTGCGCTCCTCTCCCGCATCGCGCGCTGTGGTGAGAGAGACGAAAACATCTTCCAGGCTGGGGCGTATCTTCTCGATGCGGCTAACGACGATTCCGTGATTCGCCAGATATTTCTCCATCCGCGGCACGGCGGCATCGGCATCCGGAACAACCAGGTGCAGAGCGTTTCCGAATACCGCGGCATCCATCACGTCCGGAGCCGATTGCAGCGCTTCCACCGCACTGCCGAGCGGCTCACACTCGATCAGAAGAAGTTCTCCTTTCATCGCGTCACGCTTCAACTCGGAGGGCGTGCCGAGAGCTACGATCTTCCCGCGAAAAATCAGCGCCAGGCGGTTGCAGTATTCAGCCTCCTCCATGTAATGCGTGGTCACAAAAACAGTAACGCCCTCTTCCGCCATCTGGTGAATGAGATCCCAGAACTGGCGCCGCGAAATGGGGTCGACGCCGGAAGTGGGCTCGTCCAGAAAGATGATCGGCGGCTTGTGCAGCACCGCGCAGCCCAGCGCCAGCCGCTGTTTCCATCCGCCGGGAAGAGTCCCGGTGATGAGGTTCTCCCGGCCCTTGAGGTTCGCCATCGCCAGTGCCCATTCAATCCGTTCCTTGAGCTTGCCGGGAGTCACGCTATAAAGGCCGGCGAATAGCCTTATGTTTTCGATCACCTTCAAATCGTTATAGAGAGAAAACTTCTGCGACATGTAGCCGATGTTCTGGCGCACGGCTTCGGGCTCACGGGCCACATCGTATCCCGCAACCCGCGCCCGGCCCGAGGTTGGCTTCAGCAGACCGCAGAGCATGCGAATGGTGGTGGACTTGCCGGCTCCGTTCGGTCCGAGAAAGCCGAAGACCTCACCTTTGCGTATATCAAGATTGATCCGGTCCACGGCCACAAAATCGCCGAATCGCTTCACCAGGTTCTCCACCGCGACTGAAGTCTCTTGTTCAGGCATGGGACGATGCTCCACCCGCCACCGCATCCACAAACAGGTCCTCGATCGTTGGCGCTACCTGATGAATCGCGTCGAAGGGCACGTTCGCGCTCTTCAGGCGGGCCTCAAACTCCGGAATGCGCCGGGCCGCATCGTCAACGACTACGTGCAGCCCGTCGCCGGTCAGCACAAGGCTTGAGATTCCGTCCGCGTGCTCGAGTGCACTGCGCAATCTGCGTGGCTCCGGCGCGATCACGGACAATACGTCTTTGCCTATCCTGGCCTTGAGGTTCGCCGGCGTGTCGCAAAACAGCAGCTTGCCCTGATTGAGCAGCGCCACGCGATGGCAGCGCTCGGCTTCGTCAAGGTAAGCAGTCGTGATGAGGATCGCCACGCCCTCCGCGATGAGCTCATAGAGTATGCGCCAGAAGTCGCGGCGAGAGATGGGATCGACACCAGTGGTCGGCTCATCCAACAGGATCACCTTGGGGCGATGAATGAGCGCACAGACCAGGCCCAGTTTCTGCTTCATGCCGCCGGAAAGCTTCCCTGCCAGCCGCTTCCGGAATTCGCTCATCCCCGCTGCCTTCAGCAGTTCTGTGGAACGCTCTTCACGCTCAGCCCGCCTCACTCCGAACAGGTCGGCGTAGAAACGGATGTTTTCATCCACGGTGAGGTCGTCGTAAAGACCGAAACGCTGCGGCATATAACTGAGAGCGTGCTTGGCGCCCTCCGGATCGCGGACCACATCGAAGGCGGCAACCGTGGCTTTGCCTGCATCGGGCGGCATGACGCCCGCGAGCATCCGCAGCGTGGTCGTCTTCCCTGCCCCGTCGGGACCGACCAGGCCAAAGATCTCCCCGGCGCGCACATCAAAGCTCAGCGCTTCCACAGCGCGCACGCCCGGAAAACTCTTCGTCAGCCCTTCGGCCTTGATAGCGGACCTGTTCGCGGATTGGAGCTGCTCCGTCATCGCTTGGCCGGCGCAGATCCCGAGGTCTGTGCCTCCGGCCTGGCCGCGGCCAGATCAATGTGAGCATCGGCGGGCATGCCGGGCTTTAGCTCGTGATTGGGATTGTCGATATCGATCTTGATCCGGTAGACCAGCGTGACCCGCTCTTTGTAGGTCTGAATACTCTTGGGCGTGAATTCAGCATTCGATGAGATAAACGAAATGCGCCCATGGTACTGTTTGCCCGGATAGGTATCTGTGGTGACGGCTGCGTCCTGGCCCCAGTGAATGCTGCCCAGATCGTTCTCCGCGATATAAGCCCGCAGCCAGATGTGATCCAGGTCGGCAAGCGTGACCACCGGAGACCCCGGGGCGACCACCTCTCCCAACTCCGCCTGACGCACCGTGATCACGCCGCTGGAAGGCGCGCGCAGATTCGTGTAACCCAGATTCACTCGGCTCAAACCGAGATTTGCGTTGGCCTCGTTCAGATTCGCGCGCGCAATCGCAATATCTTCCTTCCGGCTGCCCTCTACAGCCTCGTTGTAACGCTGTTGCGCTGCCTTGAAAACCGCCTCTGCGCGCTTCAGGGCGGTTGCCGCCAAGTCGCGGTCCTGCGCGGATATCTCGTCTTTGCTGTATAGGCGCTGCGCGCGATCGTTGTCCAGCTTCTTCTCTTCCAGATCGGCCTGCGCATCGATCATGGATTGCTGCGACGCCCTCACTTCCTGCTCCCGTGTTCCCGCCAGCGTGAGCGAAAGATCGGACTCGCGCACGCGAACCGTGGCCTCGTCGATCCGCACCTTCTGCCTGAAGTCGGCGTCTTCCAGGCGCGCCAGCAATGCCCCTCGCTCAACCTGCTGGCCTTCCTCGACCGGCAAGTCGATGATCCGCCCCTGCACCTTGAAGCTCACCAGGCTCTCATGCGCTTCAATGTTTCCGGAGAGCGTGAGCTGATTCACAGGCGCCGGCTTCTTGATCAGCCGTGGGTACAGATAAAAGCCGGCAGTAACTGCCGCGCCTAACAAGATCAGAACAAGGATAAGTCGCTTCATAGCATTGAACCTCGCAAGCGGGAATCCGGGTTGCGGCCCTCTGAGAAAAACCGCTTAAGGATTCCCCGTGAATTGCAAAATGTTCTTCTCCGTATCGCCCATCGCGCGAGCAACCGCAAACTTTGCATCCACATGACTGGAAACGGCAAGAATATAGTTCTCCTGCGCGCGGGCAAGTTCATCCTGGGCGGTAACCACCTCAACATTGTTGGCCGTGCCCGACTGAAAACGATCCTGCGCAAGTTCCAGTTCCCGCTGCGCCAGCTCCTGCCCTTCCCTGGCAACAGCTACCTGCTCTGCCGCGGAATCCAGATTCAGCAGCGCTTCGCGGATATCCTCTTCGATCCCCCGCCGCAAATCGGCAATCTGATCGTCGATCCGCTTCATGCGGCTGGCAAGCTCCTGCGCCTCCCCTTTGCGGTCGCGATCGAAGACCGTGAAGTCGATCTGGCCTTGAATCAGGCCTGTGCTCGCGACACTGCCAATGCTCCGTCCGATCTCGCCGAAGTTGCCGTTGATGCTCAGCTTTGGATAGAAACGGGCTCGATTGGCGCGCTCCTGCTCCGCCAGGCTCTGCCGCTGGCTGGCAAGCGAAAGGTAATCGGCGCGCGTCAGCAGCGCCGCGGGCACCAGCGTCTCGGCTTCAGGCTGGGCCAGGGCCTGGTAACGGAGCGGCTCGGCCAGTTCCAAAGGCGTGTCCGGACTCATGCCCAGGTTCCGTGCAAGCGACAGCAGCGACTGTTTCAACTGGTTCTCGGCCACCAGCAACGCCTGCCTGTCGTTCGCAAGCTGCACCTCGGCGCGCAGCACGTCCACGCCCGTCGCCGTCCCCGCGTCGTGCTTGTCCTTGGCCAGCCTGAACAGGGTGTTTGAATCCGTCACTCGCGACTGGGCCGCATCCGCGCGCGCCGCGGCAGACTGCGCGTTCAGATAGAGCCCGGCAATCGAGCGAACGATAAGATCCCTCGCATCCTGGTAATCCATCTTGCCCGCGTCGAGCGCCCGCTCGCTCGCCTTCAGCCCGCGATAACTTTCCAGATCGAAAATATTCTGCTGCGCATAGACACGAAAATCGTAGTTCGAAAACGGTCCCACAACGTTGGGGATCGGGAAGCCCGGCAACGAGAGCCCGAAGGCGCGCAGGTCGCGGTTCTGTACATTGGCGTAGGTTTGTGCGTTGATGCGCGGAAGCAGCGCGGCCGACAACCGGCGCGTGCGTGTTCCCTCGGCCTCTTCCACCCTTGTGCCGGCAGCCAGCACGCTCAGGTTGGCTTCGAGCGCCTTTTGTATCGCATCCTCGAGCGTCAGGCGGTACGGCGACGATTGCTGCGCCGCGCAAATCGCACTTGTGAGCGGCCCTGTGATCGGGCCAACAATCAGGCACGCCAGCGCAAGAAGAACCCCGATGCAAAATCTGGATCTCATAGTCCCTGCTCTTGACCGCGGAGGGCGATCGCCCTCCAAAATTGTTGAAAGCTGTCTTCGATCCACGCTGCGAGCGCTGGCTTCCCATGCAGCGACCACAGCAGTACCGTTCCCATGACCGCCTGTTGCAGTTGAAGCGCAACCTTGTCCTTGTCCAGGCGTGAGTCGATCTCTCCACGCTCTTGCCCCGCCGCCACGACCTCCGCGATCATCTTGCGGCCCTCGTGCATCTGGAGTTCAATCATGCCGCGAACACCCTCACTGGCCAGAAACGATGAGATCATTGCGCGAGCGAGGCTGGGACTGCGTCCGGGTTCCTCGGCCAGACACAGCACCAGCCGGTGCAGCACGGAATGAACCGTCCGCTTGGTTTGCTTGGCCGTCGAAGCCGCTTCTCTCACCTTGCCAAGCTGAATCTCGGCCATCACGCCCAGCACATGATCCTTGGTCTCGAAGTAATTGAAGAAAGTCCCCTTGCCCACGTCCGCGGCTTCGGTAATGTCTTCTACGGTGACGTTGGGGAACCCCCGCTCAGCAAAGAGTTGAAGCGCGCACCGGAACAGCCGCACACGCGTCTCCGCGGCGCGCCGCTCACGGCGTCCAATGCCGGACGAACGAGGCACCGCTCCGGGCGCAAGAGCATCGGCGGGAGTGGTCGAACGAATAACTTGACTGCTATTCATAAACGATTGTCAGGCAATCTCGACTGCCAGTCATATTTTTTACGCCGCGAACCCCCCTTTTGTCAAGAGGGTCCACGCGATGCCATCGCGCTGAAGACCAGTGCGCCCGCCAGGCAGATGGCGCCGATGAGCAGCACGCTGTTACGCGGAATGCGATTCTTCGCATGCGCGGCGGCAAGGAAGCGGCGCGGCAATGATGAGGCGCCCGGCCTGTTACGCCACGTCTGAAGGAACCTCAAAGGTGACTAGTTCGGAACGGAAGCCGCGGGTGCGAATCGCCCCGTAAAGGATGCCTGCGCCCATCCAGGTGAAGCCCAGCACCTGCGCCGGGAAGCTGAGATGTCTCCAGATGAAAAAGCAGATCACGAAGCCCAGAGTGGGCACGATGTAGCCGCCCAGATTCCGTCTCTTCTCATGCCGCCAATGGTGGACGAAGGCGGCGGCATTGACGCCCATGAAGGCGACAAAGGCGCCGAAGTTGAGACACTCGGCGCCGATCTCGTAGGCGCCTCCGCCCAGCTTGTTTGAGAAGAACTCCAGCAGACCGGCTCCGACCAGCGCAAAGGCTCCCACAGCCAGGATATTGTTGCGCGGAATGCGGCGTTTGGGCTCGATGACGCCGAAAAACGATTTGGGCAGCGCGTTGCCCCGTCCCATGCCGTAGAGGAGTCGTCCGGCGGCCAGTTGCGAACCCATTCCTGAGCCCATGTTGGCGATCAGCAGCGTGAAGTTGATGATCTGGAAGAGAATCGCGCCGCCGGCCTGACGCGAGACCATGGCAAAGGCCGACTCGACCTGATCGCTGGGGAAGGGCTTCGATCCCCATATCAGTTGCGCCGCATAGACTTCCATCCCGGAGAGGACGCCGGTGATCAGGCACACCAGAACCGTGGCCAGCATAATGTTGCGGCGCGGATTCCGAACCTCCTCAGAGAACGTGGAGACGGCATCGAAGCCGATGTAGGTGAGCACGGCCACCGATGTGCCGGCAAAGACGCTCGACGGGTGGAAGCTGCCTGGCTCGTAAAAGGGATGGGTAAAGAATCCCGGGTCGTGGTGAATGTGCAGCACCGCGCGGATGACGCAACCCAGGAACAGGAGGACAACAACCACCATGCCGGCGCACAGGGCCTCATTCAACTGGGCCGAGGTCTTGATGCCGCGCAGGTTCAACCAGCTGAAGAGAGCCGCAAAGAAGAGAATCCAGACGTAGAAGGAGAGGCCGGGGAGGATATTCATGGCGGCCTTGGCGCAGAAGGCCGTACAGATGAGCGGGTTGATCAGATAGTCCATCACCATGCCCCAGCCGACAATATAGCCGGCGGCCGAGTGCATCTCCTGGCCGACGTATGTGTAAGCTGACCCGGCGCTGGGATAGACGCGCGCCATGCGGCCATAGCTTATGGCCGTAAACAGCATGGCGACCATGGCGATGAGGATGGTGGTAACCACATGGCCATGGGCCTTGTTGCTGATGACGCCGTAGATCCCCATGGGCGCCGTCGGCTGGATAATGACCATGCCGATGATGATGAGGTTCCACAGGCCGAGCGTGCGATGGAGGCCGATGGCTCTTGGTTGCGCGTTTCCTTGAGCGTCTGCCACGCGTATCCTCAGTGTGCCGCAATGGCAGCATTGGGTGTGATGGTTTCCGGGGCGATGTTCCAGCCTTCGATCTGCACGACGGGCGCGCCAGCGCCGCTTTCCGGCAACAGCGCGGTCAGCACGCGTTTCTCTCCCGGAACAAGCTCAATCCAGTTGTCCGACCAGATTACCGGAGCAATCAGTCCGCCGGACTGTGTGCGCACCGCGGCGCTGACCTGAAAAGCAAGCGCCATGGACGGGTTCTCGAGCTCAACGCGTAACTCCCGTCCTCGCGCAGTCTTCTCCAACTCCGCATGCGCAACCAGTTTGGCTGGCGGCAGGTTCGCGAGCGCGGTCAGGTCTTCATGGCGCGCGGCCGGCGTGTGTGTATAGTCGGTCCTCGGCCAATCGAAGGTGGTCAGCGTTCCAGGCACCCAGTAGAAGTTGCGGCTAAAAACCTTGCCCGCGCCATCCGTCAGAGTCAAGTCGATGAAGAAGATCCTTTCCGCGCCGGAGTAGAGGCTCTCCGGAACCGTGAACACAATTTGCGAACTGTCCACTCCCGCATCCACCGGCGCCTCTGCGCTGTACAGTTCCTTCCACGCCACGTTGTGAACCTGCACGCTTGCATGAAGTCCGGCAATGGACTGATACGTGCTGTTCACCACCACAATCGAACGATCGTCGTAGGAATACTGGATGTGCACAGGCTCGCATGCCTTCTTGGTCCCGAAATATCCCGCCCCTGCATCGAGGTAATAGTCATACAGGTGCCAGATCATCGAGGGCCACGCGTTGTTCAGCATCCATTGAATCACCCCTGTCGACGCGTACTTGTTTCTGCTGTAAGCTTCGAACATGGCGCGCTCGGAGTCGTACTCCATTGTCCCCGCCACCCGCTCATAGTCGGCCGCGGATTGCGGCTTCGCGTAGACGGCTGCCATCGCCGCATCCATGACTTTCAGATTGGTGAATTCCCCGCCGCCAAAGTGATAACTCCACGTCGCCGTCGGAGGCCACGCCTGCGCATCGGGCAAAAACTTTTCCCGGCTCGCAAGCGAAGGTATCGCCGGTCCAGGGCTGGTCTCCGTGTTGAATCCGTACGCCCCGCCGTTTTGCTTGTCCAGATACCAGTAACTGGGCGCAACGTAATCGTACGGCCCCGTCATCTTCACCCCGTTTTCGCCTCCGCCCGCAGTCACCTGCGCCGACGCCGCCGAAAGCACCGGGTTCGGCCAATGCGTCTCCGCTTCCACATTCAGATAGGCGCGCTCCACGTCTGCCGGCGGAGCGTTGTCGCTGCCGTTCAGCCATACCAGCAGACTTGCATGGTGCCGCAACCGCAGCATCTGCGCCCGCAACGACGCAGTGGCAATCGTCAGGTCCTCCGCGGTCCAGTCCTTCCAGTGCTCCCAGTGATCGCAACAGCACCAGCCCGCCATCACCAGGACGCCCTGCTCATCGGCAAGATGAAAGAACTCATCCGTGTCCAGCTTGCCCTCCAGGCGAATGGTGTTCAGATTCATATCCCGCACCAGCCGGAACTGGTCGCGCAACCGGCCCTCATCGGTCCGCAACAGCATATCCTGCGACCACCCACCGCCGCGAATCAAGATCGGCTTCCCATTCACCCGAAACAGCCGGCTTCCGTTCACCGTAAGCTCAGAGGTAATCTCGCGAATTCCGAACTCCACGCTCTGCTCATCCGCCAGTTGGCCTGGCGCTCGAAAGCTCATCGTCAGGCGCTCCAGATGCGGCTCCCCCATCTGGTGCGGCCACCACGGCTTGGGATCGCGAATGCGCAGTTGCGGAAACTGCTCCGGCGTGAATGCAACGCTCCGGTCCTCATGCGCCGCCAGCTCCACCGGCTGCTCAAACTTCACTCCGGCCGCTGTACCCTCAACCACGCCCTTTACCGCGCGATCGCTGCCGTTGTGCAACTCGGCGTAAACCGTCAGCTCCGCGGAACTGAGCGTGCTGTCATGGAAGTGCGTCACCGCCAGCGGCGAACGCAAAGTCACCGCGCCAGTGGTGACCAGATCGACGGCGCCCCACAAACCCATATCCTTATCCGGCGGACAGGGATTCCAATCCACCCAATTGATGCCCAGATCCTTTTCCGTGGGCGCAAAGGTCTCCACCGCCAGCACATTCGACTTACCGGGCTTCAGAAACTCAGTAACATCGAAGTCATACGTGCGATAGGCGCCCGCAACCTTCGTTGTATCCGCGATCTTGTGCCCGTTCAGCCACACGTCGCCCCGGTAGTTGATGCCCCCAAAGTGCACCCACTGGCGCTCGCCTTCATGCGCTGCAGCCGGCGCCGTAAACTCCGTGCGATACCACCAGCCGCACCGGTATGGGCTGTCCTGCGCCATCGGCATGTTCGCAAAAATGTGGCCGATCGGATAAGTCGTGCCCAAAATCTGGCGCAGTCGCCCGTGGCCTGCAGCTTGCAGGCCGATTGTAACTGCCACCCTTCGCGCAAAGGCGTTACGATTCCCGCCGGAAGAATCGGCGGCAGCGCCAAAAAAAGCGGAAAGCAAATCAGCATCCTTTTATTCATAAGCACCTGTACCTCTTGTTCGAACCAGGCTGGGATTGTCTACCCGGGTTTGTGCATCACTCTGACAATGGATGGAATCTCCGCGGAGGAATCCAGATTCAATCGTTTGAACATTGGGAATATCTCCCAATTTGAACGTCCTGTCAAGTCCCCTCGTCACGCCGCCCTCCAACTCGCTTCGTCCTTCCTGCCGGGCCGGCTGAGGACATCCGCACCACCAGTTCCGGCGGCGCCCGATGTAAACGCGCTGTCTGCTCTCGTCTATGCTCGCGCGCCTCGATCGCCTCTACCACCCATTCCGCCGCCAGCAGTCCCATCTCCCGCAGCGGCTGGCGGATGGTGGTAATCCCCGGCGTCGCCACTGCCGCCGGCAGCACGTCGTCAAAGCCCAGCACTGAGCAATCCTCAGGCACCCGCAACCCGGCGCCCATCAGGCCTCGCACCACGCCCAGCGCCGTCAAATCGTCGAACGCAAGCACGGCGGTGAATGCGCGGCCCGACGCCAGCATCCGCCGCGCGCAATCCAGTCCGCCCTCAAAGCCTGAGGCAGGGTCCGCCAGGCTTGGCAGTTGGAACACCAGGCGCGGATCCAGTTGGATGCCGGCTGCCGCCGCCGCACCCTGCACCCCGGCCCAGCGGGGCGCACTGTCAAACAGCTCTTCCGGTCCACGGATCACCGCGATCCTGCGATGTCCGAGTTCATGCAGGTGGCGCATGGCCATTGCGCCTCCCGCTTCGTTGTCCACCAGCACCGAGCTCACCCCGCGTTCGGTTAGATCGCGGCTTACGATCACAATGGGAACGTTGTTCTTCTCGACGTCGCTCAGCAGGTTGGTTTCATCGAACACCCAGCTGGCGATCACGATCACACCTTCCGCGCGCCGCTCCAGAATCATCTCCAGATAGCTGTCGAACCGTCCCCGCTCGGTCTGTGCGTCCATCAGCAGCGGCAGGTAGCTGGCCGGCTGCAAACCCGCCTGGATCCCCCGCACGATGGGGATGCAGTAAGGATCGGAAAGATCGTAGGCCAGCACTCCGATGGTCTGGCTGCGCCGCCGCCGCAAGGACCGTGCAAACGCGTCGGGATGGTACCCAAGCTGCTGGGCCATGGCCCGGATCTGCTGCCGTGTCTTCTCCGCGACATTCTGTGAAAGAGGCGCCTCGCTGAGCACTATCGATACCGTGGACACCGAGAACCCGCAGGCGCGGGCAACATCCAGCAAGGTCACATGACCGGATCTGCGTTGTGCCAACTCTCTTCCTCCCGCGCGTTGCTGCCTTTTGTCTCCAGGGCACGGTGGCTTTGCGCTATTCTGCCACAGCTGCCCTGCCCGCAACTTCCCGTGGTGGCTGGCGCGTCCGGCAGGGCGCCGAGAGGCAAAACCGCCCATCCCCCACAACCAGGGTGTTCCAGAGGCCCATGGCCGCCGCGATGTCCAATACTGAGAAGCGACAAACTACACAAAAACTAAGCCTTCCGATTTTTCCCTTGACACCCGAAAAATTTGCTCCTAAATTTGCTTTTTACTATTCAATCGTTTGAATGTCAACAATTTGATTGGAGATGGCCAAAATGAACACCAAAGCAACTACCTCGTTCCTGCGCATTTTCCTCTGTATCTGGATGCTTCTCCTGGCGGCCGGAACAGCCGCCTGGGCCCAGGCCGGCCGCGGCGGCATCAACGGCACCGTCACCGACCCCACCGGCGCCGTCGTACCAGGGGCCAGGGTGACCGCGCTCGACCACGCCACCGGAGTCTCCCAGTCGACGGTGAGCACCGGGGCCGGATTCTATTCCTTCGTCTCCCTCAACCCGGGCAGCTATCGGGTTACGGCCAGTTCGAAGGGCTTTGAGGCTGTCGCCCAGGATAACGTCACGGTCAGCGTCGACCAGGTCACCGCCCTCAACATCGCGCTGCAGGTGGGAAGCATCAACGAGGTAGTGACCGTTTCAAGCAGCGCGGAGATCATTGACACCAACAACTCGACGGTCGGTCAGCTGATCGGCGCCGAAACCATCGATCGCGTTCCGCTCTTTTCGCGCAACGTCTACGATCTGGTGCAACTGAGCGCCGGCGTCAGCCCGGCCAACGGCTCGCCCAACTCCTCCAATTCCGAGGCCATCATCAACATCTCGAGCGGGCGCCCGGGAATCGATGTGTCGTCCTACAGCATCAACGGCGCCGTCGTCGGCTCGGTTTATTACATGCTCGACGGCAGCCCCCTGGGCATTGCCGAAAACAATATCGCCGCCATCATGCCCATGTCCGAGATTCCCGAGGATGGCGTGGACGAGTATCGTGTCGAGACGCAAAATACCCCGGTTTCCTACCAGAGCGGCGGCGCGGGGGTCATCAGCCTGGTGAGCAAATCCGGCGGCGACTCATTCCATGGCGACGCCTTCGGCATCTTCCGGCCCGACATTCTGGCGGCCAACGATTGGTTCAACAAGCAAAGCCAGTTGGCCAGCGGCGCCGCCAACACGCCGCCCAGTTTTCATCGTTACCAGGAAGGCGGTTCCATCAGCGGGCCCATCCTGCACAAGAAACTGTTCTTCTTTGGCGATTATGAAGCCACGCAGCAGCAGCTGTTTGACGGATCAAACTACTTCTCTGTTCCCACCACCGCGGAGCGGACGGGCGATTTTTCGGCCGACAACTACACCATCTACGACCCCACCCAGCCCGACGTCGCCACCGGGCCGCTGGCCGGAACGCGTCAGCCGCTGGCCGGCAACAAGATCGCCAACCCCAATCCCGCCGCGTTGAAATATCTCTCCATGTTCCCCAAATGCAACCAGCCCAGCCCCAGCACCTGCGAAGCAGCCACGGCCGCGTCCCCGTACGGCGCCATCAATAACCTCTATCTTCCCGGCCTGGACCCGACCACCGGGCATAAGTTCGACATTCGCATGGACTACTACAAGAGCGAGATGCAGCGTATCTTTGGCCGCTTCTCCTTTACCCGGACGCTGAACGCGACCTTCAACGCCTTCGGCAACATGTGGGATCCGGACTACGCCCAGAACGTGACCAATGCGCGCAATGTGATCGTCGGGGACGACCTGACCCTGAACCCGACCACGGTCCTGCAACTGCGCTACTCCTTCACGCGCCACTATGAGAACCAGGGAGGCGACCCTGCGCAAAATGGGTTCGACATCACCACCCTGGGATTTCCCTCCTCGCTGGCCGCGCAGCAAGTCTACAAAAACCTTCCCCTGATGAATTTCAACGACGTGGGCGGGGCCATCGGCGGCACCTGCTGCGATAACACCTTCCAGTTCGCCAGCGAGAACAGCGACGCCATTGCCAGCCTCACCAAGGTGAAGGGCAAGCACGAGATCGGCGCCGGCTTCGAGTACATGAAGCGCTTCATGAACGTGGGCCAGCCGGGCTCACCCTCCGGCAACTACTACTTCGACTTTTCCGCCACCGACCAGACCACCGGCGCAGCCTCGCCCGTGGGAGGCAGCGACTTTGCCTCGTTCCTGATGGGCATGGGAACGTCGCCGGGAAGTGAAGGCGGCAACTTCACCAAGGATTTGTTCGTCGCCGAATCCAGCCCCTACTACGCCACCTTCATTCAGGACACCTACCATCTGAGCCCGTCGCTGACCATCACCGCGGGAGTTCGCTGGGATATCTTTGGCGGCAAGACGGAGCGCCACAACCGCCTGGAGTACTTCGATCCAACGGCGCAGGGCTCGACCAACGGCGTCTCGTATACCGGTGGCGAGGTCTTCGCCAGCAGCGGCAACCGCTCTCCCTTTACCACCAACCTGACCAACTTCGGTCCCCGCCTGGGCTTTGCCTGGCAGCCGGGCAAGAACCTCGTCGTCCACGGCGGCGCGGGCTTCTACTATGGCCCCAGCGCGCAAATGGTCAGCGGCGTCGGAGAGAACAGCGACGGCTTCTCGTCTTCGACCAACTGGAATGCCACCAGCTGGAACAAGGATGGGAATACAAACCCATTCAACGGCGGCACCAACCTGGGCAATTCGGTACTCTACGGGAGCAGCCTGGATCCAGGTTCGCCCGGGGGCCCCGCGCCCAGCCCCACGGGCCCCTACTCGCTCAGCAATCCGTTCCCGGCGGGCGTCACACAAATCATCGGCTCGTCGCAGGGATTGGCCACCGACCTTGGCTCCCCGCTGAGCACCATGTTCCACTCCCAGCGCACCCAGACCACCTACAACTTCAACCTGGGCTGGGAGATCAACTTCTCGCATGGCTTCACGCTCAGCGCCGGCTATGTGGGCAGCCGAGGCCTGTTTCTGCCGCTGGGCTCAGAAGATCTGAACCAGCTCGATCTAGGCGCCATCGCAAAATACCAGACAGCACTGGTCAACACCATGGTGCCTAATCAGTGGGCGGTCATTCAGCCATCGACAAACTTCTATTATGGTCAGGCCACCGTGCCGCTGTGGGTGTCGCTGCAGCAGTTTCCGCAGTTCGGCAGCGGCGGAGCTTGCTGCGGCAGCGGCGTCGCCATCCATGGCTATCCAGGCGGCGACTCTGAGTACAGCTCCCTGCAGACCAAGCTGCAGAAACGCCTGACCCAGCACTTCACGACCCTGACCTCGTTCACCTGGGCCAAGCTGATCACCGACGACAGCCAGCCTCCGCTGGGGTTTGTCGGCTTCCACAATGGTTCGCCACAGGACTGGAAGAACATGAACTTCGAGCACTCGGTAAGCCCTCAGGAAGTGAAGTTCCAATTCACCTCGCAGGTGTCCTACGATCTGCCCATGGGCAAGGGCCGCGCGCTGGATCTCAACGGCGTGAGCAATGCTATCCTGGGCAACTGGACAGCCAATGGAGTTGTCTATCTCAGCGATGGCGTTCCCATCGCCGCGCCGGTCGTGGGCGCGCCGTTCGGTTACTTCAATCAGCGCACCAACATGGCCTGCAATCCCAGCAAGGGCGCGCCCCATACGGCGACGGAGTGGTTCACTCCCACCTGCTTCACCACCCCGGCCAGCCCTTTTGTCCCAGGAACAGCGCCGGAATTCCTCGACAACGTCCGCACCATGGGCGCCCAGGAGCTGGACCTGTCTCTGTTCAAGAGCTTCACGATCGGAAAAGAGAGAGAGCTGCGTTTCGAGATCTCTTCCTACAACGTCACCAACAAGGCGCAGTTTTCAGCGCCGAATGTATCCTCGCCATCCTCCGGCTATGTGAATTTCGGCCAGATTTACAGCACCTCCAACACCCCGCGTCAGTTCCAGTTCGGGTCGAAGTTTACATTCTGATGCAACGTCAAACCGGCAGGCGGGCATGAGTTGCCCGCCTGCCGGCCGCATCCTCCGACGGCAGAGCCTCGCTGCGCACATTTGAGACCTTAAGTGGTGGGCGCCTTCCCGGATCGTCAGTCGGCGCTCACCCTCCTAGGTGACAAGTCAAGGGTGGGCCGCCCGTCGAGGGACAACCCTTAAATTGCCTGCTGCATTCCGGGCGCATGCGCATTTCCCACGCGGATGGGATTTTGGCGAGGGACAGCATCCCGAGACCTGGGTCACCCGCCCGTCATGATGCTTCCCGCGGCCGAGTCTAATCGATTTAGTCAAACGCTCCGGCTCGCATGACGATCAATTGAGGATCGCATACGTTGAGTGGAGAACCGTCTTTCGTAAACTTGACCTCGAGGGTATAAGTCTTGCCGGGCTCCCCCTTAAAGTTGCCGATGTATTTGAGCAAATAGTCACTTAGAAATACAAAACTTGTCCCCCCGGGGGCGGAGCCTTGAGCTACAACGTGCCTATCTTCGCTTAGTAGTGTCCACTCCGCCTGAAGAAGACTGTCCCCGCTGCAGTGGGTGACCTCGCCTCGCCACACAGGTGCGCCTATCATGCACTTTAGATTATCGAAAGGAAGCCGCTTTGCTACCTGGATGATGACGGCATAGCGCGCTTTCTTGACGTGAAATGGAGGGGTCCGCACAGTACCAACCGCGAGAGAGATTGGCACCTGGACCTCAGGACGTCGCCAAGTTTGGTAATCCTTCTGGCCAGAGCCAAACGGCCCAAAGAGAAGTATGCCAACTGTTATGATCGCCCGTCGTACAAGTTGGTGTCCTGACTTTGTGAACATGTTACCCCCCAGTTTCGTGCGCGACCCATGGCGCATGCCGCGAATGCTCCGCGACGTTTCCGACGCTCCGCGTTCCTAGTTGACGCCCAGTAGATGAATGCAAATCAAAGAGAGTCTCATCCGGGTCCTCTCTGGAACTTGCTGAGTGCAGAATAAACTCTCGATTGCCACTCAGCATTGGTTGCGAGCGTTCATGTTATCTCGACAAAGACCATGGAGTCATCTGGAACCGGCGGTCCAACAAATGGCCGAAGCGGGCTGAAAGCCGCGCTGCGCAAGGCCCGGGCCTTCCGCTCTTCCCAGGCCAGGCGCGGAGACGGCCGATCGAAACTCCGCGCCAGGGGCAAAGCAGTAGCCTCTTACCGGAAAGGACTGCCCGCTTGGTGCGCTCTCTGCAGCGCCAACCGGGTGACCCCATCGCTCTGCTTCACCATTTCGTGGACTGAAAAGCCCTTCTCCGCAAGCGCTCCTGTAGGGCACGCCTGCACGCACTTGCCGCAGCCGGTGCAGTTCCGCGTTTGCCCCCAATCCTCCCTCAGATCGCTGACGATGCGGGAATAGATGCCGCGCGATGCAACCTCCCACACATTCGCTCCTTCCACTTCAGCGCACACCCGCACGCAGCGCGTACACAGGATGCACCGGTTGTGATCGAGGACGAAGCGAGGGTGGGTCATATCCACCTGCACGCGCGGATTGTTGTAGGAGTAGCGCACATGGGTGACGCCCAGCGATTGCGCCAGCGCCTGCAGCTCACAATGACTGTTGGATACGCATGCCGAGCAGATGTGGTTGCGCTCCACCAGCAACAACTCGACCGCCATCTGCCGGTAGAGCGTGAGCTTGGCCGAGGTGGTCTTGATCGACATGCCCTCCTGGATGGGAGTTGTGCAGGCCGGGAGCAGCCGGTCGGTGCCCGCCAGCTCCACAATGCACACCCGGCAGGCTCCCACCGCGCTCAGTCCCTTCAGATAGCAGAGCGTCGGAATCTGCTTCCCGTTGGCGCGGGCCGCTTCCAGAATCGACTGCCCTTCCTGCGCGGTCACTAATTCGCCATCAATTCGGACGGAAATCGTTTTGGTCGGCAATGCGGCGCTCCTTTCTCAATCGGCAATCACAGCGGCTCGCAGATCGCAACGAAGGCAACGGCGGCTTTCCTCCAGCGCCTCTTTCGCGTCGAGGCCGGCAACCACTTCCTCCTGCGAGCGAACCCGAACCTCCGCGGGCACGGCGTGAGCCGTGTGGCGGCGGCTAAGGCTCGGTTCTCCCGGCGCCTGGCGGCTATATTCGAACTGCGGAAAGAGCCGTTTCCAGCGTCCTCCGCCCATCAGGCGCTCATCGATCTTTTGCGCCGCCTGCTTGCCCCCGCCCATGGCGTTGGATACGTTCGATGCGCCGGTAATCACGTCGCCGCCTGCATAGAAACCAGGCCGGCTGGTCTCCAGCGAGAGGCGATCCACCACGATCGTGCCTTCCTCTTTGAGCTCCAGGCCGGACGCGCGGCAGAAGTCCAGATCGAACGTCTCGCCCACGGCAAGGATCACGCTGTCGCATGCAAAGCGCTGCACCTCGTCGGTGGGAATCGGCCGCTTGCGCCCCGATTTATCGTATTCTCCCAGCCGCGTTTTCACCATCTCGATGGCCTTCACATTCCCATCGGCATCGCCTAGAATACGGTGCGGCGCGGCTAGAAACTCAAACCGCACGCCTTCGTCCTCGGCCGCCTGAATCTCCTCGTCGATTGCGGGCATGTCGTTGCGTTCGCGCCGGTAGAGGATGGTTACCGCGGCGCCCTTGCGCAGCATGGTGCGCGCCGAATCGATGGCCGCGTTGCCGCCGCCAATCACCGCAACTCTGAAACCGGAACGCACCTTCTCCTGCTTGGCCACGGATTCCAGGAACGGCAGAGCCGGATAGACGCCCTTCAACTCCGTCCCGGGAAGGTAGAGCCAGGATTCCTTCCACGTGCCGATGGAGAGAAACACCGCATCGAACTGGCTTGCCATTTCGTTCAGCGGAAGATCGAATCCCACCCTGGTGTTGAACACCATCTTCACGCCGGTTCTCTCGATCAGTTCCAGTTCGCGCCGCAGCACGGCCTTGGGCAGCCGGTACTCCGGAATGGCGAAGCGAAGCATCCCGCCCGCCTCGCCGCGCTCCTCGAAGATCGTCACGTCGTGCCCCAGCAAGGCCAGATAGAACGCGGCCGTCAGGCCCGTCGGGCCGGCGCCGGCCACGGCAACCTTGTGCCCTGTGGGCTCCAGCTTGTGCGCCACGACCCGCTCCACCATCGCCTCAAAGCGATCGGATTGATAGATCGCGTCCGCGATGAAGCGATGCACTTCGCGCATGTTGACAACCTCATCGAACGACTGCCGGCGGCAGCGGTTGTCGCACGGGTGCTGGCAAACTCTCCCCGTCGACGCGGGCAGTGGATTGTCGAGGATGACGGATTCGAATGCGTCTTCGAGCCGGCCCTCCTGGTAAAGTTCCAGAAAACGCGGAATGTTCATCCGCAGCGGGCAACTGTTTTCACAGGGAGACAGCGCCAGTTCCTGGCACACCCCGGCGCGGCATCGCCGGGCCATGATGTGGTCTTCATACTCCTCGCGGAAGTGGCGGATGGTGGTCAGCACCGGATTCGGCGCCGTCTGCCCCAGCCCGCAGAGAGAGCATTCGCGGATCATCCGCCCCAGCTCATCCAGCCGGTTCAGGTGCTCCGAGGTTCCGCTTCCTTCGGTGATCAAATTCAGGACGCGGAGCGCCTTGTCCAGTCCCACCCTGCACGGCACGCACTTGCCGCAGGACTCCGAATGCGTGAACTCGACGAAATAGCGCGCCACATCCACCATGCAGTTGTCTTCGTCCATCACTACCATGCCGCCCGAACCCATGATGGAGCCAATATGCGCCAGGCTCTCGTAGTCCACGGGCGTGTCCAGCATCTCCACGGGTATGCATCCCCCGGAGGGCCCTCCTGTTTGCACTGCCTTCACGCGGCGTCCGGCTATCGCTCCTTCTCCGATGTCATAGATGAAGTTCCGCAGCGGAGTGCCCAGCGGCATCTCCACCAGCCCCGTGTTCTGGATCTTGCCCACCAGCGAAAAAACCTTGGTCCCCGGACTCTTCACGCTGCCCGTCTCCGTGAACCATGCCGGACCCCGGCTTACGATCGGGGCAACATTGCACCAGGTTTCCACGTTGTTGATGTTGGTGGGCTTGCCCCACAATCCTTTTTGCGCCGGAAACGGCGGGCGGGGATGCGGCCTGCCGGCAAAGCCCTCCAGCGAAGCGATCAGGGCCGTTTCCTCGCCGCACACAAACGCCCCCGCTCCCTGCACCAGTTCGATATCGAAGTTGAATCCGCGGTCCAGGATGTTCTTGCCCAGCAGCCCGTATTCGCGCGCCTGTTCGATGGCGCGGCTCAACCGCCGCACCGCCAGGGGATACTCGGCCCGCACATACACGATGCCCTCGGTCGCCCCCATCACGTAAGCGCCTATGATCATGCCCTCCAGCAGAGAATGAGGATCGCCTTCGATCTCATTCCGATTCATGTAGGCGCCGGGATCGCCCTCATCGGCGTTGCACACAATGTACTTGGCATCTGCTTTGGCCTTGGCAAGAAAATCCCACTTGTTGCCGGTCAGGAAGCCCGCCCCGCCCCGCCCGCGCAGCCGCGATGCCTTGATCTGTTCAATCACGCTTTCCCCGCGTCCGTCGATCAGCACCTTGTAGAGGGCCTGGTACCCGCCAACTGCGAAGTATTCTTCAATGTCCTCGGGACTGATCAGCCCGCAATTCCGCAGAACAATCTTCTTTTGTCCCTTGAAGAATGGAATCGCGTCCCACGGCGCCACATCGGGATAATCCTGGCCGTATTTCAAATGCCCCGTAATGTGATCCCATTCCTCGAGCTTGCAGTAAATGAGATCAGGCGGCATTCCATGGTTGAAAAGGCTCTCCAGGATGCGCGTGGCATCGTTGGCGTGTACGCGCCGCAGCATCACCAGCGGAGCTCCTGGCAGCCGGACGCTTACCAGCGGCTCCTGAAAACAGGCGCCAAAGCAGCCCACCGGCACGAGCAGCACCTCCTGCCCACTGCGTTCGATCGCCTCATTCAAGGCGTGATACACCTCTTCCGCGCCATTGCCGCGTCCGCAGGTCCCCATCCCCACTGCAACCCGCGGAATGGCCGGCAGCAGTTTGGCCAGCCCGGATTCCCGTACCGCGTTGAACGCCCCAATGTCCTGAATTCGCGGCATCACTGCCTCCCCTGCTTCAGTGCTTTCACTTCCCGTTGCAGCGTGCGTTCATTCACGTGGCTCAGAATGTGGTGGTTCACTTCAACCACTGGCGCCAGCGCGCACTGGCCGAAGCAGGCAACCGTGCGAACGGTGAACTTCCGGTCCGGTGTAGTCAGCGCCAGCTTGTCGGCATCGTTGGTCTCGCTCAGATCCTGTCCGATCAGCCCCAGGCCCAGGCACAGCTTTTGCAACAGATCGCGAGAACCCCTGGTGTGGCAGGCCGTCCCGCGGCAGACGCAGACCACGTTATCGCCTTGCGGATCGAGGTTGAACAGCGCATAGAAGGTCGCGGCGCTATAGATTCTTGCCGGAGGAATCCCTGTTTTCTCCGCGATGTAGCGTAACGACCCCATCGACAGGAATTTATGCGCATTGGCGGACTGAACCGATTCAAGAATTCCCAGCAGTGCTCCGGGACGGCCCTCGTGCTGGGCGATCACATGGTCTATCAGCAACCTTTCACGGGCATCGGGAACTTCCTCGGCGACATTCTGCATCATTTCTCCTCTCCAGGCTCCCCTTGGCCGGCTGCTCGCTTCAGTGAAAACCACGGGGGCCGAGAGCCATCGCCACCATCCGCAGACCAGTGGCGCAGCAGCTGTGTGTAGGGTTTGAGGTTGCGGGATTGAGAGGGAGACATGAGCCGACCCTTCCTCTGTTTCTGGACCATTTCTCCGCAGAAAAAACAAAAAGAAAAGGGAATTCGCTGTTTGCATCTCCCGTGGCTGGCCAATAAGCACACTACACCTTTAGGCGCAGCGCTTTTGGCGCAGCCATCTCCCCGAAAAAAATGTCCGTGTGGACTTTGACACTGATAGGCAGGTTTGGGATGTGCGTCCGATCACACAACTTTCGTGATGACTGCCCCGCCCCATTGGCAAGACTGCCCTCTGTTAATCCCGCGCAACCGCACGCACCCCTCCGCAAGGCTCGCTCCGTACTCACAGAGGCTGCCTCCTTGACCCAGTATGGGAAGGCCATGGGTAACTGCCGATAGGAGAGCTATGCTCGGCCGGGACTTTCTTGAATCGGACGCTCTAACTCCACTCGACTCGCCTTCATCTTCCGCTATCTCCACCGGAAGATGCGCAGAGAAACCGCAAACGGAACCACGAACCACGCCAGCAGGATGCCCACTTGCGCAATGAGCTGTCCCAGGTTCATCCCTTGCAGCATATTCCCGCGCAGCGCATCGATCGCCGCCGTCAGCGGCAGCGCCCGCACCAGCGGCTGAATCACCGCGGGAAACCGCGTCGCCGAAAAGAACACTCCCGACAAGATCCACATCGGGAGCATCACCAGGTTCATCAATCCCGAAGCCGCTTCCATCGTCCTGGCCCGCGACGACACCAGCAGCCCCAGAGCGGAAAACGCCAGCGAAGTCAGCACGCAGAGCAATCCCAGCTCCCACACCGACCCGCGAAACGGCACTCCAAACGCCACCCGCGCAAACCCCAGAAACACCGCAACCTCGATGATCAGCATCGCCAGCCTCGAGAGCAGAAACGACGCCAGATACTGCCAGCGCGGCATCGGCGAAGCCACCAGCCGCTTCAGCAGCTTCTTTTGCCTGGCCTCCACGATCGCAAAGCCCAGCCCCCACATCGCCGACCCCATCAGATTCATCCCCAGCAGGCCCGGCACCACAAAGTCGATATAACGCGCCCCCGTCTCATGCACCAGCTCGTTCTCGGCGCGCACCGCCTCGCGCCGCCCCGCCGCCGTCTGAATCGCCCCATCCACCAGCAACCGCGCCGTCCGCGCATCCGGATTCGTGTCGTCGTACTTGTACGCCACCCCATCCGCCCTCGGGATCGCCAGCAGCAGAATCCGCCCCGTCGCCAGCGCCCGCGTGCCGTCTTCCTCATTCATCGTCGTCGCTGTCAGCCCCTCGTCGCGGGTGAGCGCCTGCGTCAGTTGCTCCGTCGTCGCGCCCACCTGCAGCACATCCGCCGGCCGGTTGCGGAACGCAATCCCGAGCCCCACCGCCAGCAGAATCGGAAAAATGAAGATCCAGAAAATCGCCTCCGGCTCGCGCCAGATCAGCCTGAAGCGCGCCATCGTCAATTGATAAAGGCTGCTCAGCTCCAGCTTATTCATCGCGCAAGTACCTTCCCGTCAGCCGCACAAACACGTCCTCCAGCGTCGCCGAGTGGGTGCGAAACTCGCTCAGATGCAGCCCCTGTTCCTTGAGCGCGGCAAAAATCCGCGGCACCGCCAGGTGCAGTTCGCTCACTGAAAGTTGGTGCAGCCCTTCATCCACGCGGTGCGACTGCACCCCCGCAATCGCCGTCAGCGGTGCCGCATCCACCACGCCGTTCCCGCCCTCATGGCTCCCCGTCTCGCCGCCGCTCACGGCAAACTCCACAATGTCCTCCCCGCCCACCGTGGCAATCAGTTGTTGCGGAGTCCCCAGCGCAATTACCCGCCCATGATCCATGATTGCCACCCGGTCGCAAAGCCGCTCCGCCTCTTCCATATAGTGCGTGGTCAAAATAATCGTCCGCCCCGCCTGCTTCAGCCCATCCACCAGGTCCCACAAGTGCCGCCGCGCCTGCGGATCGAGCCCCGTCGTCGGCTCATCCAGAAACAGCAGCTCCGGATCTCCCACCAGCGCGCAGGCCATCGCCAGCCTCTGCTTCTGCCCGCCCGACAATCCCCCCACCCGCGAACTGCGCTTCTCTTCAAGCTGCGCCGTCTCGATCGACTCCTCCACCGCGATCCCGCGCCTGAAAAAACTCCTGAACAGCCTGAGCGTCTCTTCGACCGTCAGCTTGTCCGGAAACTGCGTCTCCTGCAGTTGAATCCCGATCCGCTGCCGCAGCTCATCGGCTCCCGTGCGCCAGTTCAGCCCCAGCACTTCCACCGTCCCCTCATCGGGCGCGGTCAGCCCCTCGCAAATCTCGATGGTCGTCGTCTTCCCTGCCCCATTCGGCCCCAGCAGCCCGAAGCATTCGCCCCGCGCCACCTCCAGGTCCAGCCCATCCACCGCCTGCACATCCGCAAAGGCCTTCCGCACTCCACGCAGCAGCAGCGTAGGACCGTCCGCCTGCGTCCCTGTCCGCGCTTTCGCTGCCGGCACGGCAACACTTCCTCCCTCGGTCATCGCTCCCATCCCCGCACTTTTTGTCCCATCCGTCTTCGCCCCAGACTACCGCATTTTCCCTTCAGCTTTTTGAATAATGAATTCCGCGCCAGATTCCCCACAAATGAACTTCGCGCCAGATTCCCCACAAAAGCCCCGTGCCCCATCCTTTCGCCTTTTTTCTGGCGAAAGGGTTGGAGACCACAAACCTCAACCCGGCGTTTTGTCTCCACTCACCCGCCCCCACAGCCCATACCGTCTTATCCCCCGCAACTCCGCTAACTTGCTAACTTGCTAACTCGCTATCCCCGCGCCAGCGGGTGCTGACTCGCTGCCTTTTGCACATCAAAATCCGTGACCCCCCTCTACCGTCGAAGGCCGGTGCCAGGCGCCCCAGATCCTGCTTCTGAGGCCGGGGAAACAGCAAAGCCCAATCCATCCGTCTCCTCGTCCCACAAAAGCCCCGTGCTTATTCTTGCGCCCTCTCTTCGAGGAAAAGACAGCGCAAGGGCGGAAGACCACAAACCTCAGCCGTCGTCCATTCCTCAAAAGCCGAGCGCGGCGAAAAGTCAGGCGATTCGCTTTTGCTGCACGCCGTCCACCGGTTAAACTACATACATGGCGGAGATTCAGCGCAGAAAAACACCCACGGTCAAAATCGGGCACGTTCGCGTCGGCTGGGAGGTCCCGGTCGTCGTCCAGTCCATGACCAACACCGACACGGCCGACATTCCCGGCAGCATCGAACAGGTCGCGGCCCTGGCTCTAGCCGGCTCTGAGATCGTCCGCGTCACCGTCAACAACGAGGACGCCGCCGCCGCCGTTCCGCACATCGTCGATGGCCTCGCGCAGCAAGGTCTCAACGTCCCCATCGTCGGCGACTTCCACTACAACGGCCACCTGCTCCTCAAGAAATTCCCCGCCGCCGCCCGCGCCCTCGCCAAATACCGCATCAACCCCGGCAACGCATCGATCGGCAAGAAAGACAACGACAATTTTCAGGTCATGGTCGAGTGCGCCGTTGAAAACCAGAAGCCTGTCCGCATCGGCGTCAACTGGGGCTCTCTGGACCAGGCCCTCCTCACCCGCATGATGGATGCCAACAGCCGTCTCGCCGAGCCCAGGCCCGCTCGCGAAGTGATGATGGAAGCCATGGTCGTCAGCGCCCTCGAATCTGCCAAAGCCGCCGAGCGCTACGGCCTCCGGCCCGACCAGATCATCCTCTCCGCCAAGGTCTCCGGCGTCCGCGACCTCATCGACGTCTACACCACCCTCGCCGCCCGCTGCGACTACGCCCTCCACTTAGGCCTTACTGAAGCCGGCATGGGCGCCAAGGGCCTCATCGCCTCCACCGCCGGCCTCGCGCCGCTGCTCCTCGCCGGCATCGGAGACACCATCCGCGTCAGCCTGACCCCCAAGCCCAACGGCGACCGCACCGAAGAAGTCCTGGCCGCGCAGCAGATTCTCCAATCCCTCTCCATCCGCAGCTTCATGCCGCAAGTTACAAGCTGCCCCGGCTGCGGCCGCACCACCAGCACCTATTTCCAGGAGTTAGCCGAGCAGATACAGAGTTATCTGCGGACCTCCATGCCCGAGTGGCGCAAGAAGTACCCCGGCGTCGAAGAACTCAAGCTAGCCGTCATGGGCTGCGTGGTCAACGGCCCCGGCGAATCCAAGCACGCCAACCTCGGCATCAGTCTCCCCGGCACCTTTGAAGAGCCCAAAGCCCCCGTCTACATCGACGGCAAACTCTCCACCACCCTCCGCGGCGACACCATCGTAGCCGACTTCAAGCAAATCCTCGACCACTACGTAGAGAGCCACTACGGCCAGGGTGCAAAAAACGAAGAGTTAGTCGGCGCAAGGTAGCCTATCGCTCAGCACCCCAAGTTTCGCATTTGGAAATTCAGGGTTGAATGCCGGTTTGGTCGCCACTTCATACTTGAAGAAGTTCCAGGAACTTTCCCGCATGAAAGAGCTGTTCTTATCGGGCACACGTCCCAGGTAACCGGTAGCTATGGTCTGTGAGGCGCCGAAAAGAATCTGTTTTGCAAGGAAAGCGGTCACCCGTCCACTTCCATCCTCGAAATACCAACGGGCGGGGAACTCACTCCTGACTGCAGGCGCAGCAGCAAAAGGGCCGGTTCGTCGAGAGTTTGGCCACTTGCAATCCTCTCGTACCATGAGGTCGGTCGATCCGGCTTCCAACCTGCAAGTTCGCCAGCACGTTCAAGGATTCCGAGTGCTCGCGCCTTCCGTGGAAAAATACTGGAAACCACCGCGCATTCGCGGAGATCCGGAATTGAGACTTCGACTTCGTCCCACAGTAGGTAGCCTGCGAGAATGCCAGTCTTGAGTTTCGCGTTGCACATTTCACGATCAATGGTGTCGGCATCCGTCCAATTCCAACCCTCAAAGTTCGGGGCTTGTAGGCCCTTTTTTGAGCAGTCGTACCTGCCGTATGCTTCGATGATTGTTCTCCGATCCACGTTCTGCTTGATAACTCTCATTGCACTCCTTCGGAGCAACACTCGGGTTCTCGAAAGCGTTGGTAACTCAATCCAGGAGACTCAAGTTCCCGCTGCAAGAAACGGATTCTCAATCCGCACCCCCTCCACCACCTGCCCATGCTGCAAATCCTCTGTCAGTAGCTTCGAGCAGCGGGCCTCGGCTGCCGCAGCCACGATCAAACCATCCCAGATGGAAAACCCATATCTCTTGCTTATGCTCAGAGCATGCAGGTGTGTCTCGATGCCCAGGGGTCTGGGGTTCGGGCAGAGAATCACGATGTTTTCGATCGTCTCTTGAACTTCCGCCCATGTCATGGAAAGTTTGGCCCGCGCAACCGACGCAAACTCATTCAGCACCTGCACTCCAACCACTCCGCCATCAAGCAACAACTGTCTCGCGGTAGCCGCTCGAGAATCCCCTTGGCTGTTGGCATAGACCAGAACGTTCGTGTCCAAAAACCTGTCGGCGCTCACCGCGCATCCTGCTCCCGGTTCGATTCCGGGTTCGATTCAAGGCTCGATTCCTGGCGTCGCATCACTCCACGTTCATAACGGTCATAAATCTCGTCGCGATTGAACTTGTACCCCGGCGGAAGCGGCCGGGCCAGCTTGCGGATCGCCTCGATCGCTTCCTCGCGCCTGCGGTCGCGCGTGACCTCAAAGGAGTATTCCCCGGTCACTCTGATCTGAGCCTCCTCGTCGGGAGAAATCCCAAGTTCCGCGACCACTTTGGCGGGAACTCGGATAGCGACACTGTTTCCCCATTTTGCGAACTTCAAAGCGCACCTCCAGATATACGGCTCTATTGTATATCCATTCTGGATCGGATAGGGTATAAATTCGCTTCCCTTACAGCCCATTTCGCGCTATTCTCTCCACACTCCCCGGAAAGAGCCACTATGCTCGCTCGTCGGCTGTCCTGGTTCGTGCTTCTGGCCGCGTCTACACCCGTCTTGGCCCTTGCCGCCCCGCAAAAGCCCTGCCTCACTGCCGACCAAGCCTCCAAGCTCCTCAACAAGGACGTCTGCGTCACCGCCCACGTCTATGACGTGGTCCAGATCCCCGACGGAACCCGCTTCCTCGACGTCTGTACGCCGCAGACTCCCGACGAAGCCTGCCGCTTCACCATCATCAGTCTCTGGGAAGACCACGACGAAGTCGGCGAACTCCGCAAATACCGCGACATGGACGTGCAGGTCCGCGGCATCGTCCAGCCCATGCACGGCCGTGCCGGAATGGTCCTCAGCCACGCCCGCCAGTTCTTCGGCGGCCCGCCCAAATTCAAGCCCAACCCCAAACTCGTCCGAGGTTTCAACGCCGACCAGTCCCGCCCGCCCGTCAACGACCCCAACCTCCGCTCCCAGGGCGCTGGCCGCGCCTTCATGAACACCCGCGACCAGGAAACCCGGCCGGCAAAGTAAGCTCTCCGCAAGTTGCCGCCACTACCGCAAACCGAAAATCAGCCCGTCTCTTCCAGCGGCGGTGCAAACCGCGCCCCCATGCGCAGAATCACGCTCGAGATGACCAGAAAAATCAGCGTAACCCCCAGCCCAATGCGCAGATTCGACCGGTCGGAGATCGCCCCGATAATCTGCGGCGAAAACGAATCCCCAAAAAAGTGGATGCAAAACAGATTGAATGAAATCGCCGTCGCCCGCACCGGAGCCGAAACCGAGTTCACGATCGCCGCGTTCAGTGGTCCTGTATTCAGGAAGAGAAAAAACTCGGTAACAAACAGCGCGGGAATGGCCCACGCCCTCGGCCCGAAAAACACCACCACGCCGCACGGCAGCGTCAGCGCCACGCTCCAGAAAGACAGCAGATACAACGCCCGGTAATTGGTCCTTAGCCAGCGCTGCGCAACCCAGCCGCCTACCAGCGTTCCCGCAATCCCGTCCACCACCGTAATCGCACCCACGGCCAGGCTGGCGTCGCCTACTGAGAGCCCCGCGGACCGGTGCAGAAACGTGGGCATCCACGCCGAAATGCCGCCCATCGCAAACGTCAGCGTCGCGAGGCCAAAAGTCGCCGCGAGAAACGCCGGATTCTTGAACAGCCCCAGCACCGTGCTGCGTTTGGCCGTAGCACGCACATGGTCGCTCGCTCCGCGCTCAGGCTCGCGGCCCATCCACCCGTACAGCGCCGCAATCGCCAGCCCCGGAATCGCGCAGAGGAAGAACGGCGCCCGCCAACCCCAAAGCGTCCCCAGTTCCCCGCCCGCCAGGTAGCCCAGCGCCGCGCCCACCGGAATCGCCAGATAGAAAATCGACAGGATCCGGTTGCGATCCCGTTCCGGGTAGAAATCGGCCAGCACCGCCGGCGCAAAGATGCCGAACGTGGCCTCGCCCACCCCCACCAGCGCATGGCGGATGAACAGAGTCCGGTAGTCGTGAACCCAGGCCGTCCCCAGCGTAGCCACGCTCCACAGCACCGCCCCGGCAATAATCAGCGGCTTGCGCCGAAAGTGGTCTCCCAGCCAGCCCGTCGCCGGCGCCGCAAACATGTAGAAGAAAAACAGCGCCGTCGTCAGCGCGCCCATCTGCTCATCGGTCGCGTGAAACTCCCGCTGGATCAGCGGCTGCGCGCCCGGCAGAATATAGCGGTCAATATAATTCAGAAGATTCAGCCCGATCAGCAGCACCAGCGTCCCCACAGCGGGGTTAATGCGCGTGCGAAACGTCTTGGGCAAAGTGGGCAAAAGGTCTTATCTCGCGGATATCCCGTGCGAGCTTACACGAATATCACAACTGGCTGCCGAAGACCCACCTCTTTATGAGCGACCCTACATTGCCGGCCGTGGCCAGCGCGCTTCCACGGTTGTCCCAATCCCGCCCCGCGGCCGGAACTCGCCCTTCACCACCGCCCACACCGGGTCGCACGCCTTCACCACGTCTTCCAGAACCTTATTCACGATGTTTTCCTGGAAAATTCCAAGATTGCGGTAACTGAACAGGTACTCTTTCAGCGATTTCAGCTCCAGACACCGGTCCCGCGGCATATACCGGATGGTCAGCACGCCGAAATCCGGCAGCCCCGTCTTCGGGCAAACCGAAGTCAGCTCCGGGTCGTCGATCGATATTTCATAGCCGGGAAACTGGTTCTGCCAGGTCTCGATCGCCGGAAAGGCAAAGTCCAGCCCAGCCTTGGCGTGTTCGTCGGTATAGCGCGGTCCCAGAGCCATATTCTCATTGTACGAGCCTGGCGACCGCTAACCAGTTATGCTCCTCTTGCATTTTTCTGCTCCTCCGAAGCCTTTTTTGAGTCCTATATACTGACTCTGGTTAAGTGCATGGCAGAACAGAGAAAGCAAACGGGACGGCTCTGGCTTTGGCTGGGCGCGGCCATCCTGATTATCATCGTCTTCTTCGCGGCGCGCTACTTCATGCGGGATCGGCTGCCGGTGCGTGAGGCGCGGGTGAGCCACCAGCCAATGGCGAACACCGTCAGCACCAACGGGCACGTCGAGCCGGTGGTCAACGACGAGGTTCACAGCCCCATCCCGGCCATCGTCAAGGCGCTCTATGTGCAGCAGGGCGACCAGGTCCCGGCCGGCAAGCTCCTGTTGGAACTGGACGACGTGCAGGCGCGCGCCCGTGTGGCAACCGCCGAAAGCGGCGTCAAGACAGCCCAGGCCGCCGTGGAAGCGGCCACCCACAACGGAACCCTGCAAGAGCGCCAGGGGGTAGCGGCCGACGTTGCCCGTGCCCGCATCGACCGCGATCAGGCCCGCCACGACCTGGATGCGCTCACCAGGCTCCAATCCATAGGCGCGGCCTCGGCCAGCGAGGTGGCCGCTGCCCAACAGCGGCTGGATTCAGCCGAAGTTGCCCTGCACGCATCCGATCAGAGTTCACACAGCCGCTACTCGCCGGCTGAGGTGGCGCGGGCGCAGGCAGAGCTCGCCGACGCGGAAGCCAATCTGGCCGCGGCACGGGATGTGTTGGCCAAGACAGCCCCGCGCGCTGCCCTGGCCGGAACGGTTTACAGTCTCAATACCGGGCGCACCGAGTTTGCCGAGGAGGGTAAGCTGCTGCTGCAGGTGGCTGACCTGCACCATGTGCACGTGATGGCCTACTTCGACGAGCCCGACATCGGCCAACTGGCCGTCGGCCAGAAGGTTCAGATCAAGTGGGACGCCAAGCCCGGCCGTGTGTGGCAGGGCCACATTGTTCGCACCCCCTCAACGGTGATCATTTACGGCACGCGCACCGTTGGTGAAGTGCTCATCGACATCGACGGCGCCGACGGCGATCTCCTGCCGGATACCAACGTCACCGTAACCGTCACCACCTCCAGCGAGCCCAACGCCCTCAGTGTGCCCCGCGATGCGCTCCACGTTGAGAACGGAAAACCCTACGTCTACAAGGTGGTTGGCAACGGGCTGGTACGAACCCCGGTAACCATCGGAATTCCCAATCTGATCCTGGCGCCCATCCTTTCCGGACTGCAGGAGGGAGACATTGTGGCCACTGGGACAACCAATGGACTGCCCTTGCAGGAGGGCGTTCCAATCAAGGTTGTGCGGTGATGCGATTGCCCCTTGCGGTGGGTGGACTGCCGGCAGGGTTGCTGGCGGCAGCCGTCACCATTACAGCGTCCGCGCAGGCCCCCAGGTCGCCATTGGCCCAGTCCCTGGCCCAGGCCAACCTCGCATTGCAAGCCGGTGAGGCGGACAAGGCCCTGGCTCTGCTCAACTCTCTTCCCCCCTCCAGCGCCAGCCTGGCAGAGGCGCACAATCTTCAATGCCGCGTGCGCTTCACCCTCGAGCAGTGGGATGCCGCCGTAGCCGAGTGCGACCAGGCTGTCCGCCTCGACGGCCAAAACTCCGACTATCACCTCTGGCTCGGCCGCGCCCTGGGCGAGAAGGCTGCCCGCGCCTCCTTCCTCAGCGCCTTTTCCCTCGCCAAGCGGACCCGTGCCGAGTTTGAAGAGTCCGCGCGCCTCAATCCCCGCAATGCTGAAGCCCTGGCCGACCTGGGCGATTTTTACCGCCAGGCCCCCGGAGTGGTCGGCGGAGGCATTGAAAAAGCTCAGGCCATCGCCGCTCAACTGGACAAGGTGGACCCGGCGCGCGCGCATGAACTTCGCGGACGCATTGCCGAGCAACGCAAGGACTACGCCACCGCGGAGCAGGAGTTCAAGCAGGCCGTCGCGGCCGGTGCGCATCCCGCCCTCCAGTGGACCACCCTGGCCGGCTTCTATTCCCGCCGCAAGCGCTTCGATGAGATGGAATCGGCAGTGCGCAGCCTCATCGGCGCAACCGCGCATGACAAGCACGCAGCTGTTGCGCTCTATGACGGCGCCGGCCTGCTCGCCGAATCCAACCGCGACCCGGCGCTGGCCGCCAAAATGCTCGATGATTATCTGGCCGGCTCCGCAAAAACCGAGGAAGCCCCGGCGTTTATCGCCCACATCCGCCTGGCCCGCCTCGAAGATCAGCTCGGCGACCCCGCCGCCGCAGATCGCGAACGCGCCGCGGCTCTCGCCCTGGCCCATGAATACAAGCCCGCACAGCAAACCAGACCCCAGGAAGCCAGAAATTGACTGGAAAAATCCGCGTGAAGATCGCTCACAATCCGCGCTCGGCCTGGCCGCCAGTCCTTCCCGCGCCAATCCTTCTAGCAGTTGCGCTTGCGGCTGCGCCCACCCTCGCGCCGGCCCAGGTCTCGCTGGCCACGGTGGTAGACCTGGCCCAGCGCAACTCCAGCGCCGTCAAGCTCGCCGAAGCCGATGTCCAAAGGGCACAAGCCGCTCTCGCCCAGACCCTGGACGCGTATATCCCCAATTTCGTGATCGGTTCCAATGTCGGATACTCACATGGCTTCCCCACCGGCCAGCCTTCCGTTGGAAGCGCCACCATGCAGTCGCTGGTTTTCAGCTATTCCCAGCGCCAATACTCCAAAGCTGCCCACGCCGGGATTGACGCCGCCAACCTGAGCCTCAACGATGCCCGTGAACAGGTGGCTCTCGACGCCTCCACGACCTACATTGAGTTGGACACCGTCAATCGCGAACTCGACGCTGCCCGCCAGCAGGAATCCTTTGTCGGCAACCTCCTCCGGATCGAGCAACAGCGCTCCGAAGCCGGCGTCGACTCCGACTTGGACCTGTGGCAAGCCCGCCTAAAAGCCGCCGAGCTCAAGCTTCAGCGGGTTCGTCTTGAATCCCGCGCCGTGACGCTGGCCAAGCAACTTGCAGTTCTCACCGGCCTGCCCGTCGGCTCCGTCCTCCCGGACCACGCCAGCATCCCTGAGATTCCCGCCGTCACCGCCGATCAAGCTCCGCGCAGCCTCCCCGGAATCGAAGCCGCCGCCGCACTCGCGCGCTCCAAGCAACTCCAGGCCAGGGGAGACGACCTGGCGTGGCGCCGGCCCCAGATCGGATTCGGAGCCGTCTACAACTACGACTCAAATGAGCTGAACAGCTACAGCACCTACTACAAGAACTTCACCCCCAACAACGTTAGCTTCGGCCTCCAGATCACGTTTCCTTTTTTTGACTTTGCCCTTCGCGCCAAGGCCAAGGAAACCGCGGCTGAAGCCCTGCGCGCGACCGTGGAAATCGAACAGGCCCAGCGCCAGAACGACGTCCAGATTGCCACCCTCACCGGCAGCCTGCGCGAGCTGGACGCTCTGGCCGAAGTTGCCGGCCTGAAGCGGCAGATCGCCGATGAACAGCTCAAATCCGTACTCGCGCAACTGGAGCTGGGAAACGGATCCGGAACCGGTCCAACCGCCCAGCCGCAACTCTCCCCCAAAGCAGAGCAACTGGCTCGCATCGACGAGCGCCAGAAGTATCAGGACGCGTTGGACGCCGGTTTCGACCTCGCAAAGGCCCGGCTAAGTCTGCTCCGCGCCCTCGGCCACATGGAAGACTGGCTCCACGAACTGCACGGAAAATAGACCAGGATTCATCGCCATATGGCCTGCCTGTAAATGCTTGATGAATATAAGAACCTGTCCAATAACTCGGTCCTGGGCGAAGGGTACGGGCTTTACAGGTTGCGGAAAAACTCGTTTCCGCAACTCGTTTCCGCCGTTGTTTTGAAAGGGCACGGCTTGAGCCGTGCCGATAAAGCCAATGGAATGAACAGGGCTTTAGCCCCTGAGGGAAGGTTTCTTTCAGGTTTCGCCATACCTTTGGGGCTTTTCCGCAACCTGTGTAGTCCTTAAGAACCTTTCCAAAAACCTGCAAAGCCGGATACGGTGCTTCATCCCAGGGTACTTTCCCCATCGCATCCGGAAAGCGGCTAACCTTTTGCAGTAAATTATGTGCCTACGGTGCACAATGTGAATTGAATAGGGCGATATAGCCCGACAGCAAAGTTGGTGAGTTTCACCATGCGAAGCACAGGTCAGGAAGCTGCGCGCAGGCAGGCGCGCAAGGAGGGGGGCCTCGTCTCCCGGAATGTGGGATGCGAAGATCGCCCGGATACCGAAAAAGCGGCATAACTCCTTTAACGTCTATATTCTGCAAATAACTCGTTTCGAATCAAGAATTTGGAGCGAAACCCCTGTCGTAACCCACTGAAAACAAGGAATTTCCTTCCAGAGACGGGGGGGGTAGGGGGGCCGTATATAAAGTGCAACAAACGGCAACCCCCTGCTGCTTGCGCTCTCCCGGCCATGCTCGCCCTCTGCTCCCGTGCGGGCGCTGCCCGCGAGTCCTTGGACAGGTTCTAAGAGCTGCCATCCTCAGCGGAGCCTCCCGCAGTCTCAGGGTTGATATTCATCTAGACCAAATACCCGAATAACACCCGTCTAAATAGACGGAATGGTAGAATGAAAGAGATGCCTATGCCCCTGAAAACGCTGTTACTGAATCCGCCCTCGTTCGAGAACTTTGACGGTGGCGCGAGTTCGCGCTGGCCCGCAACGCGCGAGATTGAATCCTACTGGTACCCCGTCTGGCTCGCCTACCCGGCAGGCCTGCTGGAGGGTTCGCGCCTGCTGGATGCGCCCCCGCACCACGTCTCCGCCGCGGAAACCATCAAGATCTGCAAGGACTACGAGTTCCTTGTCCTCTTCACCTCCACCGTCGGCTGGAAGAGCGACCAGCACCTGGCCGTGGCCATCAAGGCCGCCAACCCCTCCATCCGCATCGCCTTCGTCGGCCCGCCGGTCACCACCGACCCGGAACGCGCCCTCAACGAGTGCGCCGCCCTGGACTTCATCTGCCGCCGCGAGTTCGACTACTCCGTGGTCGAGTTTGCCCAGGGCAAGCCCCTCAACGAGATCCTCGGCATCAGCTACAGGCTCGACGGCAAGATCCTCCACAATCCCGACCGTCCCCAGGTCGAAGACCTCGACGCCATGCCCTGGGCCACCAAAATCTACAAGCGCGACATGGACGTTACCCGCTATAACGTCCCCTTCCTGCTTCATCCCTTCATCGCGCTCTACTCCACCCGCGGTTGCCCCGCGCAGTGTACCTTCTGCCTCTGGCCCCAGACCCTCAGCGGCCACGCCTGGCGCAAGCGATCCACCGACGACGTCGCCGCCGAGCTGAAATGGGCGAAGGAAAACTTCCCCGAGGTCAAGGAGTTCTTCTTCGACGACGACACCTTCAACATCCAGAAGGTCCGCACCATCGAGTTATGCGAAAAGCTGAAGCCCCTCAACCTCACCTGGAGCTGCACCTCGCGCGTCACCACCGACTACGACACCCTCAAGGCCATGAAGGAGGCCGGCTGCCGCCTGCTCATCGTCGGCTTTGAGTCCGGCGACCCCCAGATCCTCAAGAACATCAAGAAGGGCGCCACCGTCGAGCGCGCCCGCCAGTTCGCCAAGGATTGCCACGACCTGGGCCTCACCGTTCACGGCGACTTCATCCTCGGCCTGCCCGGAGAAACCAAGGAATCGATCCGCAACACCATCAACTTCGCCAAGTCGCTGGACGTTGAAACCCTCCAGGTCTCCATCGCCCACGCCTACCCCGGCACCGAGTTTTACGACTACGCCAAGGCCAACGGTTTCATCGTGAATTCAGCGGCGATGAGCGATGAAGGCGGCCACCAGATGGCCCACATCGAATATCCCGGCCTGCCCACCGACTACGTCCTCGAAATGGTCCACCGCTTCTACGACGAGTACTACTTCCGCCCCAAGGCCGCTTTCCGCGTGGTCTGGAAGGCCTTCGTGAATCGCGATCTGCCCCGGCTCTACGTCGAGTCCAAGGCCTTCCTCAAGCTCCGCGCGCAGCGCAACAAGATGGTCAAAGTTGCCCGCAGCCACCAGGCCGATCCGCCTGCCCCCGTAAACGCCGGCGCCTGATCGCCGCTCGTTGAAGGCTCGTTCGGGGGCGGCGCTGCACTTTTCAACCCCGTCGGCCGACCCCAAGAGTTCCGTGCCTCATCCTTTCGCCTTTTTACTGGCGAAAGGGTGGGAAACCACGAACCTCAACCGGCGTCCCTTCATCAGGACCAGGAAGCCAATGCCTCACCCAAGACTCTCGCCGCGCCAATACATGATCCTGTTGCTGGTCGCCATCTGCGCCCCCCTCGGCGATTCCTGCCTCTCGCGCGGCATGACCACCCTGCCGGCCATCTCCCTCGCCCATCCCGCCACCCTCATCGCCGCCGTCTTCACGCCCTGGATCGCCCTCGGTATCGCCCTGCTCATCGGTTTCTTTGCCAGCTATCTCACCGCTCTCTCCTGGGCCGATCTCACCTATGTTCTCCCCGCCACCGCCTTCGGCAACGTCATCGTCGCCCTGCTCTCCCGCTTCTGGCTCCAAGAGCCCATCTCGATCCAGCGCTGGACCGGCATTGCCCTCATCACCCTCGGCGTCAGCTTCGTCGCCCAGGGCCCTTCCCTCACTGAACGCCCCGTCGATAAGCTGCTCGTCGCCAGTGGCCTCGCCATCGAAGGCCCGCTCGACCAAGTCCCGGAACCCGCAGTTTCCGGCGCCATCAGGGAAGAGGCCCAGCCGCGATGACCCTCCCCTACCCGAATCCCTGGGCCGCCGCCGCCATGATCGCCGCCATCGTCCTCTTGTCCACCACCGGCGAGGTCCTCACCGCCGCCGCCATGAAGTCCTTCGGCGACCTCGACGACATTCGCGCCCATTCAGGCCTGAAAGGCGCCATCCGCGCCGTCCTCACCTGTCCGCTCTTCTTTGCCGGCGTCAGTTTCCTGGCCCTCGCCTTCTTCTCGCTGCTCTTCGCCCTCAACCACCTCAACCTCTCGCTCGTCGCCCCCGCCTCGGCCTCGCTCACGCTGGTCACCAACGCCATCGCCGGCAAAATCTTCCTCAAGGAAAACGTAGACCGCCGCCGCTGGTCCGCCGCCGTCCTCGTCTGCATCGGCGTCTACTTTCTCGCGCACTAATCCTGGTCCCTAAGTCCCTGGTCCCTGGTCCCAACCAACCGCATCAACCCCCGCGGCCTCAAATCCGCATCCAGAATCCTTCGCGGCCCCCCGATGCTCGCGCAAACAGCCTCCGCCGCCAGATGCCCCGACCGTGCCGCGCTCTCCATCGTTGAAGGCCACCCTGTCGCCGTCCAATCCCCGGCCAGAAAGCAATTCGGCCACGGCGAGACAGCCGTAGGCCGCGACGCATCGATCCCCGGCGACACGCCAAACGTAGCCCGCATCTCCTTCACCAGCACCGCTTTCTCCAACCTGGCCGCCGCAACCTGAGGAAAGAACTCGCCCAGCTCCCCCACCGCCTTCGCAATCGCCTCCTCGCGGCTCAGTTGCGCAAACCCGCGCGAAGCGCTCACCACCAGCTCCACATAACTCCCCTTGTCCTTGCGCCATGGTTGCAACCGGCTCTTGTTGTACAGCCAGTGAATCTCCCGGTCCAGCAGCACCGCGTGCTCCAACTCCGTAATCTCCCGGTCGAACCACAGATGCACGCTGCAAATCGGCCCATGCTCGTGCCGTTCAATCTGCGCGGCCAGCGCATCGGACCCATCGGTCGCCGGCATGTGCGGCAGCAGCTTGGCCGTAGCCTCAAACGGTAGCGCCAGCACCAGAAACTCCGCCGCCAGCGCGCCGCTTCGTGTAGCCACTGTCCATTGCGAAGTCTCCTCATCCCACCCCGCCGACTCCACACTCGTGTTGAACAGAATGCTCGAGCCGCGTTCCCGCAAAAAACTCGCCGCCCCCGCATAGAGCGCGCTCAGCGGCACAGTACTCATCCCCATGCTGCCGGCGAACGCCGAATTCATGAACAACTCGCGGATCACCTTCGCCGCATACGGCAACGCAATCGAATCGATGTCCGCATTGAGCGCGCTCGCAATCACCAGCCGCCAGAAGCGATTGAGCGCGCCCTCGGTCTGCTTATGCCGCCGCAGCCAATCCCCCAGGCTTTCAGTCGAGCTGCCCGGCACTGGCCGCATCAGCGCCGCAAACGCCCGCCCCAGCGCCAACTTGTCAGCAAACGAGAAGGCCTTGGCTGCCATCAGCTTCGGCAGCCCGTGCAGCGGCGCAGGCAGCCACGAAGGACCAAGCCGCGAACGCCTTCCACCCGGCTCGATCATCGTCATCTCGCTGGTCCAGTGAATCTGGTCCGCAACCCCGATCCGCCGGTAGAATCCCTGCAAGTTCGTGCAGCAGCCAAACAGCACATGCTGGCAGTTATCGATGACCTCGTCTACTCCCGGATGCAGATACGAACTCGCCCGTCCGCCCAAATACCCGCGCCGCTCCACCAATTGCACGCGCAGGCCCTCCTCGGCCAGGGCGCAAGCCGCGCTCATCCCCGCCACGCCCCCGCCCACCACCGTGACGGTTCTCCCCGAAGTCTGCTCCAAACCGCTCAACGTCTCCCCATCACCCAACCAACCGCGCCCACCCCATCCGCGCCAATCCCACCGCCAGAATTCCCAGCTTCTCCATCATCGGCACGCTCGCCCGCCGCGAAAACACATCGAAATCCGCCCGCTCAATCCGCTTCAGCAACGCATGATAGATCCGCACCAGCACCCACAGCGCCGGCCGGCTCTCCGTGTCGATCAGCGGCATCAATGCCTGCGCCGATTGGTAATAGGTTTCAGCCCGCCGCCCAATTTCTTTGAGCAACGCCCGCTCATTCGCCGTCGGCGCCGCACCGGGCGCCCGGTGCAGCAGCGAATCCAGCGCAACCCCTTGAGCTTTCAAATCTTCTAGGGGCAGATACACGCGATTTCGCTCCGCATCCTCGGCCACGTCGCGCAGAATGTTCGTCAACTGGAAAGCAATCCCCGTCTCTTCCGCCAGTTTCTCCGCCTTGCGGTCTGTGTAACCAAAGATGCGAATGCAAACCAGCCCCACCACCGAAGCCACCAGGTAGCAATAACGGTATAACTCGGCAAACGTCGCGTACGTGTCCGGCGCATCCGTCGCAGCCTGCTTCAGGTCCATCGTCACTCCGGCCACCAGCTCATCCAGCAGCCCCAATGGAATCGCAAACCGCACCGTCGCATCGCGCACCGCTACAAAAACCGGGTCATCGCTCCGGCCGTCCGCGCAAACCCCGCGCCATGCCTTGAGCCACGCATCCAGGCGGTAGCGCCGTTCTTCGAGGGAAAAGCCTTCGTCGTCGGCCAAATCGTCGGCCTGGCGCATGAAAGCATAGATGGCGCAGATCGCGTTGCGCCGCGCCTCGGGCAGCGCCACAAACGCATAATAGAAGTTCTTCGCCTCGCGCCTGGCAATCGCCCGGCACGCCGCGTAGGCCTCATCCAGCGTGAGCCCTCCCTCCCTCCGCCCGTTCAATGGAGCTTCCTGCCTCAATCCGCCTGCTCTGTGCGCCGCCCGCCGAGTCTCAAAAACGGCAGCAGCTTGGCCGTCGCTGCCCGCAGCGCAAGCCCGGCCTTGGTCATCTTCGAGATTGCTGGCCGCGCGCTCAGGACGTCGTAGTCTCGCTGCTCGATGGCCCGCAGAATCTCCAGACCCCCGCGGCTGAAAAGTTCCAGGTCCACCGCCAGATCCCGGTTCACCATCCCGATCAGCGGCAATCCCTCTTCAAACAGCCCCCGCGCGTATTCCACCTCGCAATGCAGCAGCGCGCGAAACTCCGGCGTCGCAATCCCTTCGCCGATGTTCACATCGCTCACGTGATAGAACTGCATGTCCTTCTGCGGCAAATACACCCGTCCCATGGCGTAGTCCTCGCGCACATCCTGCCAAAAATTGGCCAGTTGCAGCGCCGTACAGGTCGCGTCGGAAAGCCGGAATCGCTCGTCAGATCCCTCAGTCGGCGCCTCGCCGCAGGCATAAAGCACCAGCCGCCCCACCGGATTGGCCGAGTACCGGCAGTACGCCAGCACGTCCTCCATGGTTGCGTACCGTGTAACTGTCTGGTCCTGCCGGAACGCTGTCAGCAGGTCCGCAAACGGCTCCTTGGGAATCGAGCATTCGCGGATCGTCTCCTTAAGCGCCACAAACACCGGATGCCGCGCCTTGCCCGCGTAGCACGCATCCAGCTCTTCGCCCCAAAGCTCCAGGAGCGCCAGCGCCTCGGCCGTCCCGCCCACCTCGTCGCCCAGATCGTCTGAAATCCTGCAGTACGCATAGATCGCGTGAAAATGCGGCCGCAGCGCTTTGGGCAGGAACCACGAGACCACGTGAAAATTCTCGTAGTGCGTCTCCGCCAGCCGTTGGCAATAAGCCCGCGCTTCGTCCAGCGCCGGCGCAACCTCGGGAATCCGATAGCTCTCCGGCAGCGCCGCCCAGCCGCGCGCAAGCAGCTCATCCCTATCCAGCGCTCCTGTCTCCGGCGCCGCCGCTTCCTTGCCCGTTTGCTCCGATGCCACGCTCATCGCTTCCCCTCAGGGCACAATGGCGGTCTTGATCTCGCTGCCCCGGTTCATCAGCTTCTCAAAAACGCGGTTGAGTTCGTACAAATGGGCGTGACCGGTAATAAACGCCTGCGCCTGGAACCGTCCCCCGGCAATCAGCTCCAGCGCCCTGCGGCAAATCGCCGGCGTGTGATGGAACGTGGCCCGTAGCGTGATGTCGCTATAGTGTATGCGGTTGGTGTCCAGGGTCACCTGCGTGTCCACGGCGCAGCCGCCGAAGAAGTTCACCGTGCCGCCCTTGCGCACCAGTTCCACCGCCTCTTGCCACGCATCCGGAACCCCAACTGCTTCAATCGCAATATCCACGCCCCGATTCACCGGCGTCAGCGCGCGCGTCTCGCGGATGGCCCTGCGAATGCTCGTCGTCTGCACCACATGCGCCGCGCCCAGTTGCCGCGCCGCTTCCACCTGCCCGTCATGCTTCACAATCGCAATCGCTTCACATCCGGCCAGCGCCGCCACATGCAGAATCATCAGCCCCAATGGGCCCCCGCCGATCACCGCCACCGTATCCCCGCTCCGTGGCCGTGAGTCCTCAAACCCATGCACCGCGCAGGCCAGTGGCTCGGTCAGCGCCGCGTGCTCCAGCGGCACATGGTCCGGAACATGCAGCGTATTCTTGGCCACGATCCGCGCCGGAATCCGGATGAACTCCGCATACGCCCCATTGTTGAACAGCAGGTCGTCGCAAAGGTTCTCCTGGCCTCGCCCGCAGAAATAACACTGCCCGCACGGCGCCGAGTTCAGCGCCACCACACGGTCGCCGGGAGCGAAATCGATCACTCCCTCGCCCGCCTGCACTACCGTCCCCGCCAACTCATGGCCAAACAGCGCCGGAGGCACAATCATCCGCGCGTGGTACCCGCGCCGGAAAACCTTCAAGTCCGTTCCGCAGGTCAGCGCAGCGCCCACGCGCACGATCAACTCGCCCGGCGCCGCCTCCGGCACCGGCACCCGTTCGATACGCATATCTTCGCGTCCGTGGAGGATTGCGGCCTTCATGGTTGTCGCCATCAAGTCCCTCCTACTCTGCCCCGGCTCCAGGCACAGGCTCAATCATAATCTTCATCGAGTCCGCCTTGGGGTGCGAAGCCACCTCAATCGCCTCAACCGCCTTTTCCAGCTTAAAGCGATGGCTGATCAGTTGGGTCAGATCGAATCCGCTCCGGTAGCCGCCGAACACCAGATCGGTCACCTCGTCCAGAATCTCGAAGGACGCAGAGTATGAGCCCAGCAGCGTCTTCTCATCCATGCACACCGCGCCGGGGTCGATGGTCGCTTCCCCGTGCTGCGTCTGCGCAAACAGCATCACCTTCCCGCCCGGCCGCACCGCGTCCATCGCCGTCTGGATCAGCGCATTGCCTCCCACCGCCAGAATCGCCGCGTCCGCCCCGCGCCCGCCAGTCTCTTCAAACACCCTCCCCACCACATCCTCGCTGCCGGCATCGATCGGATCCCGGAGCCCGAATTTCGCGGCAATGGCGTGACGCTCCGGATAAAGATCGGACGTCAGCACCCGCGCCCCGGCCCGCCGGGCGAGCGCCGCGTGCATCAGCCCGATCGGTCCCTGCCCAATCACCAGAACCGTGTCGTCCGCGGCAAGATGCAACAGCTTGACGCCCTTCAGTACCGTGTTCACCGGCTCCACAAACGCCGCCTGCTCAAACGGCACGCCGTCCGGAATCCGCACCACCCCCCGGCTGTCCACAATCCAGTCCAGCACTCGAATATACTCCGCAAAGCCGCCGCCCGAGGGCTCGAACCCCGCCGTAACCCCAACCTTCTTGTAAAGAGGACACTGCGCCGGCGTCTGCTTGCGGCAGAAGTAGCACTCGCCGCACGGAACGTGATGGTGGACCACCACCCGCTCGCCCATCTCGAACCGCGTTACGCCCTCGCCCATTTTCACGATGGTTCCCGCCATCTCGTGGCCGAAGATGCGCGGCGCCGAGTGCGAACCGGTGTGGATCTTCTTCAGATCCGTCCCGCAGATTCCGCACGTAGCCACCTTGACCAGCAACTCGCCCGGCCCAATCGCCGGCACCGGAACCGTCTCCACGCGCATGTCGTTCACGCCGCGGTAAACCACGGCCCGCATGGTGGCAGGAATCTTCCCGTCGATCTGGCTTTCAACGTTTGAGATTTGGGTAGCCATTGCGCCGGGTGATAGCTCCTCGTCCATCCAGATTTTCGAGCAGGGACTCCCTCATTGCCTGGGCAGCCTTCCTGCTATTCTCACCCATCCGCATCAATCCAAGCCAGTACCACGGCCGAAGAAGAACAAAAAGCACAAACCGGGCCAGTTGGAACCGCCCATTCGCCGAGATAAACCGATTGAAATCAGGCAGTTGGTCCCGAACCCCGTCGCTCACTCCCTTGATGCAATAAAAAGCAATACCCCGCATCTGCGCCAGGCGCGCAACCCCCGCCGCCTCCATGTCCACCAGCCCTACCCCGATTCCAGCTCTATAAGTCGCCGCCAGCCGCCGTTTCTCCTGTCTGTCCGCAACCCTCGCGCTCGTCACCAACCAGCAATCGTCTGGGTGCCCCACCAACGACTGGGACAAATCTGGGTGCCCCACCAACGACTGGAACAAATCTGGGTGCCCTACCCTCGCGACGTCTTTGTTTTTGTCAATGGGGTGAGAGTCAACGGACTCATCCTCCCAAGCTTGGGTCCGAAACCGCTCTCCGGTCCGCGCATCGATCGCACCCGCAACCCAATAAGCCTTCCCGGTCTTAAACTCCTCGCCTAGAGCCCCCGCCCAGCCAATCGAAATCACTTGATCGAAAGCCCCATCCCGCTCAATCTCCGCAAAGGCCCGCGTCGCGGCATCCACGCCGGCTCCTGCACAGGCCGCCACCCACTCGCCCCCATCTGATTTCCAGCGCCACACATCCACGCCGTTGCGCCGCTCATGCGGCCACCCGCGCACCAGCGGCTTCAACTCCCCCGCCATGGCGGCAATGATCGCCACGCGCGTCAAGGCGCGTACCCATGCGCCCGGAACCATTCGATCGCTGCCCGCATCGCCGGATAAATCGGCATAATCCTGAACCCCAGTTCCTGCTGCGCGTGGGCGCTCGAGGCGTACATCTTCTTCCGCCCCATCCGCACCTCTTCGAGCGTCGCTCTCGGCTCGCGTCCTCGCATCCGCCCCGTAATCCACTCCTCGAAAAACGCATACGTAGCCGCGACCGCAAACGGAATCTTCACCGTCGGCGAAGGAATCCCGGTAATCGCCGACATCTTGTCCAGGATCTGCTTCAGAGTCAGGTTTTCCCCGCCCAGAATGTACCGCTTGCCCGGCGTCCCCACCGTCAGCGCCGCCGCGTGCGTGCGCGCCACCTCCGCCACATCCACCAGGTTCAGCCCCGTGTCCATGTAAGCCGGAAACTTCCGGTTCAAAAAGTCCACAAAGATCCGCCCCGTCGGCGTGGGCTTCGCATCGTTCGGCCCGATCGGCGTCGTGGGATTCAGAATGATGACCTTCTGCCCACCCTCCGCTGCGGCAACCGCTTCCCGCTCGGCCAGAAACTTCGACCGCTTGTAATGCCCCACCATGTCTTTGAGCGAAACCGGCGTGTCCTCATTGATAACCAGCCCATCGGTCCTGAAGTGCATCGTCGCCACGCTGGAGGTATACACAAACCGTGGCACCTCAGCCTCGCGTGCTAACCGCAGCAACTCCCGCGTCCCATCCACATTCGTGCGGTACATCGCCTTCGGATCGCGAATCCACAGCCGGTAGTCCGCAGCCACATGAACTACGGCGTCGCAACCCGCAAGCGCCGGCCTGAGCGATTCCGGCTCGCTCAAATCCCCGACGTGCGTCTCGCCGCGAATGCCTTCCAGATTCTTCAGGTTGCTGGTCTTGCGCACCAGCAGCCGCAGCTCCGCGCCCTCGGCCGCCAGCGCCCGCGCCACATGGTGCCCCACAAATCCCGTCGCGCCTGTAAGGAAGACTTTCATGATCGAACCGTGTAAGCGTTGTTAGCGGGGTTAGCGTCGTTAGCGGTGTTAGCCAAAAAAGCAGAGTCAGCGTGTCAACTCGATGCTAACTCCGCTATCACGCGCGATGCGCGGCTAACTTCGCTAGCCCGCTGTCCTGCTAATCCAGCGCTTCCGGATGCAGCGCAATCCCCTGCTCGCCCGCCGCCTTGCGCTCGTTGTACTTCTTCACCCAATCTTCCCAGTGCTTGCCCGCCGCCCGATCCTTGCCGAACGCAAGCCGCGCAATCTCCGCGTAACTCACCTTGCGCTTCTCCGGCGCGCTCGGCGTGAAGTACTGCACATAGGAATCGGCCAGCGTCGCTCCCGTATGCCGATTGAAGATGAAGGCCTCGATCCGCTCCCCGCTCTTCAGCGTCAGCGTCACGTCCCCGCGATAGTCGAACGCCTTTTCCAGAGCCTGCCGCAAGTCGTCCTCGTCGGCCAGCGCGGGCACCCATCCTTCAAGCTGTTCATGCTCCGCGCCCGGAGCCAGCTCCAGCGCCTCCACCTGCTCCAGCGTGTACTTCAGCACTTCGGCCGTCATGCGTTGGTCTCCTCGAGCACGCGCGCAGGCTTCTCAATCTGCACCAGAGAAACAGGCCCATGCGGCGCCGCCTCATTCAGCAGCTTCAGCGCGTGCTCATCGCGATACAGGCTGAACGTCCCGCGCACTATCCCCCAGAATCCCTTCAGCGAGGTGAACCCTTCAATCACCGCCGTTGGCTCATAACCGCAACTCACCATGCAGTTGGCGCACTTCGGGTTCCCGCTGGCCACGCCGTACTCTTCCCACTTAGTGGTCTCGATCAGCTCCTTGTAAGTCTCCGTATAACCATCCTGCAGCAGGTAACACGGTCTCTGCCAGCCGAAGATGTTATACGCCGGCGATCCCCACGGCGTACATTCATACTTCCGGTCGCCCATCAAAAACTCAAGAAACAAAGGAGACATATTGAACTTCCACGTCGGCTTGCGATTCGACAAAATCGCGCGGAACAGCCGCCGCACCCGCGCCCGTCCCATGAATCGATTCTGATCCGGCGCCTTGTCGTAGCTGTACCCGGGCGAAAGCACGATCCCCTCCACGCCCATGTCCATCACTTCGTCAAAGAAAGCGCGGACGCTGTTCGGGTCGGTGCCGTCGAAGAAGGTCGCGTTGGTGGTCACCCGGAACCCCCGCTTCACCGCCTCCTTGATCCCCTCCACCGCAATGTCGTACCCGCCCTCGCGGCAAACTGAGAAATCGTGGTGCTCGCGCTGCCCATCCAGGTGAACGGAAAAGGTCAGGTACTTTGACGGCGTAAACTCCGGCAGCCGCCGCTTCAACTCGAGAGCGTTCGTGCACAGGTAAACGTACTTCTTCCGCGCCACCAGCCCGCTGACGATCTCCACAATCTGCGGGTGCAGCAGCGGCTCGCCGCCAGGCAGCGACACCATCGGCGCGCCGCACTCTTCCACAGCGGCAAAACACTCCTTCGGCGAAAGCTGTTTTCTTAAAATATGTGGCGGATACTGCACCTTGCCGCACCCGGCGCATGCCAGGTTGCAGCGGAAGAGAGGTTCCAGCATCAGCACCAGCGGATACCGCTTGTTGCCGGCCAGCTTCTTCTTCAGCACGTAGGTGGCAACCGTCCACATCTGAGAGATAGGAACAGCCATCTTTGAGTTAACCTCCAGCGCCGAGTGAGGCGCGTTCCATTGCCCGAAGGTAGCCGGTCAAAGCCATCAACGGGAAGTATTGGCGATACAAGTTGTAAGACAGGTAAAAAACCCTGGGGAAGCCTGTTCCAGTGTACAGCGCCTGCCGTGTGATTCCAGCTCCGGTCCGCTCATCCCAGCTGCCGCCCGCCTGCTGCCGCGTCAGCAGCCAGCGAACTCCCTTGGCGATCGAGTCCGACCGGTCGTCCCCTGCCGCCAGCAGTCCCAGCAGCGCCCAGGCTGTCTGCGAAGGCGTGCTCGGTCCCACGCCGCGCGTATTCGGATCGTCGTAACTCCCGCACGTCTCGCCCCAGCCGCCGTCCGGATTCTGTACCATCCGTATCCACTCCGCCGCCTGCTGAATCTGCGGCTCATGGTTGTCGATGCCGATAGCTTCCAATCCGCGCAGCACCAGGAATGTCCCGTAAATATAGTTCACTCCCCAGCGACCAAACCAGCTTCCGTCCGGCTCCTGCTCGCTCAGGATGAACTTGATCGCCTTCTCCACCCGCTTGTCGTCGCGGCTATATCCATAGGTCGCCAGCGTCTCCAGGATTCTTCCCGTAATGTCCACCGTCGGCGGATCCAGCATCGCGTTGTGATCCGCAAACGGAATGTACTGGAAGATCATCTTGGTGTTGTTCTTGTCGAAGCTGCCCCAGCCGCCGCTGCGGCACTGCATGGCAAACTCCCACTCGATGGCCCGCTGCACCACCTTGTGCTGGTAGCCTTCGCGGGGATTCTCCACTTTGGTTAGCGCCAGCAGCACCTGCGCTGTGTCGTCCGTGTCGGGATAGAACTCGTTGTTGAATTCGAAATACCAGCCGCCCGGCTCGGTGTTCGGCGCCTTCACCGCCCAGTCGCCCCTGTGCCGCACCTCCTTGGCCAGCAGCCAGTCCGCCGCCTTGATCATCCGCGGATCGTCACGCTTCACCCCCGCCTCGCCCAGCACGTACACCGCCTGCGCCGTGTCCCACACCGGCGAGGCGCAGGGCTGCATGCGAAACGTCGGCTCCGGCACATCTGCCGTCGCCGGCTGCTCGATGCCCAGCTTCTCAAACTCGTCCCGCGCGCGAATCACCTGCGGATCGTCCTCGGAGTAGCCCAGGCAGCGCAGCGCAATGATTGCGTTCAACATCGCCGGATAGATGGCGCCCAGCCCGTCCGTCATCTCGAGGCGCGCCAAAATCCACTTCTCCGCTTTGCGCAACGCCAACGTGCGCAACGGCCGGATGTGAACCGCCTCCGCCCAATGCATGATCCTGTCCAGAATCAGAAAAAAATTGCGCCACGACACCAGCTTCTTGCGGTCCATCCGCAGCCGCAGCGTAGCGTTGGCCCGCCCGCCCACAAACAACTCATCGATCCCCTGTTCCGGCGCAATCTTCTTGAATGGCTTCCGGGCATACATAATCGCCAGCGGCACAAGAATCGACCGCGACCACGAAGAAATCTCGTAGATATTGAAGTAAAACCAGTTGGGAAACAGAACAATCTCCGGCGGAATCGCCGGAACCGCATCGTAGTCGTACTCGCCCAGCGCGCACAGATACATCTTCGTAAAGGTGTTCGTCGCCACCACGCCGCCGTGCGCCAGCACCCACTCGCGGCACGTCACCAGCCTGGGATCGTCCCCGCCAATCCCCATCAGCTTGGCTGAGGAATAACACTTCACTGAAAGCGAGATATTCCCCGGCCCGCCCGGATAAATGCTCCAGCTCCCATCCTCGTTCTGGTAGCGCATCATCTCCGTCAGCGCGCGCCTCAGCCGCCCCGGATCGCCGCTCTCCAGCAGCGTGTGCAGGAAGATGTAGTCGGCCTCCAGCATCGAGTCCGCCTCCAGCTCCCCACACCAATACCCCTCAGGATGCTGCTGCGAGAGAAGGAACTCCCGCGACCGCACAATAGCCGACTCCACATCCGCCAGGGCCGCGTCCAGCCTGCCGAATCGCGGCGCCGCACCCTTGGGTGTCGCGGCCTTCACTGCCGCCACTCCGGCCGTCGCGGATTGCTTCTTCCCCTGCTGATTGCTCATGCGGTTCGAAACGCCTCAGTATCTGTTAGCTTTGATTTGTTAGCTGTTAGCCGTTAGCTGACCCCTGATCCCTGACCACTGATCCCTGCCCTTCTCACCGCACGGCCACAGCCCCGGCCCCGCCCGCGCTGCCAATCGCCTGCACAATCTCCGGCGGCAGCCCGAACCGCACATTTTCCGGCATCACTTCCACCTCTTCGACGCTATCAAAACCGTTTAGTCGCAAGTAATTGACCACGTCTTCCACCAGCACCTCGGGTGCCGACGCCCCTGCCGTCACCGCAACGGTACTCACGCCCTCCAGCCATTTGGGGTCGATGGCCTGCGAGTTGTCGATCAAATAACCGATCGTCCCCAGGTTCCGCGAAACCTCCACCAGCCGATTGGAGTTCGAGCTGTTCGTCGATCCCACCACCAGCACCAGCCCCGCATCGTGCGCCACGTTGCGCACCGCCACCTGCCGGTTCTCCGTCGCGTAGCAGATGTCCTGCGAATGCGGCCCGGCAATGTTCGGAAACTTCTCCTTCAGCGCATGAATGATGTCCCGCGCCTCGTCCAGGCTCAGTGTGGTCTGCGTCAGATACGCCACGCGGTTCGGGTCGGGCACCTTCAGTTCCGCAACCTCCGCCACGTTCGAAACCACCTGGGTCACCTCCGGCGCCTCGCCCAGCGTGCCCTCGATCTCGTCGTGGTCCCGGTGCCCAATCAGCACCAGCGAGTAGCCCTGTTTGGCAAACTTCACCGCTTCGATGTGTACCTTGGTCACCAGCGGGCAGGTCGCGTCGATCACCCTCAGGTGCCGCCCCTTGCTCAGCGCCCGCACTGCCGGGGAAACCCCGTGCGCCGAATAGATCACCCTCTGCCCGTCCGGCACATCGTCGATTTCATGAACAAAAATCGCTCCTTTTTCCGCCAATTCATTCACAACATAGCGGTTATGCACAATCTCCCGGCGCACGTAAATCGGCGCGCCAAAGGTTTCCAAAGCGATCTTCACAATGTCGATCGCGCGCACCACGCCCGCGCAAAAGCCTCGCGGCTTCAGCAACAACACCCTCTTTCGGTTGGGGGAAGTCTCAACGTGGATACCGTTCGAGATGGAATCGAGCACAGTAGGGGTCACTCTTTGAGTATACCAATCGCCCCATCGAAGGGACAGCAAAGAAAACCCGGGGTATAGTGGTCAATGAGGCTCGGCCATAACGCCGGAGGTTGGCTGCTATGGGATCGTCATGGCAAGAGGAGAAGGGGCATCTTGCCCTCCACTGGTCGGATGCGGGGCATCGGATCGAATACAGCCTGCGCTGGATGCAAGAGGCGTCTGAAATCAAGGGCAGTTACCTGCCGCCCGTCCCGGATTTCACCAGCCACAGCCCCTTCGGCGGAGCCACCTGGATTTACCCCACCCCGCTGGCCGGTCTTCCGCATAAGGGAGTTCATTTATAGTGACCCAGAACTCCTGTAGGCATTTCCCAATCCCACAGCAGAAAGACAACACGTTGATCACGCTTAATCCTCGTCGCACTCCCATTGCCTTGCTGGCCATCACCTGTTGGACGGGGCTGTTGCAATGTTCGGTGTCCGTAGCCGCCGCCCAATTGCCAGCCGAGCAGCCGCTGCGCTCCTCCACGCAGATGATCGCCGTCACCACGACCGACTGGAACAGCTTCGCCGGCCAACTGGAACGCTACGAACGCGCCCGGCCGGGCAAGCGCTGGAAAGCAGTCGGCAGCCCCGTCGCCATTGTCGTGGGAAAGAACGGCCTGGGATGGGGCGCGGGCCTCATTCCAACCGACAGTCCCTCCACGCGCAGCCCGCAGGATCCGGTGAAGAAAGAGGGCGACGGCAAATCCCCGGCCGGCGTCTTCCGCCTCAAAACCGCCTTTGGCTATGCCGCCCAGCCGCAGCCGGGATGGAAAATGCCCTACATCAAACTCACGCCGTCCGTTGAATGCGTGGACGATAGTGCTTCCCGCTTCTACAACCGCGTTCTCGATCGCGCCACCGTCGCGCCAGACTGGTACAGCTCTGAACAGATGTCGCAAGCCGGCGAGGCCTACCGCTGGGGCGTTGTCGTCGATCACAACGCCAATCCCATCGTTCCCGGCCTCGGCTCCTGCGTCTTCCTGCACATCTGGGGTGGGCCCGGAGTGGGCACCGCCGGCTGCACCGCCATGCCCCAGGAGCAGCTTGAACCCATCCTCGCCTGGCTCGATCCAGCCAGAAATCCCCTCCTCGTCCAGTTGCCGCTGGCGCAATACAAAAAGCTGAGAAGGCACTGGCACTTGCCCAGGCTGCCAAAAACCTGAGCCGCGGAAGACTGATTTAGAGACTAAATCCGGGTGTCCCAGGCTTCGCATCTCAGACCCGGGATTCAGGGGGAGCGTGAACCCGCTCCCAACCCCTCACCGGCTCCCCGCAATCATCTGCCCCGCATGTTGCAAGCTGGTCTCCGTCACCTTCGCCCCGCTCAGCATCCGCGCCACTTCGTGCGTCCGCGCCCGGTCGTCCAACAGCCGCACCTGCATCTTCGTCCGCCCGTCCGCCTCCCGCTTGTCGATTAGGAAATGCTGGTCGGCGAACGCCGCAATCTGCGGCAAATGCGTCACGCACAGCACCTGCTGCCCGCGGCTCAGAGCCTTAAGCTTGTGTCCCACCGCCTCGGCCGCGCGCCCGCCTATCCCTATATCAATTTCGTCGAACACCAGCGTCCGCGGCGTCGCCGTCTTCTTCTTCGGCTTTGCTGCGCCCTCTTCCACGCTCACCTTCAACGCCAGCATCACGCGGCTCATCTCCCCGCCTGATGCAATCTGGTCCAGCGCCTTCAGCGGCTCGCCAGGATTGGTCGCAATCCGGCATTCCACCTCGTCCCACCCGCTCCCCGTCCATCCCGATTGCTGTTCGCTCGCCGTCACCGCCACCTCGAACCGCACCTTCATCGCCAGGGAGTTGATCTGCCCCTCAGCCAGCTTGGCCAGTTTGCCCGCCGCGGCCTTCCGCTCCCCGCTCAGTGCACTCGCAACCGTCCGATAACCCGCCGCCGCTGTGTCCAACTCCAACCTCAACTGCCGGAGAATCTCGTCCCGATCCTCCACCTCGGCCAGCCTCCGCGCCACCTCGTCGCCAAACGCCATCACCTCGGCTACCGTCTTGCCGTACTTGCGTTTCAGCCGGTCCAGCGCCGCCAGCCGGTCCTCGATCTCCGCCAGCCGCTCCGGCGACGCATTGATCCCTTCCGCATAATCCCGCAGACTCCCGCCCACATCCCCCACCGTAGCCCGCGCCGACTCCAGTTGCTGCACCGCCTCTTTGAATCTACCGTCGTATCGCGCCAACTCCTCCACATTCCTGACCGCGGCCCGCAGCGCAACCTCCGCCGAAGCCCCGCCCTCATAGAGCTGCTCGAACGCCCCCATCGCCGCCGCATACAGCTTCTCCGCGTTGGCCAGCACCCGCTTCTCCGTCTCCAGCGCCTCGTCCTCGCCGGCCTCCAGTCGCGCCTGTTCGATCTCCTTGCGCTGGTAGTTCCACAGGTCCACCATCCGCAGCCGGTCCTGCTCGCCCTCGACCAACTCGTCCAGCTTCTTCCGCGCCTCGCGCCACCGCGCGTACGCCTCGCCCACCGCCTCCGTTGAAATCCCCCCAAACCGGTCCAGGAGAATCCGTTGCTGCGCCTGGTCGAAGCTGCTCAGGCTCTCGCTCTGCGCATGAACCAGCGCCAACTCCGGCGCCAGCAGCTTCAGCACCGCTACCGTGGCCGGTTGGTTGTTCACAAACACCCGCCCCTTGCCCGTGGCCAGAATCTCCCGCCGCAGGATGATCTCGTTTCCTTCCGAATCGATCCCGTTCTCTTCCAGAATCTGCTCCGCTCCCGGCGTCGATTCGAACACGCAGGCCACCACAGCCTTTTCCGCTCCGTGCCGCACCACCTCCGCCCACGCCTTGCCGCCCATCAGCAGGGCCAGCGCATCCACCAGAATCGACTTCCCCGCTCCCGTCTCCCCCGTAAGCAGGTTCAGCCCCGGCCCAAACACCGCAATGGCGTGGTCGATCACAGCGTAGTTCTCCGCGCGCAGCTCAACAAGCATTTTTTTGCGACCCTCTTGGAACCTGGCCAATGACAAGCACCATGGTAGGCGAGTGCTTCAGTCCTGACAATCCGAGCGCAGCATAGCACGAACGCCGCTTCCGCGCCCCTCGTGAACCGACCCCCCAACCCCCGGAGGCACCACATCGATAACTTGGAAGCCGCCATCCCGTCTGATACCGTGGATATTGAGGTGAATGCCGATTCTTACTGCTGCCTTCCTCGTTATCCTGCAGGCTGACAGTGGCGCCGCCCCATCGGGGACTATGGGCCCCAGCGCGCTCCTGGAGATGCTCTCGAACATTGGCGTTGTGGCCATGGCCGTGCTGGTGCTGCTGCTCATCGCCAGTCTCTACTCCTGGACCGTGATCCTGGGCAAATCCTCCACCTTCCGCAAAGCCACCAAGGAGAGCCGCCGCTTCATCCGCGCCTTCCGCAAGGCCTCCCGCTTGCAGGAGATCGCCGCCGTCGCCACCGACTGCAAGGCCAGTCCCCTGGCCCAGGTCTTTGAAGATGTCTACGAGACCTACAGACGCCAGACCGGCGGTTCCGGACCGCCGCGCAATCTCGCGCCCATCGAGCGCTCCGCCCAGACCTCCGCCAGCGAGGCCGTCACCAGCCTCGAACGTCGCATGACCTGGCTGGCCACCATCGCCGCCACCAGCCCCTTCGTCGGCCTCTTCGGCACCGTCGTCGGCATCATCGACGCCTTCCACGGCCTCGGCACCGCCGGGGCCGCTACCCTCCGCGCCGTCGCCCCCGGCATCTCCGAGGCCCTCATCACCACTGCCGCCGGCCTCTTTGTCGCCGTCCCCGCCGTCGTGGCCTACAACCAGTTCACCGCCCGCATCCGGATCTTTGCCGCCGCCATCGACGACTTCTCCCGGGAATTGCTGAACTCGCTCGAGGAGATTCCCCTTCGCGCGCCTGCTCCGCTGCCCCCGCGCAACCCCAGCCCCGAACCCTCCAGAGAGGCGGCGGAACGTGGCCTTTACAAATAGCACCGGACAAACCCGTTCCTCCCTGGCGGACATCAACATCACTCCCCTGGTCGACGTGGTCCTCGTCCTGCTGGTCATCTTCATGATCACCGCGCCCGTCCTGCAGTCCGGCATCGACGTCTCCGTGCCCAAAACCCGCACCGTCAGGGAGATCACCGAGCAGCGCCTGGTCCTCACCATCGATCGCAATCAACAGGTATTTCTCGGCGACCAGCCCGTCAACATCCACGAACTGGCCCAGAAGCTCCACCAGCACGGCGCCGATCCGGCCCACCAGATCATCTATCTCCGCGCCGACGAACAGGTCCCCTTTGGCGTCTTCGCCTCCGTCATGGACTCCGTCAAGCAGGCCGGCATCACCAGCATCTCCATCGTTACCCAGCCGCTGGAAGCCAAAGTCTCTCCGGCCGCTGGAAACTAGGGCACCGCAACAGTCCTTTTTAAAGAGAGAGTTTCAGGCAGACCGATGGACAGCATTTTGGAGGGTGGTGAGCAACTCGAGCGGGAACTGACGCCGGACCCCATTGCTGCGCCGGCCGCCGGTTCGCTTGTGCTCCACGCCGTCCTGGCCGGCGCAATCCTCCTCTACGGCATCCTCGGCGGCCTCTTCCATCACAATTTCTGGGGCAACCCAGGCCCCGGTAGCGCCATCCAGGTCAGCCTCGACTCCAGCGCCATTCCCTTGCCTAACGATCAGCCCAAAAACGACAATGTGCTCACCACCGAAAACCCCAGCAAGGCCCCCGCCGAACCCACACCCAAAGCCAAACAGGCGGTAGATGAAACCGCCATTCCTATCCCCGGCAAGGAGCAGAAACCCCAGAAGCAGACCCAGAACCTCCCCAAAACCCAGCTTCACCAGCCCCCACCCAAACCGGACAACCGCGCCCACTTCGGCGAGCAGGCCGGCTCCGTCCTGAGCCGCTCCACCATGGCGCAGACCTCCTCGGCCGACACTCCGGTCAGCGTCGCCAACGGCGACTTCGGCAACCGCTTCCCCTGGTACGTCGACGGCATCAAACGTAAGGTCAGCCAAAACTGGATTCGCGGCCAGGTTGACCCGCGCACCCCCAAGGGCGCCGTGGTGCAAATCTACTTCAAGGTCAATCGCCAGGGCAGTCCGTCCAACTTCAAGATCAACACCGCCAGCGGCAGTCCCACTCTTGACCGGTCCTGCCTGCTGGCCACCGAACGCGTTGACACATTTGGCGACTTGCCCAATGAATCCAACGATCAATGGCTCGACGTCACTTATGATTGTACGTATTGAGTCCTGGCGCTCTCGAACGCGCCTTTCCCACCCCCGAACGAGGAAGGACTGCTCATCCAATGAAGGTATATTCCCGGCTTGTGTCCCTCTTTTTGCTCCTCTTGGTGTATGTCCTCGCGCCCCAACTCACCGCCCAGGACTGGGTCCACACCGGCAGCAATCTCGGTGCCGAACGCATCCGCCTCGCCGCCGCGGACTTCAATCCCACCGGCGACGATCCCCAAACCCCGGCCTTGAAGGCCATCTTCGACGCCACCCTCTATGGCGACCTGGGCAGTGCCGGCATCTTCGACCTGGTCTCCAAGAGCCTTGCTCCGCAGGCCACGCCCGGTGCGCCCCAGGAGATCAACCTGTCCCAATGGTCCGCCGCGCCGGCCAATGCCGCCATGGTCGCCTTCGGCTCCCTCTCGGCCGCAAACGGCCGCATGATCGTCTCCGGGTGGCTCTTCGATGCGCACAACACCGTCACTCCGCAAGTCCTCGGCAAGCAGTACAACGAAGCCGCCAGCGAGGAATCCGCCCGCGTCATCGCCCACCGCTTCGCCGATGAGATCATCCTGCGCCTCGGCGGCGGCATCAACGGCATCGCCGAAACCAAAATCTACTTCGTCAGTTCCCGGTCCGGCTCCAAAGAGATCTGGGTCATGGACTACGACGGCCAGAACCAGCACCCCATCACCCACCTTGGCACCATTTCCCTCTCCCCGCGCATCTCACCCGATAACTCCCGGCTCGCCTTTGCTTCCCTGGGCCGCGACGGATGGGCCATCCGCATGTACTCGCTCGAACTCGATCGCCTGGTCGCCTTTTCCGCCGGCGCCGCGGGCGGAAGCAATCAATCCCCCGCCTGGTCCGCCGACGGCACACGCATCGCCTTCTCCTCCGCCCGCACCGGCAATCCCGAAATCTGGGTAGCCGACTCGGGCGGCGGCAACCTGCGCAAGCTCACCAACTTCCGCGGCCCCAACGTCTCCCCCACCTGGAACCCCCGCACCAACGCCCAACTGGCCTGGGTCAGCGGACGCACTGGCCTCCCGCAGATCTACACCATGGACCTCGACGGCGCCAACAACCAGCGCATCACCGACGGCGGCTATGCCGTCTCCCCCTCATGGTCGCCCAATGGCCAGCTCCTAGCCTTCAGTTGGAATCGCAAGTACGGCCCCGGCGACCCCGGCGGGGTCGACATCCATGTCATTGACCTTGCCTCCAAGAATTATCTCCAGCTCACCCATGAATCCGGCAGCAACGACTTCCCCGTCTGGTCTCCAGACGGCCGGCACATCGCCTTCGAGCGCACCATCGGCGGACACACCCAGATCTGGACCATGCTCGCCGACGGAACCCAGCAGCGCGAGCTCACGCACTCTGGAAACAATTTCTCGCCCAACTGGAGCTGGAAATGAACCCCGCCCACGAACCAACGAACCGCGCCCGGATGCGCAGGAAAATCACCACAAAGGGCCTGCGAATCCAATCGTCCACCAGCCCCACCGGCTTTTATGAACTATCATTCTATCGTTGCCAAAAATCCCCGCAGGCTCGTTCTGAAGGGGGCAAACATATCGGCTCCGCGGTCCGGCTTCTGTTCGCCGGGCAGAATGCGGTGGTGCCCGTTACAACAACGTTTTCTGAAGGAATAGAGGCCAGAACCGTTTTGTTCAGCGGTCCCTTTTCTCAACCCGCGACGTTCTTCCTGAGGGTCGGCAAGGATGGCTGGGTCCAGTGCCGCAGAGGTCCAGATCGCTCGGAAGACAATCTCGAATTTACGGAAGGAGTAGTCCATTGAACGTACGCTTTCGCATCTTGGTACCTGCTGTCTTGCTTGTCGCATTAGTCGCAGTTGCAGGTTGCAAAAAGAAAGTCGAGCCGCTTTCACCCGCGGAGACAGCTCCGCCGGCGTCCGCCGTGCAGGCGCCCGCGGCGCAAATCACTGCCACCCCCTCGGTCGTCTCCGCCGGTGACCAGGTTGTGCTCTCCTGGCGCACCGCCGATGCCACCAATATCTCCATCGATGGCCTTGGCGACGTGCCCTCCTCGGGCGTCAAGACCGTCACCCCAACCGAGTCCACCAGCTATCACCTCGTAGCCCGCGGTCCCGGCGGCACAGCCGACGCCACCGCCCGCGTCACCGTTAACCCGCCCCCGGTCGTCAACGTGCCCACCTCCACCATGAGCCTCGAAGACGAGTTCAAGGCCAAGGTCCAGGACGCCTTCTTCGATTACGACACATACGATATCCGCAGCGATGCCCAGGCCGTCCTCTCCCGCGATGCCTCCTTCCTGGTTAGCCATCCGGACATTAAGGTCGTCATCGGCGGCTACTGCGACGAGCGCGGCTCCAATGAGTACAACCTGGCCCTCGGGCAGAACCGCGCCGACGCCGCCAAAAACGCCCTGGTCACCGCCGGGGTGGCCGCAAACCGCATCCGCGTTGTCAGCTACGGCAAGGAAAAGCCTTTCTGCTCCGAGTCCACCGAAGAGTGCTGGCAGCAGAACCGCCGCGCCGGCTTCACCCTCGACCGCTAAGATGCAGCTGACAACCGAAAGCTGACAGCGAACAGTAAACCGGGTGCCCCAGGTCTCGATTTTGAGACCTGGGACACGCAAACCCACCCACAAAGCTCCGTGCACTATCCTTTCGCCTATCTTCTGGCGAAAGGATGGGAAACCACGAACCTCAACCAAGCGGGTGCCCAGGTCTCGCCTTTGAGACCTGGGATACCTCAAGCCGGCAATTCGAAGCTGACTTGCTGACCACTGCTGACCGTTAACTTTTAGCTGTTAGCTGTTCTTCACGGGTGAACAATGCAGATAGCTCAAAAACTTCGCAACCGTCTCCTCACCGTCGCCGTCCTCGCCGTGGTTCTCGCCTCCGTGCCCGTCCCCGCGCACGCCACCTCGAAGGAGATCATCGAGCTGCAAACCCAGGTCCAGCAGCTCCTCGATATGGTGCAGCGGCTCCAGTCCACCCTCGACGGGCGCTTCGGCGTCATCCAGCACCTGGTCGAGCAGACCGCCGACAACGCCAACCAGATGTCCGTCACCGTCAATGCCCTGCAGCAGAAGATCAATGCGCAAAGCGAAGCCGGCAACGGCAAACTGGACACCGTCTCCGGCCAGGTCCAGTCTCTCAACGACTCGGTCGACGAGCTCAAGTCCCGCATCGCCAAGCTGGACAAGTCCGTCCATGACCTGCAGGCGCAGTTGCAGAACATCCAGAGCCCGCCCGCCGGCGCCGCTCCCGCAACCCAGAATCCTGACCAGAACGCCCAGCCGTCCGATACCGGCGCAACCCCCGTGCCCTCTGCTCCGCCGGCCAACGTCGCGCCCCCGCTCCAGGAAACCTTTCAGGCCGGCCTGCGCGACTACAACTCCGCCCACTACGCGGTCGCCGCCGGTGAATTCCAGGACGTGCTCCGCTACTATCCCCTCGACGAAATGGCCGGAACCGCCCAGTTCTACCTTGGCGAGATCGCCTATCGCCAGCAAAACTACCCCGATGCGGTCAAGGCCTACAACGCCGTCCTCGAAGGCTTCCCCGGCAGCCCCAAGGCTGCCGCCGCGCAACTCCGCAAGGGACTCGCGCTCTTGCAGTTGAACAAGCGGGACGCCGGCATTCACGAGCTCCGCCTGCTCATTCAGCGCCATCCCCAAACCCCTGAAGCCGCCCAGGCCCGCGCCAAGCTAAACGGCATGGGCATCCGCATCACGCCAACTCCAGCGCACTGACCCGGCTATGAAAGGGCTGAGACAGTTTTGAAGGGGCGCGGCTGGTAGGCCGGGACTTGAGTCCCGGTAAATCCACGCCGCCAAACGGACGCGGTCCTCAGCCCTGAGGAAATGGCTTCACCAGCGGAACCACCTATCGACAAAGAAGCCCCGCAACGCGGGGCTTCTTTGTCGCTTCCTTCTCGAAACCGGCTCCTACTGCAAGCTCGCCATCAATCCGTCCAGCGCCGACTTCGGCGGCCGCGTCAGCGACTCCGGCAGCGTCCCCAGCGGCTCATCCACCACGTTAAGCAGGTCGATGAACGTCGGCTGCTCGGTGTTGATGTAAAACACCCCGGTCAGAATCTCGTCGTTCGCCTGCGCCTCCATCAGCGTGCGCACCGCGTTCGCCTTGTCCGTCGGGTCGTAGTCCTCGAGCAGCTTGCGCAGGCGCAGGTTCGAGCCGTCGTGCATCTCCACGTCGTACACCTGCCCCGAGTCGTAGTCCACTTCGATCTCCTCGAAGCTGGCCACAAAATCCACCTCGTTGATCGGCTCGTCGTTGTCCTGCATGAACTTGTAGCTCTTCGTCGATCCCTCGTGGTCGTTGAACGTCACGCAGGGGCTGATCACGTCCAGCATCACCGTCCCCTTGTGCGCAATCGCCGCCTTCAGCATCGAAAGCAACTGCCTCTTGTCCCCGGAGAACGACCGCCCCACAAACGTCGCCCCCAGTTGGATCGCCAGCGCGCAGGTGTCGATGGCCGGCAGATCGTTCACCACCCCGGTCTTCAGCCTCGAGCCCAGGTCCGCCGTCGCCGAGAACTGGCCCTTGGTCAGCCCGTACACCCCGTTGTCCTCGATGATGTAGATCATGGGCAGATTCCGCCGCAGCATGTGAACGAACCCGCCCATCCCGATCGATGCAGTATCCCCATCGCCTGAGACGCCCAGCGTGGTCATTGTGTGGTTGGCCAGGATCGCCCCCGTCGACACCGCCGCCATGCGCCCGTGTACGCTGTTGAAGCTGTGCGACCGGCTCATGAAATACGCCGGACTCTTCGACGAGCAGCCGATCCCGCTCATCTTCATCACCCGCTCCGGCTCCACGCCCATCTCCCACATCGCCTGGACGATCCGCTCGGAGATGGCGTTGTGCCCGCAGCCGGCGCAAAGCGTGCTCTTGCCGCCGCGGTACTCAAGTATGGGAAGGCCGATGTGATTCACTTTGGGTTCCGGCGTTGCAGTTGCGCTTGCCATTTACAGGCCCTCCTTGGTTGCAAACTCCTCGGTAATCGTGCGCGCATCCACCGGCAATCCGTTGAAGTGCAGAATGCTGCGCAGCTTCATCACCTGCTCGGTGGGAAGATCGAGCTTCAGCAGGCTCGCCAGTTGCGCGTCGCGGTTCTGCTCCACCACGTAAACCCGCTCGTGCGAAGCCACAAAGTCGTGAATCTCGTGCGCAAACGGATATGCCCGGATGCGCATGTAATCCACCTCCTGCCCATATTCCTTCTTGATCTGGTCCAGGCTCTCGCGCAGCGCAAAATCCGTAGTCCCGTAAGCCAGGAACCCGATCTTCGAGGTTCCGTTCTTCACCGTCACCGGCCCCGGAACCAGCTTCCGCGCATTCTCGAACTTTCGCGCCAGCCGCTCCATCCCCGCAACGTAATCTTCCGGCTTCTCGCTGTAGACCGCCACTTCGTTGTGCCCCGTGCCGCGCGTGAAATAACCCGCCTTCGGGTGCCGCGTTCCCGGCAGCGTCCTCCAGCCGATCGCATCGCCGTCCACGTCGCGATAGCGCGCAAATCCGCCCAGCCGCTCCAGGTCCTCGGCCGTCAGCACCTTGCCCCGGTCCAGCGGCGTCTGCGGATACTCGAACTTATCCGACATCCAGTTGTTCATCCCCAGGTCCAGGTCGCTCAGCACAAACACCGGCGTCTGGATCCGCTCCGCCAGGTCGAAAGCCGAGTACCCCATCTCGAAGCACTCCTTCACGCTCCCCGGCAGCAGAATCACGTGCTGGGTGTCGCCGTGCGACAGAAACGCCACGCTCAGCAGATCCGCCTGCGAAGTCCGTGTCGGCAGCCCTGTCGACGGCCCTGTCCGCTGCACGTCGAAGATCACGCCCGGAATTTCGGCATAGTAGCCCAGCCCCGCAAACTCCGCCATCAGCGAAATCCCCGGCCCCGAGGTCGCCGTCATCGCCCGCGCTCCGGCCCAGCCCGCGCCCAGCACCATCCCGATCGCCGCCAACTCGTCCTCTGCCTGCACCACCGCAAACGTCGCCTTGCCCTCCGGCGTCACGCGGAACTTCTTCAGCAGGTCGGTCGTCGCCTCCACCAGCGACGTCGATGGCGTAATCGGATACCACGCCACCACCGTCACCCCCGCAAACACCGCGCCCATCCCGGCCGCCGCGTTGCCGTCGATGATGATCTTGCCCGCCGTCCGGTCCATCCGTTCGATCACATACGGATCCTGCTTGGTGAACTTCTCCGCCGCATAGTCGTACCCCGCTTTCACCGCGCCGAAGTTCAGCTCGAACACCTTCTGTTTCTTGGCAAACTGCTTCCTGAGCCCGCTCTCCACCACCCCCAGATCGATCTTGAGCAGTTGCGCCGCCACGCCCACGTACACCATGTTCTTCACCAGCTTGCGCAGCTTGGCCTCAGGACAAATTGCGGCCGTAATCCTGTCGAACGGCACCGGGTAGAAGACCAAATCGTCGCGATATTGCTTGAGGTTCAGGTTTTCCTCGTAAATCGCCACGCCCCCCGCCGGCAGCGCCAGCGCATCCTGCTTCGCCGTATCGGGATTCAGCGCCACCAGCACCTCGGCGTCCCGTTTGCGCGCCACATATCCGTCTTTGCTGGCCCGGATCGTGTACCACGTGGGAAGTCCGGCGATGTTCGACGGGAACAGGTTCTTTCCGCTGACCGGAACCCCCATTCCGAAGATGCTTTTCAGCAGCACGCTGTTGGCGGATTGCGAGCCGGACCCGTTCACCGTTGCTACGTTGATGCTGAAGTCGTTTGCCACACGCGCGCGTGTGCTCGTTGCCCCCTGTATTTCACCCAGGGCCAGGTTGCCTGTCGCCATTTGGCGGGATTCCCTTCCGAAGAATTCTGTTGCCGTCGATTCACGTGCCGCCGGCCCACTCGCCGTCGATCCAATCATTGGGGAAACGGCTTTTCACTCCTTTGTGATTATAGTCACTTCCGGGCTCCAGCGTACCAGTCCGCAGCTACAGTGTTACCCCTTTTGAGTCCTTTCAAAATGACCCGGCTCCTGCTTTCCTAATAGGGAACCCCGCCCCCGCGACCAACTCCCGTCCTATCAATCACCAAGCCCCACACCATCCACGGCGAAAGCCAGAACCAACGCCCTGATCTCTGATCTCTTATCTCTGATCGAGATCGCCAGGCTCTGCAATGTCGTACACGTCCCGGCGCCCACGGAAGGCGCCGGCGTTGCCGCCTGCGGCGCGGTCACTGGCGGGGCGCCGCTTCCGCCGCCGCATCTGGACGACAGAACCGCCAGCACCCACAGCGCTGGCACACCCTTGGAACGTCTCAACCCCAACCAAACCCTGCTCACAATACCCCTATATCGCGGAGCTGACGCTTGGACAAATCGACGCAGAGAGTTCCGCCGCATTGCGGCTGTTTGGACTTACCGCACCGCAAACACCGTCATCGACTCAGCCGGTTCTTCCACATGCAGCTTTCCGCCGCGGACAACCGGAGCGGTTCCCTTAGCCGGCGCTGCGGCCTCAAATTCTGTACACCCGCCCAGTGAGGTCTCCTCCACCGGCAGCTCCAGGATTTTGCTTTGCGGTGCCTTATTCACGACAATCAGGAGCCGCTCCTTCAAGGGATCGGGAGAATGATCGGACGAGCAGCCCGCATCTTCCGGTGTGCGAACAAATGCGAACACATCCTCGTCGGCAAAGAGGTTCTGTTCGCTCCCGGTTTGCAGTGCGGGATACGCAGCACGCAGCGCCAACAGGCCGGAGGTCCAGGCAAAGATACTCTCCTCGGTAGCCGTGCGGTCGGCCTTGGTGAAGGCGTTGTGCGCGTCTCCGGCAAATCCGCCGGGAAAGTCGCGGCGGTCGTCGGGGTCCGCGCCGCCCGGCATCCCGATCTCGTCTCCGGAGTAGATCTGCGGCATGCCGCGCAGCGTGACGAGCAGGCCAAGCGCCAGCTTGAGCTTGGGCACGGAACCACCCGCCTCGGTCAGAAAGCGCACCGTATCGTGGTTGCCAATGAACGAAACCAGCCGCTCCGGATGCGGATAGAGCGCATCCTGGCGCAGGACGTTGGCCAGAGCCGTCATGGGTTTTCCATGCGCGAGTACATCGCGCAGAGTGAAGTACACCGGGAAATCGAAGGGCGTGTCGAGCCCTGTGTCGATGCCGCGGCGCACGACTCCGCCGGCGAAGAACGAGGTAATTTCGGGATCGCCATTGAATATCTCGCCCACGGTGGTCAAGCGCGGATAGACGCTGTGCAAGGTGGCATGAAAGTCATGCCAGAAGGCGCGGTCCACATAGGGAAAGGTATCCAGGCGAATGCCGTCGAGGTTGGCCGTCTCAACCCACCACAACGCATTCTGGATCAGGTAGCGCGAGACGAGCGGATTTTCCTGATTCAGATCGGGCATCGCATCGGTGAACCAACCGGTAGTAATTGCGCTCCACGCCTGCCTGGGGGCATGAGGGTCAACGAGCTGGTAAAAGTCATGCTGCGTGCTGCGATGCTGCTGGAGTGTGCCATGAAACCAGTCGGGAGCAGGCGGATCAGCGATCCAAGGATGCTCGACGCCAAGATGATTGGGAACTAGGTCGATGACCAGCTTGATGCCCCTGGCGTGCAGCGCGTCAGAAAGATGGCGGTATTCGTCCAGAGTTCCGAAGTGCGCATCCACAGCGTAGAGATCGGTGGCGGCATAGCCGTGATAGGAATCGGGCATCGCTCCGTTTGATGCCACCGGCGTCGTCCACAATGCAGTGACGCCCAGGTCATGCAGATAGTCCAGGTGCTGCTCGATACCGGCCAGGTCGCCGCCATGCCATCCACGGGGTGCGGCACGGTCGAGTCCAGGCTGATTGTTGGCCGGGTTTCCATCGGCAAAGCGGTCGATCATGATGAGGTAAAGAACATCCGCGGAAGAGAATCCGCGATGCGCATTGGGATCTTGAGAGCGCTCGGCCAGTTGAAAACTGTGGCGCGCCTGGCCCCGGTTGTTGCTGGCCGTCACCCACAGGGTTTGCGGGGCAGCAGTTGCCGTAGCGAGCCATAGAAACGCCCAACGGCCGTTCTCCGATACCTGCGTGCGGCTGAGAGTTACATCTTTGCCTCGCACGGCAAACGCAGCGCCAATCAGGCCTTCGCCATGCACTAACAGCATCGGATCAGGGAGACCGGACCACCAACCCGGCGGGTCAATCTTCTCAATCCGGGGCTTCTCGATCCGGGGCTTTTCGCTTGTTGATTCTTCAATTTGTGAGATGGGTTGATGCGTAGCCTGTGCCCAGAGCGTTGAAGAGGCACAGCACAAGGAACCAACCAGGAGCAAAGATGGCCACGATCGCATGAAGTTCTCCGAAGAACGCGCGTCAAAGCAGAAAAGAAAAGAATCCCTCGCCCACCGGCAGTGTGCCATCAAGGCGCTTGCATTGAAAAGCCGCGCCAGGAAGCAAGACACAAGCGGATTGTGGCAGAAAACATCTGCGGCAGCCAAGAGACGGCCGCAGGAGGATCAGGCAGACGGCTCACAATCGAAGACCGCTCCAGAACCGGAGCCACCTCCCGCGTTCACGCGCACTTCAGTGAACTCGCGCGCATACTCTCGATGGCACGAAGTGGCTTAAGAAATTGCTCCACGGCGGCGGAGAGCCGCCGTGGAGCAGGTTGCAGGTGAGTTAGAACGTCAAACGGAGCGAGAGCTGCAGTTGGCGTTGCGAGTTGGCGCGCACGCTTGTAATCCGCCCGAAGTTGCCGTCGTCCAGACCCATGTCGGGGTTGGTGAAGGCCGGTGTATTGGACAGGTTGAATGCATCCGCGGTGAAATGCATGGCTACGCCTTCCACGATGGGGAAGTCCTTGCCAAGCGACGCATCCAGATCCCGGAAGGCCGGTCCCACCATGGAGTTGCGGCCCAGCGTTCCCGGAGCGACAAAGGTACTGTTCTGTCCGTTCGGGTTGATGACCGTGGGGTGACTGAAGGCCGTGGTGTCGAACCATTCGGTCAAGTGCTTGGGATAGCTGATCTTGCCGGTAAGATCGGCGCGGTTGGTCATACCGCCGCCGGCCAGCGAGGTGTTGCCACTCGGAGCGGTATAAAGGTAATTGCCGGTTGTGACTGTGATGGGCGTCCCCGATGCCAGGGTGTTGATGACGTTCAGATGCCATCCGCCAATCGCTTCGTTGACGACCCAGGGAACATTCGACAGGAACATCTTGCCCCTGCCGAAGGGGAGCTCGCCCAGCGCGCTTAAGGTGAAGACCTGGCGCTGATCCTGGTCCGAGCTTCCATAATTGGCCCTGAAATCCGGGCCGGCCGAAGTTATGAAGATGCCTGCTCCATTGGTTCCGGTGCCGAAGGCGCCACTGGAATTATCCAGCGAATGCGACAAGGTATAGGCCGCAGTGAACTGCAGTCCGCGGTGCATCTTGCTGTTCACATAGACCTGCAGCGCGTTGTAGTTAGACGCGCCGTTATTGATGCCGCGATCGATCGAGCCGAAATTGACCCCGTTGGCGTCCTTGTACAGAACGGTATTGGGAGCGGTGTTGAGTTCCTGGCTGTTGATGTTGAACCAAGAGGACAGTTGCTGGGAGTAGGTGCCGACGTAGGCCACGTTGACCGAGGTCTGCTGTGTCAACTGGCGCTGCACCTGAAGATTCCATTGCGAAATCATCGAGGTCGGGCGGTTGGTATCGACAGAGATCAGATTTGCGTTAACGGGATCGGCGCGATTGATTGTGGAGCCAAAGACCGGCAACGGAAGCGCCCCTTGTGTAGCGGGAAGAGCCTCGTTGCAGGAGCCTGGAAGCGTATTCCCTTTACCGTCTACAGTGGTGCAGGCCGGCGCAGCACCGGTGAAGTCCAGCCGCCAGCCACCCTGTGAAGGCGAATCGGAGTAGCTCGCTGAGCCGTTGAAATCCGGATTCTCACTCAACTGGTTGCCTACGCCGCCGCGGTCAAGGAAGTAGTACATGCCGTAGCCGCCGCGGACCGAGGTCTTGCCGTCGCCGAAGAGATCGTAGGCGAATCCGAAGCGCGGAGCGAAATTGTCCTTGTTGGTTTTGACAATGCTGGCTGAAAGCCCGTTGGTCCCGGCTTGCTGCAGGGTCAGCGTGGACAGATTGAAGTTCGATTGGTAGTTATGCGTCTCCAGCGGGAAGGTGTAGAGGTCATAGCGCAGGCCGAGATTCAGAGTCAGACGGCGGTTTACCTTCCAGTCGTCCTGAATGTAATAGCCTGTTTCCCAGTTCTGAGTGACAAAGTAGCTGCTGGCCACGCCGATGCTGTAGTCGTCCACAAAGGACGCCAGCATATCGGAGGTGGCGTTGCCGGTGAAGTTGTTGCCGCTGAAGTCGAAATAGCCCTTGGCGTTGTTTCCCTGGAAGAAGGAGACCTGGCGCTTTTCGATGCTGGCGCCGAACTTGACGGTGTGGGGCCCCTTGACCCAGGAAATCGCATCCACAAACTGGTTACTCGATTGCGGAACGGTGTAAGGCCCGCCGTCTCCGGTGTAGGTGCCTTCCGGCCAGCCGCCGTTGATCGCCGCGCCGCCGCCCAGCAGTGAGTTGCGGTTGGCATTGAGAATGCCCAGGTTGGCGGAAACCGGGATGTTGTCCATGGGAGGAACGTATCCGAAAAAGTCATACAGATGACCGTAGCGGAATTCATTGACGATATTCGGAGAGATGATGTGCGTTTCGCCGACCGCCTCACCGCGAGGATGGATGGGGTTGACTCCGGTGCCGTAACCGGCGGGAAGCTTCGGGTACTGGCTTCCCTTGGTCAGAACATCCTGGCCGTAGCTATAGCGCACGAAGACGTTGTCCTTGGAAGTTGCCGCCCAGTCCATGCGCACGTCAAAGTCGTTGAAGTTCTGCGTTCCTGACGGGAATGAATCGTAGTTTTCGCTCAACCCGACGTTGCCGCCTGTTCCGGTGGTGTTATTGGGCAGCGGGAAGGCATTCAGGTAGTTCAGTGCGGCCGGGTTCAGCCGGCCTGCCGGGATCTTGTTGCCCGGGAACGGTAAGCAGGTGGTGGGGTCGTAGATGGTGCCATTCGGCCCTGCCGTCGTGGTGCATCCGGTAACCTGTTGGTTGGGCACGCTGGTGGACCAGCCGAAGTTGGGGGTCGTTAGCAGCTCGGAGAAATCACCGGTGCGCATCAGAGCCGTGGCTACGGTGTTTTGTGCTTCTCCGTCGGGCGTCTTCAAACGCAGGCCTTGATAGCCGCCAAAGATGAACAGCTTGTTGTGCAGGAACGGGATGGGACCACCTGCCGTACCGCCGAACTGCGCCCGGTGAAACGGACTGGCCGGAGTCGTGGGGCTGAAGTAATTCGGGCTGGCGTCGAAGATTCCGTCGCGGTCAAAAAAGAAGGCCGATCCGTGATATTGGCTGGTGCCCGATTTGATCGAGTTCTGGAGGATGGCGCCGCCCGCTCTGCCGAATTCGGCCGGGGCGACCGAGTTGGTCACGCGGAACTCCTGCATGTCTTCCACAGGCGTGATGAGAACGGTGCTGTTGACCAGCGATTCGTTGTTGTCCAGGCCGTCTAGCTCAAAGTTGTTCGACTGCTGGCGCAGTCCGTTGGCCGAAATGGCCGTGCCGCCGGTCTCCATGTCCCGCCATGTCTCGGCATTGCCGCTGGCGCCCGAAGCATCGCTGCCGTATGCTCCACGCGTGATGCCAGGCACCAGCATCGCGAGCTGCGTGTAGTTACGCCCGTTGAGCGGAAGTGCGGCAATCTGTTCTGCTTCGACCACGTTGCCGGTTGAAGAGGTCGTCGTGTCCACGATCGGCGCGGCGTCGGTGACGGTGACGGTGGTGGTGGCCGCACCAGGCTTGAGCTCGAATTTGAGCGCCTGGACCTGCGAGACATCCAGCGTCAGACTCTGGGCCGTGGTCTGAAATCCCTTGGCGGTGACCGTGGCCTGGTAGTTGCCGCGAATCAGCGCCTCAAAATGGAAGGTGCCGGTGGCATCGGCTACGGCTGTCTGCGTGGCGCCGGTATCGACGCTGCGCAGTTGGATTGAAGCGGCAGGAATCGCCGCACCGGTCTGGTCCTGAACTGTACCTCGAATGCTCGCCAGATCGGTCTGTGCGAACAGGCGCGGCGCTATCAGACAGGTCAGCAGGACCGCAAACGCCAGGAACAACATGCGAAAGCGGGGCTGCCCGTTGAATAGTTTGCTGGTTATCTTGAACATTTCGGTCTCCTCCAAAATGAAACGTTGAACAGCGTTCACTGCGCAGAGCTCGACCTCAGGCGCCAGGTTTTCCCTGCAATCCTGATTTCCCTGCAATCATGCGGTTTCTTTGCAAAATCGGACTGTTGCTCCGCCGCTTCCTTGCAATCAAGCATGAGAACACACCTTTGCGAAGACGATGATCAATTCACGGCGCGCCAATTCGCCATCATTTGATTATCTCCAGCTAAGTGATTTATTTCTATTTAGTTGAAAGCGGACATCTCCTGGGAAACAGACGACTCGTGAGACCGTCAAAAGGCGGATGAGTGGTTCTAGTTCCGTTCCGGTATACTACGGGGAGGGTCTCGCCAGGCAGTCATGGCATCGGAACAACACAACGACGGCGCCAGGCGGGTGCAGTTCGGGCTCTATGAAGCCGACCTGAAGAGCGGAGAATTGCACCGTTCCGGCGTCCGCGTCCGGCTGCAGAGCCAACCTTTCAAACTGCTGGCGGCCCTGCTGGAGCACCCGGGCGAGGTGGTTTCCCGCGAGGCGTTGCAACAGCAGCTTTGGGGCGCGGACACGACCGTCGACTTCGACCACAGCCTGGGCATTGCTGTCAACAAGCTGCGCGAGGCCTTGGGCGACTCCGCGGAGAACCCGCGTTTCGTGGAAACACTGGCCAAGCGCGGTTACCGGTTCCTCGCCCCGGTCAAGACGATTGAGCCGCCTGACTCCCAACCATCCGCGGAGTCCCCCTTGCCTGTCGCAGTCTCCGTGCCGCGAAGGGCCGGCATTGTCTTCTGGCGCTAGATTGCGGGATCGCTGGCCTGCGTTTGCCTGGGGCTGGGACTTGTTCTCCTCCTCCGCCCGCCCTCCCACAGGCCTTACCGCGTAGTACAGGTCACCCATTCCGGCCACGTGCTGACCAACGATCTGAACGATCTTGATGTGGAGAGCTTCTCCAGTTCGGTTAGCGACGGCACCCGGCTGTACTTCTCCGATATGGTCAACGGCAACCCGGTGCTGGCGGTGGCACTGGCAGCGAATGGCGAAATCAGCCAATTTCATTTGCCCTCGGAGATTGGCGCCCCGCTCATTGGCGCGCTTGCGCCGGACGGGTCCAGCTTGCTTATTCACAGTCATTTACAGGCAGAACCAGAGCAGGCCTTGTGGATTGTGCCCACGCTTGGCGGCGATGTGCGCCGAGTACCCAACGTGCTGGCACACGACGCAACCTGGATGCCCGACGGCCGCCGGCTGCTCTTCGCCAATGGCAACGAACTGACGATTGTGGGAGCCGATGGCAGCGAACCCCGCAAGCTGCTTACTGTGCCTGGTCTGGCCTTTTGGCTGCGCTGGTCGCCCGATGGACGGCGTTTGCGCTTCACCATGCGCGACCCCAAGCGCCAAACCAGCGAGTTGTGGGAGGTGGCGGAGGATGGCGGCAACCCTCATCCTTTGCTTCCCGGCTGGAATCAGCCTGCCTCAGAGTGCTGTGGAAGCTGGACCTCCGATGGAGCCGATTTTGTCTTCCAGTCCTGGCACAATGGCAATGGCCGCAGCGATATATGGGCAATTCAGGAGCGGCCCTGGTTGCTAAGGGACCGCGAGCCCAGGCAAATCACCAACGGCCCGCTCGACTATGAGGCGCCCAGCACATCGCCAGGGAGCGATCGCATCGACTTTATCGGTGTCAACTCCCAGATCGAGCTGCTGCATGCGCTGCCGAAGTCCTCTGTTTTCACAGCCTTGGATCAGAATCTGACGTCGGCGGACCTGGCCGAATACTCGCTGGACGGCCAATGGGTGGCATGGCTCAATGCCTCCGACGGTTCGCTATGGCGCAGCCGCGCCGATGGCCGCGACCGTATCGAGCTGACCACACCTCCACTCCGCATCTTCACCATGAAATGGTCCCCGGACAACAATCGCCTGGCTTTGATGGCCAAGGAGCCGGGGATGCCCTGGAAGCTCTATCTGATTGACTCCGAAGGCGGAAAGCCCACTCCTTTGCTCAACGAGGACCGCAATGAAGCCGATCCGGATTGGTCGCCCGATGGCCAGTCGCTGGTGTTTGGCAGGCTGCCGGACCGCATGGACAGCCGCCAGCCGAAGGCCATATACCTTCTGAATATCCAGACCCACAAGGTGACCGAAATTCCCGGTTCGACCGGGCTTTTCAGTCCCCGGCTATCGCCGGACGGCCGCTACATCGCCGCGATCCGGCTGGACCAGAAGGCGCTGCTCCTGTTCGATCGGGCGCAAGAGCGGTGGAGCACCCTCACCACCCACGGCGCCGGAGATCCGGCTTGGTCCCACGACGGACACTTTCTCTATTTTCAGGATTTTCTTGAGGTGGGCAAGCCGATCTATCGCATCGCCGTTTCCGCGGGACAGGTGGAACCGGTGGCAACCATCGACAATCTGCGGCCCCTTGCCGCAACCGACTACCGGCTGATTGGTTTGGCGCCCGGCGACCTGCCGATCGTCAGTGCCCACACTTCCACCGTCAATCTCTATAGCGTAGACCTGAACGAACACTGAGGAGACTGTTGGAGCGCGGGCGCGGCTTACCCCGGCCTTCGCCCTTTGCCTTACCGGAACGGCCGGCCCTTTACCTGCCCCGACCCTTCCCGCAAGGTGAGGAGTTGGTTGGCTGCGACAGATTTGAATGACTCCACCAGCCCCAGGGGCCAGTGGACCTCGATGTCCGCCGTGGTCGCGGCACCCAGACCGTAGTGCAGGCGCGGATCATTTGCGGAGAGAAAGCTGGACTGGCTCAATAGCTCCTGAACCTGCACCCTGCCGCCGTAGTGCACCAGGACGCGCGCGCCAATCGCGCTGCGGTTGCTCTTGGTGCCCTCGAGGCGGATCTTGATCCAATGGTTGCCGGGTGGAGCTTCGTTGCGGAGCAGCGTCGGCGGCTCATTCACATTCATGATGAGCACGTCGATGTCGCCATCGTTGTCGAAATCGCCAAAGGCGGCGCCACGGCTGCAGTGACGCGCATTGATGCCTGCGCCGGCCTCCGCGCCCAGTTCAACAAATGTGCCGTCGCCCTGGTTGCGAAAGAGGATACGCGGGGTGCGTGCCGGAAAAGCCGGCAGGACGCGATCAACCTCCGGGTAGACAGTGCCGGTGGAGAGCAGGATGTCAGGATAACCATCGTTGTCAAAGTCGGCGAACCCCGCGCCAAAGCAGACAAAACGGGTTTCCCCGTTGAGACCGGCCTGGATGGTCACGTCGTCGAAATCGCCTTTGCCGCCGTTGCGGTAGAGGCCGGTCGCCTGATTGTAGTAGTGCGTCATGAGCAGGTCGGTGTGGCCGTCGAGGTTGTAGTCGCCCACGGCGGCGCCCATGCCGCCCATCTGGCGGCCGTCGCCGCTGAGAGCGACGCCGCGAAACAAAGCTTCTTCGCGAAAGGTGCCGTCGCGGTTGTTCATCAGCAGCAGGGAGGGCGTTGAATCGCAGACCACGAAGATATCCGGCCAACCGTCCTCGTCGGCATCGAAGGAGACGACTGTAAGTCCATAGGATCCGCGGAAGCCTGAAACGCCGGACTCTCTGGAAACGTCCGTAAAGGTACCGTCGCCATTGTTGCGGTAGAGGTAGTTCTGGGCCTTGGGCAGGCCCAGGGGGCCGCAAAGGGTGGGTACGCCCTGGAAGTTGCAGTTGGGCACGGACAACGAGGGCTTGGGAGCAGTGGCCACATCGATTTCGAGGTAGTTCGACACAAAGAGATCGAGCAGGCCGTCGCGGTTATAGTCAAAAAACGTGCAGCCGGTGCTGTAGCGGGTAATGGGATAAAGCAGCCCGGCCTTGGCTGTCACGTCCGTAAAGGTTCCGTCGCCGTTGTTGCGATAGAGGCGATTCTGCCCGTAGTAAGTGAGGAAGAGATCTTCAAAGCCGTCGTTGTTAAAGTCGCCCACGCACACGCCCTGAGCCCAGCCCGTGTCGAGCAGGCCGGCGCCGGCTGTTACGTCGGTGAAGGTGCCGTCGCGGTTGTTTTTGTAAAGGCGGTTGCTGGCATTGGGCGGAGTGTCCTTGAGCCTTCGTCCGCCGAGGATGAAGATGTCCATCCACCCGTCATTGTCGTAGTCGATGAAGGCGCAGCCGCTGGCCATGGATTCGAAGATGTAGGTGAAGCTGTCGGGCTCGCCGTAGACCATCGTTGCGGTCAGGCCTGCGGCGTGGGCTACATCGGCAAAGCGGGAGAACGGCGCCATAGGCTTACCCGTCGGGAGCGCCGCGCGCAGTTCGCTGGGGATGAGAATGGGAGCGAGAGCGACAGCCGCAGGGACGGTCCGCAGAAGGCGGCGTCGCGTCCAAAGTCCCGAATCCTTGTTGCCCATAACAGCCAGCGCCCTCCCTGACGCGCGAGTCCGCTAGGTCTCTGACCGTTGTTGCTACACCAATAGCTAAGTGCCCCACCCTCGCCGCGTCTTTGTTTTTGCGGCCAGGGTGGGACAGCACGAACTTCAATCGCAAAGCACAAAATCACGAGGTCAGAGACCTAGCCAAACATATTTGAAATTTGACCCCACCGGTTGCCCGTCCGATGATCTTGTTGTCCAGACGAGAACATGAGAGGGCGACCGATGGAGACGTTCACAAAGCTGTTTGGCAGCCTG
>JBEKZJ010000003.1:0-72344 GCA_049509995.1 Occallatibacter sp. | reverse complement strand
CTAAGACGCCGAGGCAAGACTCAAGTTCTGGCCCCCGAAGCAGACCAGTTCTACGCCGGAGCCTTATTCGTACCTGAGCGCCACCATGGGATCCACTTTGGCTGCGCGGCGAGCCGGGATGTAACTGGCGAAGACGGCAACAACGATGAGAAGCACCGAGACGGCGGCGAAGGTGAGCGGATCGTTCTGCTTGACGCCGTAGAGCAGAGTCGATAGGAAGCGTGTGGCCGCCAGCGCGCTGGCAATTCCGATGCTCACGCCAACCAGCGTCAACATCACTCTCTGGCCGAGAATGAGTTTCAGAACATCGCCTGTCTGTGCCCCAAGCGCCATCCGAATGCCAAGTTCGTGGGTGCGCTGGGATACCGAATAGGCGATCACGCCGTAGAGCCCCACAATCCCCAGCAGCAGCGCCATGCCGCCTGCCAATGCCAGCATCACAAGTGCGAATGAGGTGCGCGCCATCGACTTCGTGTAGTAGTAGTCGAGCGTGTGGACTTCCGCCAGCGGAAGACTGGAGCTAATCGACCACACTGCTTGCTTGATCTCATTCACCAGACCTTCCGAACCGGCGCGCGGACTGCGGACGGCATTGGCCATGTTGGCGCAGGCAATGAACAGCACCAGGGCGATGCCCCCCATCAGAACCCACAGGACCTTATTCACGTCACCGATCACTTCCTGCTTCAGAGTCTTCAGGTTTGGCTCCATGCGCAGCTCTTCAAACTGTTTGAGACTAAAACCCGGAGGCAAAGCGAAGCTGCGAAGCACGATCGGAATCATGCGAGCCACGTCGGCGTTGGCTTCAGCCAACGTAGCGCCCGGCTTGAGGCGAGCGATCGCCGGGAAGAGATAATTTCCCAGGGTTGTGCTTGCCCGATCCAGCTTCAAGGGCAGGAAGAGGGCGAGATTGGTCCTGTCCAGAAACTGAAAATCTCTTGGCAACACGCCGATAATCACGTGCGGCGCGCCGTTGACATCGATGGTTTTCCCGATTACCGAGCGGTTGTTGCCGAACCTGCGCTGCCAATAGCCATAAGTGAGCATTACCGTCTCTGCACTGCCAGGCGAATCGTCGGCCCGCGTGAAAGGACGTCCGAACAGAGGCGCGATCCCCAAAACTGGAAGGAGGCCATCAGTCACGCGAGCGGCCAATACGTGCTCCGGCTCTTCGAGACCGGTGACGTTCGCCGGCACGCCGGTGGAATTCATTCCCAGGGCATAAAGACCGATGTCCTGGAAGGTGCGGCTCTGTTCACGAAAGATGAAATAGTCCGGCGAAGAAAGTGGCGAGTCAAACTGGTCGATGCCAGGCAGGTTGAGCTCCACGCTGACAAGCCGCTCCGGATCAGAGTACGGCAGAGGCTTGAGTATGACGCCGTTCACAACGCTGAAAATGGCGGTTGTTGCGCCGATGCCGATCGCAAGGGTGAGAACGGCAATTCCGGCAAAGGCAGGACTCTGGATAAGAACGCGCGACGCGAAACGGAGGTCCTGCAGCAACCGCTCGAAAACCGCCCAACCCCACGCTTCGTGTGTTTGTTCGCGGATCAGGGTTGCGTTGCCAAAGGCGCGCCGAGCCGCGTACCGCGCCTCTTCTGCAGGAAGACCATTTTCGCGCTGCTCTTCTTCTTCCAAGTCCAGATCAGACCGCAACTCCCGATCCAGGTCCGCATCCCTTTTACCGATCTGCCACCATTTCATCTCAGTTCTCCTCAGCGACGGGCCACATCACGCGTGCCACGGCTTCGGCCATTTGCTTCCACTGCGATTCTTCGATCACAAGTTGCTTTTTGCCTCTATCTGTTAATCGGTAGTATGTGAATTCCCGATTTCGATCCGGAGCCGTCTCCCATTTGGCACTCGGAGCGTGGCTGGGATTTTGTGCCATTGTGGGGGATACCGGTCAGCTTTCGTTACTCTCCGCGGCGGGTGGAGTGTGCCGAGCATGGGATTGTGGTTGAGCATATTTGCTGATCCATAGGCCCGCGAGACGTTGTTGGCTGTGACCGTCAACAGCGCAGCATTGACGACGATGCTATGAGAGACCGCTGCCGCCGCAGTGAAGTTGGCGTTGCCCGCCTGATTCGCGGTCACTACACAGGTGCCCACACCGGTCAGCGTCACCTCCTCCGGTGCGCCTCGACCGAACAGTTGGCTGTAGCGGTGCCTGCCGCCATACATGAAACCTCAACGGACAGCACTCCTTCCATACCGAACAAATCCCCTGAATTCTCCATCATTGTCAGGTCCCTTCTGAATCTGGACGGTAGCCGTCTCTCGTTCGAGGAACGGTTCGCGGTTCGCACAGCTCTTCATTTGATGAATATTGCCGAGAGGCCACAGATACGCCACTCGATGCGGAGGGCTCAGGCGTGCTTAGACATGCAAGGTCCAAGCGGTATGGTGAGACGGATCAAGGAGATATACGCTGCGTACCGAACCTGGAAGCGACACACTTTGGAGGCGGGGGCACAATCCGAAAGGGCTCTCATACTCGACACGAGGGCGGCGGCAGAGAGCTTTCGATGAGACCCGTAATGGGGGAAGCGTCACCGTCGTTTCCCCCATTGCAACAAACCCACCATTGCGACACCCGGAACTCCTTTTATTACCATTGCCTAACGCGATTCTTTGCTTAATCGTATATAATAGCTGTAATATACATCTGAAGTGATATCACGCAAAGGAGACGATATGACCCCAACGAAGAAGACCGGAGCCCGTACCAAGCCCAGAATCGTCGCACCGCTTGAAAAGCGCACCCAGCTCCGGCTCACTGTTGACTCCAAGTTTACGAAAACACGCTTCAATCAGCTTTTTGCCGTGCTCGGAATTCGCAAGAAGAACGCTCTCGCAGAGCACATCATCATGAACTTCAAGACCAAGGTCGCTCAGGCGCAAATTGTTGCGTTCTACAACAACCAGTGGCTGAACATTCCCTTTCAGAGTATTGACACCGCATTCGTATTCCCCTTGACTCACGAGATCGCGGATGAACTGGAGAGGGTTGGAGGAGAGGTTCTTGGGGGTGTCAATCGCTCCAAGACATTTCGCGTGATGGTGGCCTATTTTGCCTTCATCTATAAACTCAAGAACCCAACACAAACCACCTTAGCATAATGCTCTCGGTGCATCGCTAGGCAAGAGGCAGCCGCATGAACCTGATGATCGTGGAGAGCCCAAACAAGATCAAGAAGATCAAAGCAATTTTGGGCAGTGGCTGGGATGTTGCCGCAAGCGTTGGACACATTCGGGATCTCCCTGTGAGCGAATTCGGTATTGAGCCGGAGACCTACCGGCTCCAATACCAGATTCTCGAACGCAGCAAGGCTGTTGTTTCTCAGCTGCGGCGGCGCGTGGCACGCTCCGAACAGGTTTATCTCGCCACAGATCCCGACCGCGAGGGAGAAGCCATTGCTTGGCACCTGCAGCAGGTACAGAAGCTTCGCCGGTACGTTCGCGTTACCTTCGACGCAATCACCGAGAGCGTGATCCGCTCCGCCCTTGGAGCCCCGCGACAACTCAACACGAACTTGATCCACGCACAAGAGGCCAGGCGAGGCGCAGATCTCGACATTTGACTCGTGGGCCAGTCCTTCAAAGTCTTTCCGCGCCGCAAGCGCACCGGCCAGCTCGAATTTGCCATTCGAGACAATCCATCCGCGGGCAATTATGAAGAACTCGGCAACCTTTACATGGACGACGGCAGCTTCCAGTTAGCCAGAGCAGCGTTCGATAAAGCCATTGCTGCCCGTGCCGATACGTTCGACACCTTTTACCGCCGCGGCGTTTGCGCCCTCCAGTTAGGCGATTTCGCTGCCGCCATACCCGACCTGGAACGAGCGGTCGGCAAAGAATCCGACTACGATTTTCATCGCGCCGCTGGACTCCTCGCCCACGCCTACGCGCGCACCGGACAAAAGGAAAGAGCCGAGGCCGTCATCCGCCAGGTAACGATCCTCTCGACATTGTCGAAAACATACCTGAACTTCGCGAATTTGCTGGCATCCGAGGGACGCAACGCCGAAGCCCGCCAGTGGGCGCGGAAAGTGCTCGATAAGGAGCCCACAATGCCCGGCTACCTGCGCCGCCGCGAGCGCCCCTGGTTCCGTCGCGCAAATGCGCTGCTGAAGCGCCTGCCCGCCTGAAAATTTCGCCGACTCGCTGATTTGTCGGCCTGCCGACCCGCTAACTTGCTGACTCGCTGCCTTCCTCACCGTCTCGCCAGCACCACCATCAACCCAAAGATCAAAATCGGCACCAGCGCCAGCCCCACGTACAGCAGCATCTTCCGCGCCCCCGGCAGCCGCAGCCTGCCCAAAGCCGGCCGCCGCTCCCTGTCCTCCACGCCCACCTGCTCCTGGTGCTCCAGCTCCCACGCCATCTCGCTGGCCGTCGCATACCGGAACCGCGGGTCCCGCACCAGCGCCCGGTTCAGAATCTCCTCGAGCTCCGCCGAAATCTCCGCCCGCAGCTTCCGCGCCGGCCTGGGGTCGTGCAGCACCCGCTCGTTCATCACCGCCAGCGGATTCGGCCCGCTGAATGGCGGCTCGCCGGTCAGCATCTCGTACAGCATCACGCCCAGCGAATAAATATCGCTCCTCTGGTCCCCGCGCTGCCCCTTCACCTGTTCCGGCGAAATGTAGTCCGGCGTGCCCAGCGTCGCCGACATATCCACGAACGTGATGCGCCGCGCGTCCTCTTTCATCGCAATCCCGAAGTCGATCAGCTTGATCCGGTCCTCGTCATCCACCATGATGTTCTCCGGCTTCAGGTCGCGGTGCACCACCCCGTGCTTGTGCATCGTATCCAGCGCGTCGCAAATCTGCAGTGCAAAATTCACCGCCCGCTCGATCGGCAGCTTCCGTTCCTGGTTCAGGATCGACCGGAGCAGCCGCCCATCCACCCACTCGATCACCATGTAAAGCCGGCTGCGCTCTTCTCCGTCAAACGTCTTCACCACCCCTGGGTGGTCCAGCTCCTGCCCTATCTCCTGCTCCCGCCTGAACCGCTCCACCAGAACCGGATCGGCCTCCATTTCCGCGTGCGGAACTTTGATGGCCACCTGCCTGCTGTCCCTCAGGTCCGTCGCCTTGTACAGCGTAGACATGCCGCTGCGCGCCACGGTCGCATCCAGGCGGTAGTGGTCCAGCGTATCTCCGGCTTCCAGTGTCGTCATGAGCGCATACTGCATAACACTCTAATTGTTCCACCCAAATCGTAAAAAAAACCTCAGGAGAATCGAAAGAATACACCACAAGGACGCACCGCCAGCTTGCATGCAAACCACGCCCACCGCCGCTTGACGGGTATAGTTGTGAGTAGACTCCACCATGCGCTGTTCCACTCGCTTCCTTGCCGCCTGCCTTTCGCTCGCCTGGGCCATCTCGCCGGGCGCCGCTCCCGCTGCCGCGGCCGGCGCCCACTCCGCCCGGCCGGAGCCCCCGCAGGAGACCGGCTTTCTCAATCGCCGCCTCGAGCTGCACGGCGCTACTTACCGCTTCCAGGTCTATCTCCCCGAAGAATGGCGCCGCGACGACCACAAGCAGTGGCCCGTCATCCTCTTCCTCCACGGCCGCGGCGAGCGCGGTTCCGAAGGCATGTGGCAGACCCAGATCGGCCTTCCCCAGGCGGTGCGCGACCACCCCGAGCGCTGGCCCTTTGTCATCGTCATGCCCCAGTGCCCGCTGCCCGGCTACTGGACCGATCCCGACATGCTCTCCATGGCCATGGCTGCCCTCGACCAGGAGGCGGCTGAGTTCCATGCAGACCCCGACCGCACCTATCTCTCCGGCCTCTCGCTGGGCGGATACGCCGCCTGGGAGCTGGCGCGCCTCTATCCCCATCGCTGGGCCGCCATCGCCATCGCCGCCAGCGGCATCTTCTGGAGCTACGCCCCGGAACGCTGGCAGGAGGCATCGACCCTCCCCGCCGAGTACGCCCGCGCCCTTGGCCGCACCCCGGTCTGGCTCTTCCACGGAACCGACGACCCCCTGGTTCCGCCGCGCGAGAGCGAACTCATGTTCGAGGCCTTCAAAGGCTCCGGCGGCCACATCCGCCTGTGGCTTTACCAGGGACTCAAGCACGACTGCTGGACCCGCGCCTACAACGAGCCGGAGCTGCCCCGCTGGCTGCTCGCCCACCGTGTCCTCGCCGTCCCCACGCCCGGAACCATCGCCCCTGAGTCCACCGCTCTGGCCGAGCGCCTCCTCATTCCGCTCCACCCCCCCGCCATCAAGCTCGCTCCCGCGCTGCTCGATTCGCTTGCCGGCGAGTACCGCGACGCCAGGGGCCATCCCGTCGTCACCATCTTCCGCCAGGGCGATCAGCTCTACGAAAAGAACCGGCAGGGCGAGATCGCCGAGCTGGCCGCCGAATCACCAGCTTCATTCTTCTATCCCAACGGCTCCAGCGTTACCCGCCTCACCTTCGAGCGCGATCCCCAGGGCCGCGTCACCGCCCTCGTCCTCCACGACGACCGCCACGAAGAGCGCTGGGAGAAGCGTCCCCCAACCTCCAGCCGCTAGGAAAATCCCCGCATCGGCGCTAGCAATGCAACTCACGCATTGAACTTGAGCGCCGCATCCGCCCACGCTACCGCCTCGGCATGGCAGCGCATCACTTGCTCATGGTCCAGGCCGTTGCACCGGACAATCTCATCGCAAGCCGCCCAGTTGCCGTACTCCTGGCACTCCCGCCAACGCAACAGGATGCCCTCCCGGTTTCCCTTGCCCAGCAATGCGTCGCGCGCCTCCGCGCGCAGCGGCAGCAGCCGGACCAAATCCTCCATCAGAATGCGCAGCATCGCCGGGAACAGACTGACCATGCCGATGAGGTATTGTTCGCTTGCGGCCTGCCCGCAAAGGCCGGCCGCCAATTCGCAGAAGCGCCCCCGTTCAAAGGCCATGTGCAGAAGCTCTGCCGGCTGGTCGGTGTTGAAGTCGCTGGCGATGGCCAGCATGGCGATTCGCCGGAACATCGCTTCCCCCACCAGCATCAGCGCCGTCTGGATCGAAGTCACCTCCTGGCGCACCGCGCACACCGGCGAGTTCACCAGCCGCAGCAGCCGGTAAACAAGCGATGCGTCGCACATCACCAACTGGCTCAAGCGGTGTAGGTCCACGGGGTCGTTTTGCAGATCCTCCAGGATTTCCAGATGAACCAGGCGGTTGCCGGGAATCCTGTGGCTCTTCAGCGGCTCCGGATGGCAGAAATAGTACCCCTGAAACAGCTCGAAGCCTTCTTTGCAGGCCTGCCCGTATTGTTCCTGCGTCTCCACATTCTGCGCCACCAGGCGAGCCGGGGAGCCCTCCAGCAGGCGGAACAGATTCGCGCGCCGGGTGGCGTCGACTTTGACCACATCCACCTTGATGTAGTCGGCCAGGTCGGCCAGAGGACTGGACTTCGGTTTCCCGGTGAAATCCTTCACCGCCAGCCGGAAGCCCATCTCCTTCAGTTTGCGGCAAGCCGCTATCAGCCCCGGTGTGGCTTGCGCCGCCGATGCCAGTTGCACCACCGTCATCTTGGGCGGCAAAACCTGCACCCACTCCTCGATCACCGATTCCGCGCTGCAGTTGACAAAGGCCGGCAACCCGCACGCCAGTTGTTCCAGCCCCAGGATCACCGTATTGTCCAGCATGGTGCTGGTAGCCAGCCCGTTCCCTGAGCGGACTACCGGCTCGCTTCCGTTCCAGAACATCAGCTCGTAACCATGCACTTTGCTGTGCAGGTCCATAATCGGCTGACGCGCCACGGAACCAGGCGCGCCTGTCTGCTTCCGGTCCGGATCGGCAAGATGTGTCGCTGCAACTTGCGTCGCCATTTGGACCATCCCCCATCCTGTTTATCGTTGCCCGAACTTGAAACATGAGAGCATTGTTGCGAATTCGATCAACCTCCGGCCAATTGGTGCCAAGCCGTCGCCGCAGCTTCCCTGGTGGCGCCCGGGAATCTGTGGAACGCGGCCTGGCCCATTTGCGTAGTAATCTCAGGATGGTGCAAGAGGAGGCAGCGATGTTTTGCAGCGGATGTGGTCAAGCTTTAGTCCAGGGTCAGCCGGTATGCCCCCAGTGCGGCCGCCCGGTCGCGCCGGTCGTTCCCCCCGTGCCTGGCCTCCAGTTCCAACTCGAAAGCTACGCCGGCAAGATCAAAGCGCTCAGCATCGTCTGGTTCATTTACGCAGCCTACTCCCTGGTCGTTGGGATGGCCGGGCTCTCCTTTGCCCATGCCTTTCTCTTCCACCACTTCGGCAACTGGGATCACGGCCCCTGGGCCGACGGCTCTTTTCCTCCCCTCTGGTTCGGTCCGGCAATCTTCCATTTTGTCTGGATCGCCCTCCTGGTTCGTGCCTGTTTGGCCTTGGTCGCCGGATGGGGCCTGCACGAGCGCTCCCAGTGGGGCCGCATCGTAGCCATCGTTGCCGCCTTCCTCAGTCTCCTGCGCTTCCCCTTCGGAACCGCCCTCGGCATCTGGACCCTCGTCGTCCTGCTCGGTTACCGCAACACCACCCTCTACGAGCAGTTGACCTGGAACCCCCAAACCGGCCCCAGGCAATGAAGCCCCCACCCCTCATGGCCTACAATCGTCTCCATGAGCTTCCCTGAAACCCGCATGCGCCGCCTCCGGCGCACTGAATCTCTGCGCTCCCTGGTGCGCGAAACCACCCTCGAGCCCGGCGACCTGATCTATCCCCTGTTTCTCTGCCCCGGCGAGGGCGTCCGCCGCCCCGTCGGCTCCATGCCCGGCGTCTTCAACCTCTCCATCGACGAAGCCGTCCGCGAAGCCGAGCAAGCCGCCGCCCTCGGCCTCGGCGGACTGCTCCTCTTCGGCCTGCCCGAGACCAAGGACGAGCAAGCTTCCGGCGCCTGGGACGACGACGGCATCGTCCAGCAGGGCCTCCGCGCCCTCAAAGAATCCCCCGCCGCCAAAAAGCTGGTCCTCATCGCCGACGTCTGCCTCTGCGAGTACACCAGCCACGGCCACTGCGGCATAGTCGTCGAAACCCGCGACGGCTTTGAAGTCGAAAACGACCCTTCCCTCGACCTGCTCGCCCGCACCGCCTTGAGCCTCGCCGATGCCGGAGCCGACGTCGTCGCCCCCAGTGACATGATGGACGGCCGCGTCGGGGCCATCCGCCGCTTCCTCGACGACGAAGGCTGTCCCAACACCCCCATCCTCAGCTACGCCTCCAAGTTCGCCTCCGCCTTCTACGGACCCTTCCGCGAAGCCGCCGGTTCCGCCCCCCAGTTCGGCGACCGAAAGTCCTACCAGATGGACGGCGCCAACCTCCGCGAAGCCCTCCGCGAGATCTCGCTCGACCTTGAAGAAGGCGCCGACATGATCCTCATGAAGCCCGCCATGCCCTACCTCGACGTCGTCCGCGCCGCCCGCGAGCGCTTCGATGTCCCCATCGGCGCCTATCAGGTCTCCGGCGAGTACTCCATGCTCCAGGCCGCCTTTGAGAAAGGCTGGCTCGACCATGATCGCGCCATCCTCGAATCTCTCCTCGGCATCCGCCGCGCCGGCGCCGGCTTCATCGTCACCTACTTCGCCAAGGAAGCCGCCAAACTATTGAATTAGAGCATTTTCCAGCCATTCCTCTCCTGAGAACAGCAGGAACTTGAGCCAGTATCACTATCGCTCTTCTACAATTTTTATCCACTTATACAGGATTAACAATATAACTGATAAATCTTCCCATACCTCCCAACCCGCCAGGCAAGTGCCCAAGTCTTCAGCGCCCTTCTACAATCCTTATCCACTTCTATTTCTTTCAAAATATATCAGCATAAACTTCCAATCACCACCACTTCTCTGACCGCCCGCCTTCCAGCGGCCCGCCGTTCGCCCCATTCATCTCACCCCCCTATACTTTTCTTCTCCTCTTATATCCGTTTCTCCCTATATCCTGCTAATCTTCCCATATGGACCCCCGCATCAACCCCTTTTCTCCCGGCGCAGGCTCGCCTCCGCCGGAGTTGGCGGGCCGTACCCCAATCCTTGACCATGCGGCCATCGCTCTCGACCGCCTTCGCAACGGCCTCCACGCCAAAAGCATCATCCTCGTCGGTCTCCGCGGCGTCGGTAAGACCGTTGTGCTCAACAGGATTCACATGCTTGCGGAGGAGGCCGGATACCAAGCCGCCTTCATTGAGGCGCATGAAGGCAAGACCCTCGCCGAGCTGATTCTCCCCGCCCTCCGGCGCGTTCTCTACACCCTCAACCTCAAGGAAAATGTCAGCGACAAAACCCGTAGAGCTTTGCGCGTCCTCCGCAGCTTTCTCGCCGGCCTGGGTCTCAAGGCCAAAGCCGGCCTGGGCGATCTTGAACTCGAGCTCGCCATCGATCCCGAGACCGGATCGGCCGATAGCGGAGACTTCGAGGCCGATCTCTCTGAACTTTTGCAAGCCGTGGGAGAAGCCGCCGCTGATCGCAAGCGCGCCATCGCTCTTTGCATCGACGAAATCCAATTTCTGCACGAGAAGGAGTTTGGCGCGTTGATCATGGCCTTGCACCGCGTCTCCCAGCGCCGTCTTCCGTTAGCTCTCGTCGGCGCGGGACTTCCCCACGTTCGCGGCCTGGCTGGCCGTTCCAAATCCTACGCCGAGCGCCTCTTCGAATACCCCGAGATCGGACCCCTCCAACCCTCCGATGCGGCTGAAGCTTTGCAGATTCCCGTCCGCAACCAGGGCGCAGCCTTCTCCCGCGAAGCTCTTGCCGCCGTCATCGAAGTCACCCAGGGCCACCCCTATTTTCTCCAGCAGTGGGGCTACGAAGCCTGGAACACCTCCGCCGGTCCCACCATTGAGATCGCCGACATTCACCGCGCGACAAAACTCGCCATCCACCGTCTGGATCAGAGCTTCTTCCGCGTCCGCTTCGATCGCCTTACCCCCAAGGAGAAGGACTATCTGCGGGCTCTGGCCGAAATGGGCCCCGCGGCCCACCGTTCCGGCGAAATTGCCGCCAAACTCGGCGTCAAGATTCAATCCGTCGCCCCCGTCCGCGATTCCCTCATCCGCAAAGGCATGATCTACAGCCCCGTCTACGGAGAAACCGCCTTCACCGTCCCCCTCTTCGACGAATTCATGCGCCGCGTCATGCCTGCAAACCCATAGACAAATCCCAACGCCGCATCTCGCGTTGCCGGCACTGCTCCGCCGCCCGATCGTCCTCTACTGCCGAATGAACGCCAGCAGATCCGCATTCACATGGTTCTTGTGTGTCGAGCAAAGCCCGTGCGGCGCCCCCGGATAGACCTTCAGCGTAGACCCCTTCACAAGCGCGGCCGAGAGCAAAGCCGAGGCGTTGATAGGCACAATCTGGTCGTCGTCGCCGTGGATGATCAGCGTCGGCACGTCAAACTTCCTCAGGTCCTCGGTAAAGTCCGTCTCTGAGAACGCCTTGATGCAGTCCAGCACGGCATTGAATCCAGCCTGCATCCCCTGTAGCCAGAACGAATCCCGCAAGCCTTGCGATATCGGCGATCCGGACCGGTTGACCCCATAAAACGTCACCGTAAGTTCCTTGAAGAACTGCGAGCGGTCAGCCAGAACCCCAGCCCGAATTCCATCGAACACCTCCATCGGCAATCCGCCCGGATTGGCCTCCGTCTTCAGCATCAGCGGCGTCACCGCGCCGATCAGCACCGTCTTGGCCACGCGCTTCGTCCCGTGCCGCCCAATGTACCGCGCCATCTCGCCCCCGCCGGTCGAGTGCCCAACATGGACCGCGTTCTTCAGATCGAGCGCCTCGGTCAGTGTCGCAAGATCGTCGGCGTAAGTGTCCATATCGTTCCCGCCCCAGGGCTGGCCGCTTCGCCCATGCCCGCGCCGGTCATGCGCAATCGCCCGATATCCCTTCGAGGCCAGAAACACCATCTGGTCCTCCCACGCGTCCGCGCTCAGCGGCCACCCGTGACTGAAGACCACGGGCTGGCCCGCGCCCCAGTCCTTGTAATAGATTTCGGTGCCGTCTTTGGTCGTAATCCTGGGCATAAGAAGCTCTCCTTGTCGGTTGTTGTGGAACCTCGCCGGTTGGGTTGAGGAAGATTGGAGGATTCTGCCTGCTGGCGTGCGGAAACCGCGGCCGCCCGTCACGCCTGTGCAATTTCCGCTCTGCTGTATGGATGCCCTTGGAGGGTCCCAGGTTGCGAGGTCAGGTTCATCCACGCCGGTCGCCCCCGCCACAAATCCCTTTGCGTTCCGGCAAGCGTGTGCTCTTCTAAAAGCACCCACCTATGCTCAAACGAATCGAAACCTACTTTGAATTCGCCCGCCTGGGAACCAACTGGCGCACCGAATTTCTGGCCGGCGTCACCACCTTCCTGACCATGGCCTACATCGTCCTGGTCAATCCGGCCATTCTGTCGGCAACCGGCATGCCCCTGGCCGCGGTCACCGCCGCCACCTGCCTCTCCGCCGCCTTCGGTTCCATCCTCATGGGCGTCGTCGCCCGCTATCCCATCGCGCTGGCCCCCGGCATGGGCCTCAACGCCTACTTCACCTACGCCGTTTGCATCAAGATGCACATCCCCTGGCAGACCGCCCTCGGCGCCGTCTTCCTCTCCGGCATCGTTTTCCTGGCCCTCACCGCCGCCGGCATCCGCCAGATGATTCTGCACGCCATTCCCCACGAGCTCTACGCCGCCGTGGCCAGCGGCATCGGCCTCTTCATCGCCTTCATCGGCTTCCGCAACGCCGGCCTGGTCGTCGGCGACCCCGAGACGCTTGTCACCCTGGGCAACATCCGCAATCCCACCACCGCCCTGGCCCTGTTCGGCCTCATCCTCATGGTCGCCCTCGAAATCAGAAAAGTTCGCGGCGCCATCCTCATCGGCGTCCTCTCCATCACCGGCATCGCCTGGGCATTTGGCCTGGTCCACTGGTCCCCCGCCGCCGGCGGCTTCCACTCCCTCGCCGCCACCGCCTTCAAACTCGACATTGTCGGCGCCCTCAACAAGGGCCTGCTCGAAATCGTCTTCGTCTTCTTCTTCGTCGACCTCTTTGACAACCTCGGCACCCTCGTCGCCGTCACCAAGCGCGCCGGCCTCATCTCCGCCGACCACTCCATCCCCCGCCTCAACCGCATTCTCTTCGCCGACGCCTCCGCCACCGTCTTCGGCTCCCTCACCGGCACCTCCACTGTCACCAGCTACATCGAGTCCACCGCCGGCGTCATGGCGGGTGGCCGCTCCGGAGTCACCGCCATCGTCACCGGCCTGCTCTTTCTCGGCGCCATCGGCGCCGCTCCCTTTGTCGGCATCGTGCCCCCGGCAGCCACCGCCCCTGCCCTCATCCTTGTCGGCTCCCTTATGCTCGCCACCATCACTGAGATTCGCTGGACCTATCCGCTGGTCGCCGTTCCTTCGTTTCTCACCCTGATCCTCATCCCGCTCACTTACTCCATCGCCAACGGCCTCGGATTCGGCATCATCGCCTGGGCCGTCCTCCATCTCGCCACCGGCCGCTTCCGCCGCCGGGACTGGCTTCTCTACATCCTCGCCGCCCTCTTTCTCGCCCGCTTCGTCTACCTCGGCGCAAGCTAGGTCTCTGACCGCTTGTTGTTGTACCAAAATTGGGTGCCCCACCTGGGTGCCCCTTGGGCAGCGCGCCTCTGTTTTTGCGCTTAGGGTGGGATACCACAGCACTCAATCCCCGCGTACGAAATCACGCGGTCAGAGACCAGGGCATGCTAACATTTGGCCGCAAGCCAAAAAGGGCCCAACCATGCGCTGGTACCACTATGTCGCGTACTTCTTCGGGGGAGCATTCCTGGCCAACTCCCTGCCCCATCTCGGCAACGGGATCTCCGGAAATGCCTTCCAGAGCCCCTTCGCATCGCCGCCAGGCCAGGGATTGTCCTCTTCGACGGTCAATGTCCTGTGGGGCCTTTTCAACCTCGCCGTCGCATACCTGCTCGTCTGTCGCGTCGGCAGCTTCAATCTGCGCAACACCCGGCACGTGCTCCTCCTCGGGGCGGGCATCCTGCTCATGTCGCTCATGCTGGCCCGCGCCTTCGGCCGTCTCCACGGGGGACTGTGAGGCCTGAGGTCCTCGGCCCGTGCCCGCGGCGTTGCTGCCGCGCGCTCGTCGCCCTGTCCCTCTGCGCCCTGGCCCTCGTCCCCGCCTTCGCGGACGACACTTACCGCATCGTTCACGCCTACCCCCACGACCAGCAGGCCTACACGCAGGGCCTCATCTATGTGGATGGCCACCTGTATGAGAGCACCGGCCTTAAAGGCCAATCCTCCCTGCGCATGGAAGACCTCGAGACCGGCCGGATTCTCCAGCTCCAGGATGTGCCCAGCCAGTACTTTGCCGAAGGACTCGCCGCCTGGGGCAGCACCCTGATTCAGCTCACCTGGCAAAACCACGTCGCGCTGGTCTACGACCGCTTCAGCTTCCGCCTGCTCCGCACCGTCCCCTACCCTGGCGAAGGCTGGGGGCTCACCCAGGACGGCAAAAGCCTCATCCTCTCCGACGGCACCGCCACCCTCCGCTTTCTCGATCCCATAACCCTCCGCGAACTGCGCCGCGTCACCGTCAAAGATCACGGCTCCCCGGTCACCCAACTCAATGAACTCGAATTCATCCACGGCCAGATCTACGCCAACATCTGGCACTCCGACCGCATCGCCCGCATCTCTCCCGCCACCGGCAAGGTCTTTGGCTGGATCGACCTCACCGGCCTGCTTCCCCCCAGCCAGCGTTCCAGCCCTGAAGCCGTACTCAACGGCATCGCCTATGACCCCGCCCACGACCGCCTCTTCGTCACCGGCAAGCTGTGGCCCACGCTCTTCGAAATCAAAGTCCTTCCTGCACAAACCGCGACCCCTCCCACCAGCCGCCCCAAATAGCGCCGATCTTCACCAGATGACCCGCCACAGGGCTAACCCGGCGGCATCCGTCGGAAAACCGCGTCCATACTTTCCTGATCAGGCTGCCGATGACAGGGATGCAGGGGAAAGATGGCCAAAATCGCTCCCCAAAATCTATTTTTTGTTACTTGCGTCACACATAAATGTGGAATTACAATGATTACTAATGAGGTTACTAAAGTTCCAGAGCCGAGGGTCGGTCCGGCTTCGACTCTTCCTCAACATGCAGTCTTTCCGAGCTTTTTTCTTCCTTTCCTTGGTAACGACCTATGAATTGCCATTTGTGCGGCTCAAAGAGAGTTCGAACTTCCCGGTTTCGCTTGCCGGATCTCCCCCGATTGCTCCTCTTCCAATACCCCGTGCGCTGCCGCGATTGTTCTGAACGCTGCCATGTGAACCTTTTTACCGCCTGGGGACTGCGCAAAGCCCAAAGGGCGCGCCGCAGCGCATGGTACCGCAGCAAAGCGGCTTCAACCGAAGAACCAACCCAAAACCCGCCTAAATAAGCCTGGATCGAAAAGGGCATCGATAAGCCTTGATCGCAAAGCAATGCGCGATCTGGCCCCTGAGCCAGGGGTCCAAAGCAACCCGGGGTCCCCACCGTGCCGGAACTGAAACCGGGAAATCCCTGTTCCCTGGGAGTCTGTCGAAAATAGAATTTTGACCCTTTAGAATCAACAACTTGCGAATTCTACGCAAATACGTAAGTTATTGATTGTAAATGAGTTACCGTTTTGTGATTTCTTATCTCCGACACACTCCTAGTCCCTAGTCCCTGTTCCTGTCACTGTCGCACTATCGCCCTCGGCGCTATACTCATCGCCGATGCAACTTCCGGACTCATCCACTCTGTCTGTCACGGGGCTGGTGCAAAACGTCACCATCCTGACCATCGTTCTGGCCTTTGCGGGCTACCTGGTCACATTTTTGAGCAGCAGAATGCTGGCCCGCCGTCAGGACAAGCTGCGACTGGTCAACAAGCGCCTGAATGAGTTCTACGGCCCCCTCTACGTCGCCTCCCAGGCCGGCGATATCGCCTACCGCTCCCTGCTCAAAAAGCAGGGCAAAAAGCAGAGCGAGCCCATCCTCGATTCGGAGATGAAGGAGTGGGTCCTGTGGATGACCACCATCTTCATGCCCCTCAACGACGTCCGCGAGAAGATCATCATCGAGAAAGCCCACCTCATCGTCGAAGAGCAGATGCCCAAGTGTCTGCTCGACTTTGTCACCCATGTGGTGGGCTACAAAGCTGTGCTGTCGAAATGGGCGGAAGGCGATTACTCCGAGCGCCGCTCCACCATCGGCTGGCCCCCCGAGTTCGACATCTACGTCGAACGATCCTACGCCGCCCTCAAAGCCCAGCAGACCCACCTCCTCCACAGCGCCCTCTGGCGCCTCTACCACCGCTTCATTCATCGCAAGCCGCGATAGCAATTCCAAATGAACACAGTTTCCTGACCGGCCGGGTGCCCCATCCTTGCCACTGCTTTTCGAGGAAAAACTGCCCCAAGCGTGGGAAACCGCAAAGGCTCTACGAAGGTTTCGAGCGGCAATGCCCGGCATCGAAGGCCGTCCACCCGTTCTCTTCAAGCCCCGGTTTGCGGAACAACCTGGCCCATCATGCCAGCGCTTTTCGGGCTGTTCCCGAATAGCCCAGCCGCGTCAGTCCGCTGAGCAGGAAGTTGATGCCCACCAGCGTGCCGATGGCCCAGGCGGAGCCGGAAGGCCATCTGAGCCAGATCATGAGACCCAGCAGAAGCGTAACGATGCCGTCGACCAGGATCCATCCTGAGCCGGGAAGCTCACGCAGGGAGAAATATGCAAGAGACTGCATTAGTCCCTCCACAAAGAGGATCCCCGCCACCACCAGGGTGAACGATGCCAGGCTCAGACCGGGGCGGAAACCCAGATAAAGGCCGCCTGCCACATAGACGATTCCCAACACCAGGCGCCACGCAAACCCTCCCACGCCGCGCGCCGCAAACGCATAGACCAGGTGCGCGAATCCAGTCAGGAAGATCAGCCAACTCACGAAGATCGACATGCTGATCCCCGCCGCCAGAGGCAACGCGATGGCCAAAACTCCCACCACGATCATAAAGATAGACGAGCCGACGAAGAGGCCGGTGAATTGCTTCAGAGACTCCCGCAGATGTTCGATGCTCATGTCCCCTCCTGGTTGAATCTTCATGCGCGAGTCATTATGAGCCTCGGCGGGGCCTGCCCGTCAAATGAATGGTCCCCAAATCTGCCGGGTGCGGGTATCTCAGTATGGCGCCCGGCGCCGGGTCCCCCGCGTCTCGCCTCCTCTGAGACCTGAGAGACCGCAAAAGCCCTAAACCCTCGTCCTGCGCGCCTGAATCGCGTCTCTTCCTCACCCTCAGACCGTTAACGCCGGATTCAGCGACGTCACCTGCGCCACCGCCTTGGTCAGCCGCGCCTCCTGCGGGCGGCAGCCCTTGTACTCCGCCCGTGTGTAGATATGTTCGATCCGCTCCACGAGATAAGCGCCGGGAAGGAACTCCCCATCCTCGCCCATCCCGTGGCCGGGCAGAAGAACCACATCCCCGGCCCTGGGCAGCGAATGGAGCGCTTCCAGCGGCACCAGGTTCACGCAACTCCCGTCCCCGGCCACAAACTCCAGGCAGTTCGCGCTGTGCAGCGTTCCCTCGCGCGCAGCCCGCGCCTCCTGCCGTGCCTTCCACGATTGATAGTAGGCGGCGATCGCCGTCGGCATAGCGATCAGGAACCAGCCGCAGGTCGCCAAAAAGGTTCCCAAAGGCGAGATATGAATCCAATACTCCAGCATTGTTTTTCCCTTCTCCTGGGCAAGTTCTGAAAGCTCGAATGCGCCGGATTCTGGCGCGTCTGCCGGCCTCCGCGGAACACCAGAATACTAAGGTAGTCCAGCCCCGGTCTTTAGCGCCCAAAAAGCAAAACCCCGGCCGTAGCCGGGGCTTCGCCATCCCAACGTCTTCCAAACCAAGTTTCCCGCACCCCATCCTTGCGCCGGCTTCTCGAGAAAATCCCGAGAAAAGTGCCGCAAAATCGAGATCCGCAAACGCTCAACCTGATCCCCGGCCACCGACAGATGGAAACTGAAAACTGACCACTGTCAGCTCAGTACCGGTAGTGATCCGGCTTGTAAGGCCCTTCCACCGGCACGCCCAGATAATCCGCCTGTTTCGGAGTAAGCGTGGTCAGCTTCACCCCGATCTTTTCCAGATGCAGCCGCGCCACCTCTTCGTCCAGCCTCTTCGGCAGCACGTAGACGCCCACCTTGTAAGTGTCTCTCTTCTCCCATAGGTCCAGTTGCGCCAGCGTCTGGTTGGCAAAGCTGTTGCTCATCACAAAGCTCGGATGCCCGGTCGCGCAACCCAGGTTCACCAGCCGCCCCTCCGCCAGCACAAAGATGCTGTGCCCGTCGGGAAACGTGTATTGATCCACCTGCGGCTTGATGTTCAGCTTGGTCACGCCCGGCTCCTGGTTCAGCCGGTCCATTTGAATTTCATTGTCGAAGTGCCCGATGTTGCACACGATCGCCTGGTCCTTCATCTTCTTCATGTGCTCGAGCGTGATGATGTCCACGTTGCCCGTGCAGGTCACGTAGATGTCTCCGCGTCCCAGCGTCTCTTCGATGGTCGTCACCTCGAACCCTTCCATCGCCGCCTGCAGTGCGTTGATCGGGTCAACCTCCGTCACGATCACCCGCGCGCCCATCCCCCGCAGCGAGTGCGACGATCCCTTGCCCACATCCCCGTACCCGCAGATCACCGCCACCTTGCCCGCTACCATCACGTCCGTGGCTCGCTTGATCCCGTCCGCCAGCGACTCGCGGCAGCCATACAGGTTGTCGAACTTCGACTTGGTCACCGAGTCGTTCACATTGATGGCCGGAACCAGCAGCTTGCCCTGCTCCAGCATCTTGTAGAGCCGGTGTACGCCCGTGGTCGTCTCTTCCGATACCCCGCGCCATTCCCTGGCCACCCTGTGCCAGTGCTGCGGGTCTTCGGCATACACCTTCTTGAGCAGATCCTTGATCACCTGCTCTTCGTGGTTCCCCGCCGGCCCGTGCACCCAGGGGTCACCCTCTTCCAGCTCATAGCCCTTGTGGATCAGCAGCGTCACATCTCCGCCGTCGTCCACCACCAGCTCCGGTCCCTTGCCGCCCTTGTGGCTCAGCGCCTGGAACGTGCACCACCAGTACTCCTCCAGCGACTCGCCCTTCCATGCAAACACCGGAACCCCCGACGCGGCGATCGCCGCCGCCGCATGGTCCTGTGTCGAGAAAATATTGCAGCTCGCCCAGCGCACCTCCGCGCCCAAACTCACCAGCGTCTCGATCAGCACCGCCGTCTGAATCGTCATGTGCAGCGAGCCCGTGATCCGCACCCCGGCCAAAGGCTTCCCGGCCGCATACTTGTTCCGGATCGACACCAATCCCGGCATCTCCTGCTCGGCGATGGTGATTTCCTTCCGGCCCCAGTCCGCCAAAGACAAATCGGCTACTTTGTATCCCAAATCCGTCACTTCCAGCGTTGAACTTGCCATCTTGAACCTCCTTGTATCGTCCTATCGTGATATGTTGATGTGTATCAGAATCTCCTCACGCCGTCAATTGCCAACTATGCCCTCCATTGTGAAAATCCTCCGCGTCGTCGCCGACCCCAACCGCCTCCGCATTCTGCTGCTGCTCCGCGGTGAGGAGCTCTCCGTGGCCGAATTGCAGGAGATCCTGGTCATGGGCCAGAGCACCATCTCCACGCACCTATCCCAATTGAAGCAGGCCGGCCTCGTCGAAGACCGCCGCACCGGCAAGAGCAATCTTTACCGCCTCAAGGTCGACTCCGCCCAGGAAATCCTCGCCAACTTGCTCGACCAGGCCCGCACAGAGATCCCCGAAGCCGTTCCCGATCAGGCCGCCATGCGCCGCGTCCTCCGCAAGCGCCAGGACAAGATGCGCAGCTTCTTTGACTCGGTCGCCGGCCGTCTCGGCAAGGATTACGTCCCGGGACAATCATGGAAGAGCGTGGCCGAGGCCCTCTTGCGCCTCATGCCCCCCATGGTCATTGCCGACCTCGGCGCCGGCGAGGGAGCCTTTGCGCTGCTCCTCGCCCAGCGCGCCAAAAAAGTCATCGCCGTCGACACCAGCGCCGGAATGATCGAAGTCGCCCGCGAGCAAGCCCTCCGCCACGGCGTGGAAAACGTGGAATACCGCCTTGGCGATATGGAGGACATTCCTATCGACGACGCCTCCGTCGATCTGGTCTTCTTCTCCCAATCCCTCCATCACGCACTGCACCCCGCCCGCGCCATCGATGAAGCCTTCCGCATCCTCTCCCCCGGTGGACGCATCGTCATCCTCGACCTGATCAAGCACCGCTTCGAAGAAGCTCGCGAACTCTACGCCGACGAGTGGCTCGGTTTCAGCGAAGCGGAACTCGAAACCATGCTCGAAAAAAGCGGGTTCACGAACGTGCAAACTTCCGTAGTCCACAAAGAGCCCGAAACTCCGCAATTCCAAACTCTGCTCGCGGTCGGGGACAAGCCGAGTTAGCCTGGCGCTTGAACGCCGGGTGCCCCACTTTCGGCGCAGTTTCATCGCGCTTAAAGTGGGATAGATTCACCTATCTAAAGCTTTTTACGGCCTCTTATCGCTTTTCACCACGCCCCGGTCCCCACAAAGCCCCTGCCACACCTTTCCGTCCGCCGCGGCCGAATTCTGCGGAAAGGGCAGGAGACCACAAGCCCCACCCAGCCGCGGCAATTCAGCGTATCCCGCTCTCCGCCTCCAGCAGCATCCGCTTCCGCTCCACCCCCCACCGGTAGCCGGTCAAAGCCCCGCTCGCCCCCACCACGCGATGGCAAGGCACCACCAGCGCCACGCGGTTCGTCGCGCACGCCCGCGCCACGGCCCGCGTCGCCTTTGGCTCTCCCAACTCCCGCGCCAACTGGCTATAACTCCGCGTCTCCCCCCGCGGAATCGCCCTCAGCGCCTGCCACACCCGCAGTTGAAATGCCGTGCCGCGTAAATCCAGGGTGAGCCCCGACTCCGTACCGGACCCGGCCACCGTCCCCACCGCCGCATCCACCATTCCCTTCAGCCCCAAATCCCTCTTCAGCGAAGCCAGCGGAAACTCCTCCCTTAAACTCGCCTCCGCCTCAGCCGCCGTCCCCGCCAGAGCCAGCCAGCACAACCCGCGCCCCGTCGCTCCCACCACCAGCCACCCAAACGCCGACCGCGCCGTCGTGTAGCCGATCTGTTCGCCGCGCCCGCCTGCCGCAAACCGCGCCGGCGTCATCCCCAGCCCCGCCCCCTCATATGCCCGGCTCGACGACCCAAACCCCGCCTCATAAATCGCGTCCGTCACGTTCCCTCCCTGCTTCAGCGCGCCCCGCAGCCGCCCCGCCCGCAGCGCCCGCTGATATGCGAGTGGACTCACCCCCACCCCCTGCTTGAACAGCCTCTGCACCGTGAACGGGCTCAGCTCAACCACGCGCCCCAACTCCTTGAGCGGCACCGCCCGGTCAACATTCGCCTCAATATGAGCTCGAATCTTGTTCAAAAGTCCGCCGCCCGCAGGTCCACGCGCACTGGACTCCGGCTTGCACCGCTTGCAAGCCCGAAACCCCGCCGCCCGCGCCGCCGCCGCCGAGCCAAAGAACCGCACATTGGTCTTGAGCGGCCGCCGGCTCTTGCAGTCGGGCCGGCAGAAAACCCCCGTCGTCGTAACCGCATAGAAAAACACCGCCGCCGCATCGCGCGCCAGAACCTGCTTCCACGCCGCCTCCGTGTCGATCGCTGCACTCTGCCTCAGGCCCTGCCCGCCCGCACTTGTCAATTGGGATCTGTCATTCATGGGAACCATCGTCGCCGATCGTCAGCTCGGCAAGCTATCCGCTTCTTGCGAGCAATTCCGATTTCTGGCTGGCCGCCCATGAATCTGGGTGCTGGGTGCTCCAGGTCCCGTCTTTGAGGCCTGGCAAACCACAAACCTCTACCCGCCTGCTTTTCAACCTCACCCACCCACGAAAACCCCGTGCCCCATCCTTTCCGCTTCCTTCTGCGGAAAGGGTGGGAAACCAGGTCCCGTCTTTGGGGCCTGGCAAACCACAAGCCTCTACCCGCCTGCTTTTCAACCTCACCCACCCACAAAAACCCCGTGCCCCATCCTTTCCGCTTCTTTCTGCGGAAAGGGTGGGAAACCAGGTCCCGTCTTTGAGGCCTGGCAAACCACAAACCTCTACCCGCCTGCTTTTCAACCTCACCCACCCACAAAAACCCCGTGCCCCATCCTTTCCGCTTCTTTCTGCGGAAAGGGTGGGAAACCAAGAATCTCACCCGCCCATCTCCTGCAAATCCGCAAGCCCCCGCAGCACCGCCTCCGCCCTCACCAGATCCGCCTCCGTATCCACCCCGATGGTGTCGCGCGGCGCCGCGGCCACGTAAATATCGATCCCATTGTCCAGCCAACGCAACTGCTCCAGCCTTTCGACGCGCTCGATCCAGGAGGGCGGCAGCGCCGCAAACCGCTCCAGCGCCGCCTTCCGGTACGCATAGATCCCCAGGTGCTTCAGGTAACCCGCGAACCCTGCTCGATCCCTGTCAAACGGAATCGTCGCCCGTGAAAAATAAAGCGCTCGTCCGTCCAGCGCCGTCACCACCTTCACCGCATTCGGGTCCGCGATCTCCAGCGCCGGGCAGCGAACCGCCAGCGTAGCCACCTCCACCTCCGCCCGCGCAAACAGCTTGAGCAGCGGCGGAAAAAAATCCGCCGTCAGCGTCGGTTCGTCCCCCTGGATGTTCACGTAAATATCGGCGTCGATCTGCCGCGCCACCTCGCGCACCCGATCCGTTCCGCTCGGGCACTCCGCCGAAGTCAGCGCTGCTGGAATCCCGCGCTCCCTGCACACGGCGGCCACTTCCTCTGCGTCGGTAGCCACCACCACCGGGTCCATCAGCCCACTCGCCGCGGCCGCTCGCCACACCCACTCTACCATCGGCCGCCCGGCAATCGTGCGCAGCACTTTGCGGCTCAGCCGCGTCGAACTCAACCGCGCCGGAATCACCCCGGCAATACGCAACGTACTCATGCAGCCGAGTCTACAGCAGCGGACGGGGAGGACTCATCTTCGCCAATCCCGAGCGCAAAAACTGCATCCGCCCAGGTTTGACCTTCAATCCACCCGCCCGTATCATCAACATAGGGACGTGCGGGCGGACCGCCCTCCGCCCCGTCTTAGGCAGACCGGCCCCCCGGTCTGCCGCCCCTTCCGGCGGAGTAGCTCAGATGGTTAGAGCGACGGATTCATAACCCGTAGGTCGGCGGTTCAATCCCGCCCTCCGCCACCAATCAAATCAACAACATACGCAGGAATCATAGTCTCGGCCATCTCGCGTGGTTGCGCGGGGCCCATTCCGGGCAACCTCCTGGCCAACCTTGCCGGCTACACCGCGGACACAGTAGGCGCCAAGCTGTTGAGTTACTATCCGAAACCGTCCTCATCCGGCCCCTCTAACAACCTGTTCGCGTCCGGGAGCGCGCCGGCCAATTCGGATGAGTACCTGATCCGGGCCGACCACAACTTCAACCACTCGGCCAGAATGTATTTCCGCTACTCCTACAAAAAGGAGTTCAAGACCGGCGCCGCACAGGACTGGGGATCCGATCCTGCAGGCCCCGGCAATGAACGGCCGAACAACCGCTGGGGCATGGCGGCGGGATTCTCGCAGATCTTCAACCCCACATTCACCATGAACATCTCTTCGGGCGTCCAGATTTGGCATGAAACCTCAACCAACCAGTCGAGAGGATTCGACACCACCAGCCTCGGGCTCCCGAGCTATAAGCTCTTGAGGATCGCTGTCTATCCACCTCCATCTGCCATCGATGCTCACCCCTTTCAGCACCTCTCGCAAGCTTCCCAGGCTCACCATAAAGCCGAGTTCCAATTTGCTGAAATCTGCACACATTTCTACTCCTTCTCGCACTCTCTGCCGTGATGAGGGGCAGGATTTCGCCCACCCGGGCCGGCGGTCGGCGGGGAGGCCAGGGGCATGGGCCGCGCCAATTCCGACGCTCCCGCTCCGGCCGGTTTCGCGCATCCGTATTATTGGGCGCCGTTTGTGCTGATGGGGAACTGGAGATAGGGCAGTGAGTCAGCGCTGCTCAAGCGGGGTTAGCGAGTTAGCACCGCTTCGCGGAGTTAGGGAGTCAGCAAGTTAGCGAGCTTCGTGCGGCTATCGGCGGTGGTATTCTTCCTGGGCCTGCCGCCGGAGCGGCCATTCTGCCGCGCGGCTGAAGCCTTGGCTGTGCTTCTGGATCTGCCGCCTTGTGCGCCGAGGCGGCTGGCCATCCATTGAATACGGCCAAGAACGCGAATCGCATGAATGCCCCCGGCTGGGATCGCCGGGGGCTTTTGTTTTTTCCGTTTCAACTCGCTTCAGTTTGCCCGGTTTCGCAGCTGTCTGCTTGAGCCGGCCTCAGTTGCTGAACAGCAGAATGCCGGCGGCTTTTTCTTCGCTGGCGGACTCATCGGCGCTTACCGGGCGATAGAAGAGTTGGTTGGCTTGGAGGTAGACCTCGAGGAAGGCTGGGCGCTCGGCGATTTTTCCGGCGATCAGAGCTTCCGACAAGGGGTCCTCCACGTAGCGCTGCAGGGCGCGGCGGAGAGGGCGCGCGCCGTAACTGCGGTCGACGAGAGTCTTGTCAAGGATCCACTTCTTGGCTTCCTCGGTGACGGAGATGGTGATGGCCTTCTGGGCCAGATTGGCGTTCAACTGCTGGACCAGCAGTTCGACGATCTGGATCAGGTCGGCGTCCGACAGCGATTGGAAGAGAATGACCTCGTCGAGGCGGTTGAGGAACTCGGGATTGAAGGTCTTCTTCACTTCCTGCTTGACCAACTCTTCGATCTTTTCCGAGACGATGTCTTCGCGGTCGCTCTGGAAGCCGAGACCCTGCTTCTTCATCAGGTGGCGGGCGCCGATATTCGAGGTCATGATGAGGATGACGTTCTTGAAGTCGACGGTGTTGCCTAAGCCGTCAGTCAACTGGCCGTCCTCAAAGACCTGGAGCAGGATGTTGAAGACATCGGGGTGCGCCTTCTCGATTTCGTCGAGCAGGACGACGGAGTAAGGCGAGCGCTTGACGCGTTCGGTGAGTTGGCCGCCCTCCTCATAGCCGACGTAGCCCGGAGGCGAACCGATGAGCTTGGAGACGGAATGCTTCTCCATGAACTCCGACATATCGAAGCGGATGAGGGCCTTGTCGGAGCCGAAGAGGAAGTTGGCGAGGGTGCGGGCCATCTCGGTTTTGCCGACGCCGGTGGGGCCGAGAAAGAGGAAGCTGCCGATGGGCCGCGCGGGCGACTTGAGGCCGGCACGGGAGCGGCGGATGGCGCGGGCCAGCGCGCCGATGGCCTTCTCCTGGGAGATGACGCGCTTGTGCAACTCTTCTTCCACGCGCAGCAGCTTCTGCGTCTCCTCTTCTTTGATGCTGGTGACGGGCACGCCGGTCCAACGGCTGACCACGTCCTCGATGTCTTCGCGGCCCACGATGCCGGAGGCCGAGTCGTCGAGGTGGTATTTGTCGCGCAGGGCGCGCAGGTTTTCGCGCTCCTTTCGCTCCTCGTCGGAGTAGAAGCGCGCCTTTTCGAACTCGTGGTTGGCGATGGCCGAGTCCATGCGGTGAACGATGAACTTGATGCGCTTCTGGACCTCGGTGATCTCCTCGGGCAGCGAGGTCTGGCGGAGCTTGACGCGCGCGCCGGCTTCGTCGATCAGGTCGATGGCCTTGTCGGGCAGGAAGCGGTCGGGAATGTAGCGGTTGGAGTGGGAGACCGCGAACTCGACGGCGGCATCGGTGTAGCTGACGGCGTGGAACTTCTCGTAGCGGTCCTTGATGCCGTGGATGATCTTGATGGCGTCGGCCTCATTGGGCGGCGGCACCTTGACGGCCTGGAAGCGGCGTTCGAGGGAGCGGTCCTTCTCGATGGATTTGCGGTACTCGGCCGGAGTGGTGGCGCCGATGCACTGGATTTCTCCGCGGGAGAGCGCGGGCTTGAGGATGTTGGCGGCGTCGAGCGAGCCCTCGGCCGAGCCTGCGCCCACCAGCGTGTGCAGCTCGTCGATGAAGACGATGGAGTTCTGGTTCTCCATCAGCTCCTTCATGATGGTCTTGAGCCGCTCCTCGAACTGGCCGCGGTACTTGGTGCCGGCCACGATGAGCGAGAGATCGAGGCCGAGCACGCGCTTGTCGGCCAGGAAGCTGGGGACTTCGCCGTCGGCGATGCGCTGGGCGAGGCCTTCGACGATGGCCGTCTTGCCCACGCCGGGCTCGCCGATGAGGACGGGATTGTTTTTGGTGCGGCGGCAGAGAATCTGCACCACGCGCTCCAGCTCGCCGTCGCGGCCAACGAGCGGATCGAGCTGGCCGTCCATGGCGGCCTGGGTGAGGTCGCGGCTGAACTCGGCTAAGAGGCTGGACTCGCGCTGGCGTTGCTGCGGCGGGGCTTTTTCCTGCGTGACGCGGGCCAGCTCGTCGCGAATCTGCGCCAGCTTGAGCCCGCGCTCCTGAAGGATTTCGGCGGCGAAGCACTTCTCTTCGCGCAACAGACCGAGGAGCAGATGCTCGGTGCCGATGTGCTTGTGGCCCAGGCGCTCGGCTTCTTCCGCCGCGTAGGCCAGAACGCGCTTGCACTCGTTTGAAAGCGGCAGGTCCACGGAGGTGGAGACCTTCTCGCGGATAGTGGTGTGCGCTTCAATCTGCTTGCGGATCGACTCCACCGAGGCGTGCGAGCGCAGGAAGCGGTTGGTCAACGCCTTGTCCTCGCGCAGCAGGCCGAGGAGCAGGTGCTCGGTCTCAATATAAGGCGAGCCGAACTGGCTGGCCTCATAGCGCGCGAAGAAGATCACGCGCCGTGCCTTCTCCGTATAGCGTTCGAACATGGTGTTCTCCCTTGATGCCGGCTATCGGCTGGAGTGGCCGTCCGGTTTATCTCTCCGGCTTCAGCCCAACCCGCGCGTGCCTCTCCATTGACTACGCCGTCGGAGGCTCCCTTGGAAATACCACTTTTGCCCCGAACAGCCCTTTGAGATGGACCGGCGCGATCGTTTGCCCGATTTGTCCCCGGCGGTCGTGCTGACGGAAGACTCCCATCCTGCCCGATCAGTCTGGAAAGATGCAAATTCATCCGGTCCCAGACCGCTTACTGATTAAGACTCAAAAACCAACCGGAATGGTGCATTTTCCGTTAAATGATTCCGGCCTGCGATCCCGTTTGAGGAGATGCTGCCAGCGGGGCCAGCCTCCCACCTTCAAGGCGCAATGCTCGCGTACAGCGCGCGGCAAGGTCAAGGTTATGCGTCACCAGTATTGACGTCAGACCGTGGCTTGCGTGCAGCCGTTCGATCAGGTCGAAGACGCGGCCGGCGGTAATCTCGTCCAGGTCGCCGGTCGGTTCGTCGGCCAGCAGCAGCCGAGGGTTGTTGACCAGCGCGCGGGCCAGCGCCACGCGCTGCTGCTCGCCGCCGGAAAGCTCGCCGGGACGATGGTCGCCGCGATCCTCGAGACCTACCTCTCTGAGCCAGTTTGCCGCCACCCGGAGCGCCTCCCTCTTCCACCCCAGCGACGAAGTGGGCGCCGGGGTACCCTCCAGGGTCGAAACATCGCCGGGGGCCCCGGTTTTCCACCCCAGCGACGAAGTGGGCGCCGGGGCACCCTCCAGGGTCGGGGCATCGCCGGGGGCCCCGGTTTTCCACCCCAGCGACGAAGTGGGTGCCGGGGTACCCTCCAGGGTCGGGGCATCGCCGGGGGCCCCGGCTTTCTGTGTGCCGCGCGCAAGCAGCGGCATGGCTACGTTTTCCAGCGCCGTGAACTCCGGCAACAGGTAATGAAACTGCCACACGTAGCCGATCTCCCGGTTGCGAAAAGCCGCTGCCTCGCGTGGGGAGAGCTGGGCCACGTTGGTTGAGGCGCAGTATACAGTTCCCGCGGAGGGAGCATCAAGCGCGCCCAGAATGTGCAAAAGCGTGCTCTTTCCGGCCCCGGACTGGCCGACGATAGCAACCATCTCGCCGGGCTCGACCTGGAGCGAGAGGCCGTGAAAGAGGTTGAGGGCGCCGCGCGCGGTTTTGTAGGACTTCTGGAGATCGGTTACCTGGATCAGTGGCGCCGGGCTGCCCTCGGTCTGGGCCCGGGTCCGCTCCTGAGTACGGGCCTGCTCCGAACCCTGCGCCCGCAACTCCGGTTCCTGCGTGGTGCGGGAGGACGGGCTGGCAGCCGCTGGGGAGGTTTGCATCATCGATTGGCTTCAATTTTACATTGCTGGGGGCTGATTCTGTGCAAATGGACGGAGGCGATGAGGGAATCCTAAGTACCCGCGGGCAACGTTACAAACGGAGAATCGCTCACTTTTTCGGCCGGGAGGGCTGACGGGTTGAGGCGCGCGATGCGGCCATTGGGGCCGACCACGAAGGGCAGCGAGAGCGCGTTCCAGTTGCCGTCGTCGAGCGGCTGCCAGGTCTGGCCGTCGTCGCGGCTGATGTCGGAGCCGTTGGTTCCGGCGGTGATCCAGGCGTTGAGGCTGTCGCTCCATTCCACGGAGGAGCGGTAGCCGTGGGGCGGTTTGGCGGAGGCGGTCCAGTGCAGCCCACCGGCGCCGGACCAGGCGGCTGTGCCGGCGGATTCGGCGGGTTTGGTGTAGTCGCCGCCGACAGCCACGAACTGCCAGTAGGCTCCGAAGCCGCAGTCGTGGCATGAATTGCCGGTATAGCGATAGCCGAGAGAAAACGCTCCTGAAGCGTCCGACCCGCCGGCGAGAGGGATGGTGCTTGTGGACCAGGGAGGGTCCACAAGGCCTGAGCGCCTGGGGTGGATTCGAGACTTCCAGAAATTGGGTGGGTACCAACGCATGTAGAGAACAGCTCCTCCTTTTCCTCCGGTCACAAAGCCGCGAAAGTATCTCTGGTCGCTTCTCGCTATCGAGCTGTTGCTGGCCGCGAATGCCGCAAGCGAGTTGCCGTGGAGGGAAAGCTCCTTGCTTCGGTCCCGCTTCCAGGTTTGCCCACCGTCCTCGGTTTCAAAGACAGTAAATTGTCCCCTGACTGGATCGCCGAGCAGGATACCTTGGCCGTAGATTGCATTCAGCCAGAAGCTGTCAAAGAACCCATCCGGTGCGTTGGGGTTCTTGAAGAGCAGCGTCCACGTTCTGCAGCCATCGGTGGTCTTGTAGAGGCGGCTTTTTTCGCCGGGACCGGAGGCCATGACGATGGCGGTGTCGGAGTCCCAGGCTTGCACGCCGCGAAAGTCGAGAGTTGCGCCGTCTGCTGCCGCGTCGGGGATAGCGCATGGCTGCCAGTGGGCGCCGCCGTCGATGGTTTTGAGCACGGTTCCGCCGGTTCCGCTGGCCCAGGCGACTGTGCCGTCCACGGAGTCAATGCCGCGCAGGCCGGCCGCGGCGCCGGAGTCCTGCATCTGCCAGGGCTGGCGAGCCTGGGCCGTGGATTGGACGGTGCAAATGACCCAAGCGGCGGCGAGCAGCGTGGGGCGGACGATGTGCATGGTTCGCAGTATAAAGGCGCGGCTGGCGTCCCGGCGGGGAATTGAACCGGGTTCCCGGCCGCGATTCAGCCCCTTGCCAGAGGGCGCGGCCGCGCATGACCTAAAAATCTGTCTAAAAACCGTGGAGCTGAAGGGGACGGGCTTCAGGGGATGCGGAAAAATGGCAAAACGGGAACGAATATCCCGGAAGTCACCCCTCAGGGGCCAAAGCTCGTACCCTCAAAAAAACATGAGCTTTTATACCGATTCCTGGGCGCTTATGCGTGAGACCTCTTCGACCCAAGACTAACTCGCGTGGCAAGCAGAGCCGGCGCCAGGTTAATGGCCGCGCTGAGCCAGGCGGTTCTCCAAAAGCCAAACACCGGGATGAGCCAGGTACACAGCAGGAGCGCGCCCGCGCATCCGCCCAGCAGATCGATGGCATAGAGCACACCGGGTTTTGACCGGCCCGTGCCGTTCAGGAGATAGATCTCCGCCGCGATAGGGAATTGATATCCTCCCAACACTCCCGAGAAAGCAGCCAAAGCGGGGAAAACACACTGCGCCGCCAACCATGTTGCCGCCACTCCGGAGATCCTGGCCAGCAAACCAACCACAAAGATCAGCACAGGGCCGGATAAAGCCAGCAGGAATTGGATCGATGCAACGTCGCGGTAAGGGGGACGGCCGCGCAAACGAATGCGCCGCATGCCCAGCCAACTTCCGAGGGCGATGCCTGCCATGCAGAGGCCGATGAGTATGGTCAGCTGGTGATATACGTAGCCGTAGATCGACTGGAATGCCAGCAGCAGAAACATCTGGAGAGCGATCGACGTGAATCCGGTTGCGGCAACGCAACATGCCGTCGCGCAGCGGGCACGCCGCTCAAGAGCGCGCACAAACGCAAGCGGCGCCGCCAGGAGCAGCGACAGAATGAGGACCGCTTCCATTACCACGGCAAAAGGGATGTTGGCCACGGCGCGGAGCCAGCGGGAATATCCCGAGTTGAACTGCGCGCTCCACAGCACCACATCGAAGTAATAGGCGATGGGCGCGAAATCGCGATTGACGGGCGTCGCACTGATCGGCCGCAGTTGCTCACTCACCTGCTCCATGCGATCGGGCATCATGCGGTACGGAATAAAGTATTGGCTGACAAATTGCGTTTTCAGATTCCGCTCCCGCAACCTTGCCATCAGGACTTGCGGATTGCGAGTGAGCACATCCGGTTGCGTAGCGGCAAAGAAGTGGATGGTCTCGCCGGGGATGGTGACGACATACGGGAAGACTTCCTCGAGAGTGTGTTGAATACAGCGGAGGAACTCTTGCAGGCCGGGGCTGATGGTCTCCTCTGACGAGCGCAATTCGAACGACAGCAGTCCGCCCGGCGCCAGGCGATCGCGCGCGGAACGAAAGAACTCGACGGTGTAGAAGCGGTTCAACTGCGCGGTCTGCGGGTCGGGCACATCGAGAACGATGGTGTCGAATTTGGCGGCGGTGGTCCGCAGATAATAGCGGCCATCCGCGTAATGTATGTGTACCCGAGGGTCCGAGGCCAAAGGAGCATACTGCGCGGGAAAAAACTGCCGCGCCATGGCGATCAGAGCGGGGTCCAGTTCGACGTAATCGATGCGGTCGACGGTGGGATGCCGGAGCGCCTGCGCGATGCTGCCGTTTACGCCGCCGCCGATCAGCAGAACATGGCGCGGCGCCGGGTGCTCCAGAAGCGCATAGTGAACCGCCTCTTCCGCGGCGCTCTCGTCGGGCGCATTGGCAAGGATGACGCCGTTGTCGTAGATGCTGCGCAGATTGCCGTTTTCGATGACCGTCAGGTTGCCGTAGATGGAGTCGTGCGATCCCGCCACACGAAAGCCCCGCCACAGCCGCTGCTGCGCGGACCGGTCCAACGGCGGCGCCGCATAAGTCACGAGAAGAATCGCGATAAGTGCCGCTGCCCCGGTCATAACTCCAAGCTGCTTGCGGTTCATCCGGAACAACAGGACTGCGGCCATGCATAAGTTGAGGATGGCCACGATGGTTGCAATCTGGAAGGACTCAAGAAAGCGCAGCAGGACGATGCCGGCCACGATCCCTCCCAGGCCGGAACCAACGGCCTCGAACATGTAAGCCGAGCTGGCTGCACGGCGAGAAGAGACGGCGCATTCCTGCTCGTACATCCGGGCCGCAACCACGAAGAGCGCCCCTGAGAATGCGCAAAACAGGCTCAGACACGCCAGAGAGGCAAGCATCATTTGCAGCGGTCCAACCAACTCGCCGGGTACTGTCTGCAGGAGGGCTTTGGAGGCGCGCAATGCCCACAGCGTCGGCAGAAGGCTGACCGCGAGCAGACATTCGAGCGCGGCCACCGCGCGGCGCGCCTTGTTTCCGCCCATTGCAAGAATGCTGCTCAGGCTGCTGCCGGCAGCGGTCCAGAACAGCCAGGTGGCCAACATGATCCCCAGCGACATCTCGTTGCCGTTGAAGACGACGATCAGCTCCCGCATCAGAACGACCTGCCCGATGACTGCGCTGAAGCCTATCAGCGTCAAAGCCGCTCTTACGGCAGGCGCCGGCTTCTGCGCAGAGCGCAGGTTGACGGGCTGTAAAGGCGCTTCCACCAGAACGGAATTAGAATCTTCCTGGCGGTTAAAAGCAAGGGCGTCAAAGGGGGAATGCCGTCGTTGAACAGAACTGTTCCCGCCCGGTAGGCGCATCAGTTCATTGCGCGTTCCCGGTGGGAAAATGCGTATCGGCTTCCGATTGTTGTATGTTGGGCGCGGTGTTCAGGGCCCCTCGCACGGTGATTGCCGCCAAGCAAGCCCCTTGATCCCAGGGAAAGGCCTCAGCCGTTCAGCAACGTCTTCATCGCCGGCGCGTAGCGCTCGCCGGCCGCCGCATCCGGCGGAAATATCTCCTGGAGTTTCTTCGCCAGCTCCGGGGCCAGGGAGATGTCCACGGCCGCCGCGTTCTCCTCAATGTATTTGCGGCGCTTGGTTCCAGGAATGGGCACAATGTCCTCGCCCTGCGCCAGCACCCAGGCCAGGGCAAGCTGGCCGGCGGTCACGCCTTGCTCGGCGGCCAGTTGCTTCACCTTCTCCACCAGCTCCAGGTTGCGCTTGAAGTTTTCTCCCTGAAAACGCGGGCTGACGCGTCGGTAGTCGTCGGCGTCAAAGTCGTCCGGGCTCTTGAAGGCGCCGGTCAGAAAGCCGCGGCCCAACGGGCTGTAGGCCACAAAGGCCACGCCCAGCCGGCGGCAGGCAGGCAGCACCTCTGGCTCGGGATCGCGCGTCCAGAGCGAGTACTCGGTCTGCAGCGCCGTGATGGGGTGGACGCCGTGCGCGCGCTCCAGGGTTCGCGGCGCGGCCTCCGACAGGCCCAGAAAGCGCACCTTTCCCTCCTCCACCAACCGCGCCATCGCGCCCACCGTCTCCTCGATGGGCGTTTTGGGATCCACGCGGTGCTGGTAGTAGAGATCGATGGTCTCGATGCCCAGCCGCCGCAGACTGGCCTCCACCGAGTCGCGCACATAGGCCGGGCTGCCGTCCACGCCGCGCCGCTCCGGGTTGGCCGGGTCGCGCACAATGCCGAACTTGGTGGCCACAAAAAACCGGTTGCGCCGTCCCTTGAGCGCCTTGTCCACCAGCACCTCGTTGGTGTGCGGGCCATAAATGTCGGAGGTGTCCAGGAAGTTGATGCCCAGATCCAGCGCGCGATCGATGGTGGCCAGCGACTCCTGCTCGTCGCCTCTGCCGTAGAACTCGCTCATCCCCATGCAGCCCAGGCCAATGGCTGAAACTTCGGGACCGTTCGTGCCCAATCTGCGTGTCTTCATCGCCTTTTCCCGCCTCTCATTCCTTCACCCTACATCTTCGAGCGCACTTCAAGTCAAGGGACTGCGCGCAGGGCGAATGGCCTGTGTGCGAGCCTCCAGGCAATGAAATCGCGCAAAAAGGGCGACCCGCGCGGGCCGCCCTTTTGCCGTTCTGCAATCCACCCGGCTCTAGAAATCCAGCCGCAGCGACATCTGCACCTGGCGCGGGCTGCCGATGGTGTGCAGCGTGATGCCTAGCCCCGCCGGGCAGTTGAAGAAGCCCTGGTTTGTATTGTCGCAAGCGGTAGGCCTGGGAGGCGTGCCCGCGATGGGGTAGCCGTTGTAGTTCTCGTTCTGCGAGACCTGGTCGCCGGTCACGTCGAAGCTGGTGGTGTTGGTCAGGTTGAAAACGTCCAGGGTATAGCGCAGCTTGGCCCGCTCCCGGATGGTCGTGAGTTTCACCAGGGAGATATCGGCGCGCTTCTGCGGGGCCTGGCGGAAGATGTTGCGCTGCCCATGGGAGATGAAGGTGGTCTCAAAGGGATCGTTGGCGGGGATGGCGCCGTTGAGGTCTCCGGGGTCGAGCAGGGGAATGGTGAAACACTGCGCCTTGAGCGCGGCATCGGAAGCGCCGAATGCGCCGGACTTGCCGGTTGTAGCGCTCTTGGGCGAGCAGCCGGGGGCCAGCGGCACGATGGGGTTGTTGATGCCGTCCGAGACGCTGTAGTAGATGCTGCCCACGGCGCCGGTGAAATCGATGATGCTGAACGGCTGCCCGCTCTGCAGGACGGTGATGCCGTTCACGCTCCAGCCGTTGGTGAAGGCGCCGCGGAGAGAATCGCCGTCGGCGAAGCCGGGAAGCTGATAGGTGTAAGTGAAGTTGAGCACATTCTTGCGGTCGAAGTCGGCCAGGCCGTAGCCGGAGCGCAGGTTGGTGGGGTTGTCGCCGTTGTAGAACAGGCCCAGGGCGCTCTGTTCGTCGGTGGTGTGGGAGAAGGTGTAGGACGCGCCCGCCTGGAAGCCGTGGCCCATGCGCTTGTCGAAGTGGACCTGTCCGGCGTTGTACTCTGAGACGCCCGCGGCGCGGTAATCGATCGACTCGCCGGAATACCCGATATAGGGAACGCGCAGGTCCACGTTGCCGCCCTCGTAGTTGGCCAGGTAGGGGGTTCCGTCGGGCAGGTTGATGGGAACGCCGTCGCCGCTGGGGTCGGTCACGGTGTAGCCGTAGGTGTAGTTCTGGCCGCGGATGGGGCTGGAGGGAGCGGCGATCTGGGCCTGGTTGAAGGGGGTGGGAATCACCTGGTGGCGGCCCAGGTTGCCCACATAGCCGATCTCGACGGCAATGTCTCTGCGCGGCTGCCACTCGATGTCGAGGGTGTAGTTAATCGAGTAGGGCAGGGTGTTCTTGCGGTCGTAGACGCCCATGGAAAAGGGTTCCGCGTCATAGTTGGCGATGTTATAGGCATTGGGAAGGAAGTTGGTGATGTCGGAGGCCTTGCCGGTAGGGGCCGCTCCCAGTATGGCGCCCCAGGGTTGGGAGAGGTTGGCGTCGGCAGGATCGCAGGTGGGGATGTAGCCGTTGTAATAGGTGAGGTCCGCGGTGTTGCAAAGCTGCGAGTTGACGAAAGGCGGCGCCTGGGCGACGCCGAACGGTCCGCCCTCCACCAGGCCGGCCGCGTAGCCGGGAGAAAAGTAAGTAAACAGCTCGCCGCGATCGTAATAGATGCCGCTGCCGCCGCGAACTACCACCTTGTTGGCGAAGCGGGCTGGCGACCAGGCGAACCCCACGCGCGGCGCCAGGCCCCACTGCCGCCCGGTCAGCGTGGTGTCGCGGGAGTTCTTCGCGATGACGTATCCGTTATTGGAGATGGTGCCGTTGGGGTTGGTTGGATCGCCGGCCGTGCCGGCGTCGAAGAGGCTGGGATCGAAGTTGTAAAGGCGGTCGTACTTCTCGCTGAATCCGCCGTTCAAATCGTAGCGCAGGCCGGCCGTCAGGCTCAGGTTGGGGCGAATCTGGTACTTGTCCTGCAGATAGACGCCGGTCTGGTTGGCGCGGTAATAGCGGTCGCCGTTACCCTGCAGGAAGGTGGTGGTATTGAAGTCGTCGTTGGTGGTCACCAGCCCCTGGACGAACTGGCCGAAGTCGGCCGAAGAGGTTGTGCCCGCCACTCCGGGACGCCGGTCGCGCGGATTCAACTGGGTGTGCGACCAGCTTCCGCCCACGGCCAGGGTGTGATTGCCGACGGTCCAGATGGCGTTGCCGGAAGGCATCCAGCGATTCTGAAACACTCCGGTCAGCGAGCCCTGGTTCGACCCGGGGCCGATGTTCAGGGTTTGCAACGAAGTGGGCGTATTGACGCCCAGGGTGTCCACGATGGTGGCGCCGGCGTAGTACGGGGAGCCGAGGTTGTTGACGCCCATGCTGCTGGCGCTGAAGGGCTGATCGTTGCTCGAGTAAAGCTCCTCGCGCAGGAAGCCCAGCGTCTCGGTGACGCTGAGGTTCGGCTTGAGCACATTGACGTTGTTGATGGAGAAGACCTGGCTGCCCGCGTCCAGATGCTGGTCGAAACCGGGAACATTCGAGTACGCGTAGGGCGCCACGGTCGGATCGTGCTGGTAGTAGTACTTGAGGGCCAGCGTATCCCTGGGGCCGGCATTCCAGTCCAGATCGCCCACCAGTTGATCGCCGGTGAAATAGGCCGTGCCGGGCAGAGACACGTCGTAGGGTTGGGCCACCGTTGGGAGGCTGCCGGGGTTGGGTATCAGCCACTTGCCCGGCTCGCCTGCCACGGCGGGCGCGTTGAACAGGTTGTATGCAACCGAGCTGCCGGGGTTGACGGAGTTGTTATTCAGATCGGCCGCAGTCAGGGAAGTCCCCCAGCCCGCATTCGCCACCGCCGCCAGGCCGCCGGCGCTGCGGTCGTCGGTCAGTCCCACGGGAACCGAGAAGCGCGAGTAGCCGATCTCCTGGTCCGAGACGTGCAGATGCTGATAGCCGATGTAGCCGAACACCTTGTCCTTGATCAGCGCGCCACCGGCCGTTCCGCCCGCCGTATAGCGATGCAGTTGCGGAACCTTCTGATCGGCGGGAATGTCGGGGTCGTTGTTGAAGAAGAACGGCGCCGCGTTGAGCCAGCCGGTGCCGCGATGGATGTACGCGTTGCCGTGGAATGTGTTGGTTCCCGACTTGGTGCTCATGTCCAGGTGCGCGCCCGCGGTCGACCCCTGCTGCGCGTCGTACATCGAGGCGTTCACGCGCACTTCTTCAATGGTTTCCGGCGCCGGGCTGGGGATGGCGTTGCCGATGGAAAGATAAACCGATGCGCTGCTCTGGATGATGCCGCCGGCCGTGCTATTGCCGCCGCCGGTATTGTCCACCACGCGGAACGAGGCCACTTGGCTGGTGCTCTTGCCGTTGAACAGGTTCGAGGCGTCCACTCCATTGAGCAAAAATGTATTGGAAGTATCGCGCTGGCCGTTGGCCCAGATGGGCGCGTTGCCCAGCCCGGAGTTGACGCCGGTACCGCCGGGCAGCTCGGCGCTCACGCCCGTCGATTGAATCGCCAACCCGGTAAAGCTGCCGGTTGCCAGCGGCGCCAGGTCGATCTGCGCGTGGTCCAGAACGTAGCCGTTGGTGGTGTCCACGGCGTTCATCAGCGGCGAGGCTTCCACCAAAATGGTTTCGCTGGTCTTGCCTACCCTGAGCGAGGCGTTCACCGTGGCCGTGCGATCGGCCTGCACCCCGATGTGCTGCGTCTTCTGCACATCGAATCCCTCGTCCGTGTAGGTCAGCGTATACGTGCCGATGGGAAGGTCCACAAAGTTATAAGACCCCGAGCCGTTGGTCCTCGTCGTACGCGTCAGCGAGGTCTGCTCACCCACCACCGTCACCGTTACGTTGGGAATCACGCCGCCCGACGAATCGGTAACCTCGCCGGTGATGCCGCCAAGAGTCTGCTGTGCAAAAACAGGAAAACAACACAAAGCAGCGGCCGCCACTACCGCCAGCAGCCTTGGAATCGGAGAGGAAACAATGCGCATGATATACCTCACGTTGCAGGGCCTCGAGAATAAGGGTTTTCCCCGCGGCTCATGAAAGAGAACGATAGAGCCTGGGTTGAATGAAGTTCCTGGTGCTCTTTAATCAATCCCCAAAAAGAAGAAAGGCAAGTACGGTTACGAGTGGTTCTCGTTTGTTGGACTGGTCGGCCTTGGATTGCGGAATGAGAATAGGATACCTGCTCCGGTGCGGAACTCAAGTGGAAATCAGCGCGATTTTGATGGTGCTTTTATCCTTTTTTGCGTGCCGGGTGCTATGTGGATGTGCAAAAAGCGGGATGAAATTACGCAGATGCGAGGGACTCGAGGCGCAGCTCGCCGCCGAGGTCTGCATCGCGCAGTGGGCCGATCCGTTCCGCCCATCGCTCCATGCGTCGTCGAAGCGTAGCGCCCAGCCGCCGAAACCGCCTGCTAAGGCTTGTGCTCGCCGAACACAACTGCGGTGAACAGGAAGATGTCCGTATCCTCTTCCTTCCAGCAGCCAAAGTTCATGCCCGCCTTGGCGCAGGTCTGTTCCAGGAACTTCTGCCGGTCCCATTTTTCTTCCACGGGCACCTGCGGCAGCAAGAGGCCCTCGTTGTCGCCGTTCTTCATCAGCAAACCGTGCTGGCCGACCTTGATCTGTTCAACGTCCGTGACGCGCCGCAGGGGCGACAACACGGAAACTTCATAGTCGAGTTTCGGCAACTCCGTAGCCGACACCGGCTGAAATCGAGGATCGCGCAGCGCGGCCAGCGTGGCCGTGTCCCGCACCGTCATGTAGAGAGGTTTGATGGCGGAGGTATAGCCGATGCACCCACGCAGAGCTCCCGCTTCGCGCAGGGTCACAAACGCGCCGCGCTCCTGGTTCAGAGCTTCGCTTGCGTTGGCGCCGGGGTCATAGGCCTCTTTCTGTTCCACCGCGTGCTCCACTGACTTGCGAGCCAAAGCCAGCAGTTCGTTCTTCTCCTGCTCGCTCAGTGAGAACGGAGTTTCCGCTGCCTTTCCGCTTGGCGCTTTGACGAAAACGTCCGCGCTGTATCCGACCACGCGCGAGTGATCGCCTGTCACATCGCCCGAATTTGCGTACTTGAGCACCAGGGCCTGGTTCGCGCCCATGTGTTCGGCGTAAATCATTGCGGCTACGATGGGCGCTCCGCCACAGGCTTCCCATACCCGCGACTGGAAGTTGCGCGACATGCTGAAGTAGTCCCACGCCTCCAGCGCATGGAGCGTTTTGTGGTCGATCTTTTCCGCCTCGTCGTAGGTGTGGTAATGCGACAGATCGGAACTGGCCAGGATCAGAGTTTCGCCCGGAGTGCCGCCGCTCTTCTTGTCTTCCTGAATCAGCTTTGCCAGGGCCACTCCCAGCGCGCGGCTGTTTTCGTAACTCTGATCTCCCATGACGATGGGTACCAGTTCGAAGTCGCCCAACACGCGTTGCAGCCACGGCAACTCCACCTCGATGGCATGCTCGGCGCCCGCCGATGTGGCATCGTGTCCCTGGCTCGATAGCCGCATGGTCGAGCTCATCTTCGCCAACTGCCGCGCAAAGGCTTTGTCCACCTGCACGATTCCCAGCGGCGTGGCGTAGGCATCGCCCTCATAGACCGAGGTGAAATCGAAGGCCTCGTAATGCGACGGCGCGATCACCACCACGCGCGCAAACTTGCGCCCCTTCAGCGCCGCGTAGGTGTAAGCCGCCACGGGGCCGGAGTATTGATAACCGGCGTGCGGCGCAACCACGGCGAGGATCGGATCCTTGATTGCCGGCGGAGACGCATGCGCCAGCATGTCGTCGATCATCGCCGTAAGTTCCTTGGGGTCGGCCGGATAGAAACTCCCTGCAACTCCGGCCTGTCTTACCTTCTGTGGATTGGCGGCGCGCACATGCTGCAAGGGCGCAACCGCCAGGAGCGCGATGAGTTGAGCTGTCAGCCAATACATTTTGTAACTCCTCTTGCCGTTCATTTGCCAAACCTCCTCTGCGCCCTCATGTGTGCCAGACGCCGGGGATCGGATGTCGGCAGTATGGGCAGCTATCCTTGCGGATCAGCATCTGGCTGGCCGTAAATCCTACCCGTTCCACCAACAGGCGGCGGCACTGCGGGCAGTAGGTGTTCTGCGCGGGATGGCCCGGCACATTGCCGATGTAGACGTAGTGCAGCCCCTCGGCGTCGGCAATGGCCTTGGCGCGTTCCAGCGTCGGCACCGGCGTGATGGGCAGGTTCTTCAGCAGGTATTCCGGATGGAATTGCGTGAAGTGCAGCGGCACATCCGCGCCCAGGTTTGTCTTCACCCATTGCGCCAGGCCGCGGAATTCGGCATCGCTGTCGTTCAGCGTGGATACCACCAGGTAAACAATCTCCGTCCACTTGCCCATCTTGCGCAGCGTCACGATCGAATCCAGCACCGGTTTCAATTGCCCCGTGACCACATCCCTGTAATACGACTCGGTGAACGCCTTCAGGTCGATCTTCACCGCGTCCATCTTTCCGTACGCGGCCTTCAGCGCTTCGTCCTGCATGTAGCCATTCGAAACCACCACGCTGCGGATGCCGGCTTCGTGCCCCGCATCGGCCGCGTCCATCAGGTATTCGGCGAAGATCACCGGCTCGCTGTAGGTGTAGGCAATGGTCGGACACGAGTACTGCTTCGCTAACTCGGCAACCCGTTGCGGAGGCGCGTAATCGGCCGGGATCTGCTCCGGCCGTACCTGCGAAATGTCCCAGTTCTGGCAGAATTTGCAGTTCACATTGCAACCGGCCGTGGCCAATGAGAAAGCAAGCGAGCCGGGCAGATAGTGGAACAGCGGCTTCTTCTCAATCGGATCCACGTGCGCCGCGCACACCCGCGAATGCACCAGCGTGTAGTAGGTTCCTCCGCGATTCTCCCGCACCCCGCAGTAACCGCGTTCCTTATCGCCCACCGAGCATTCGCGCGGACAAAGCTTGCATTTGATCTTCCGATTCTCCAGCTTCTGGTAAAACTTCGCTTCCACCGTAAATCGCGAATCGTCCTGCTTCTGCTGCCCCGCCTCCGCGGGGATTCGAGCGGCGGGATGGGCCAGCTCGCTCAGCCCCAGAGCCGCTCCCGTGGCCACGGCGCACTTCAGAAACGAACGCCGATCGAGCGAACAGCAGGGCAGGCCGCGCTCACCGCGGATATCGGCATTCTCGCCTTCCAGCATTTGCAGCTCACGAAACATCTTGAACCTCCCATCGGCGCCCATCCTTCACGCATTCCAAGAAGGGCGGGAAGCGAGCTATATCTCGACAGTCGAGATTCTCTTCGGATCGTTCGTCCCCAGCCGATGCTCGGCGTCGGCCGCTGTCGCGATGTAGTGTGGCGCTCTCTGCTCGGCCTCCAGTGTCTTCAATCCCATTGCCGCCCGCTTGCGCTCAATCATCTGCCAGCCGGTGTAATCCAGCGCCACCGGGTCTTGCGAAACGATCAGCGCATTTTCCTTCCAACTGCGTTCCGGTTTGAATGCCGGTCCGCCCTCGTACATCGCCGTGGTCGCATCGCAGATGGTCAAGCGCATCCTGGTCCGGATCTCCGCCAGCATGTTCAGGTCCGCGATGTACGGATTGCAGCCGTCGGGGTGGTATTTGTTCGGGTTATGGATGACGCCATACATATTCTTCAGCGCCAATGTTACGCCCGCGCCGTCATGGTCTTTCAGCACCGGCACATTGATCAGCACGTCCGAGCGCTGGGTCAGAATCTTCGACAACCGGCTGCCCACACTGCCGTGCATCACCAGTTCCTGCTCGTAATCGACCCGGTCGGTGCCGAAGCATTGAACCCGGTTCCCGCCCATGGTCACATGGAATCCGGCGTGCTCCATTTCGTCGCTGTCGCGGTCCCACACCACGATGTTGCCGGCATTGATTCCGGCCTCCTGCAAGCGCTCGCAAATGGCTTCCACCAGTTCGAGGTTGCTGGAGATTCCGCGTCCCCCCAGCGTATTCACCTTCAGTCCCACCAGCTCACCCGGACGCACCAGCCTTCTCCACGCCTCGATGGGATGATCGCGGTCGAAAAGAGCCTGCATTCCACGATCCAGCAGGCTCAGCATCCGCCGCGAATCCACAGTTGAGCCCGTGCCGCGCAACTGGGCGTCGCGGGCGACCACAACCCTGGACTTCGCCGCCGCCGCTCCCGGTTCCGCCGCAGACAGGAATCCCGGCCCGCCGCCGGTGCGCAAAATCGCCGCGCCGGTCAGCGCCGTCCTCAGAAACTCCCGTCGGCTGCCACTGTGCATGGTGTTCATCGGGGCTCTCCACCAAACCCACGGCCCGAGGCGAGGAGCAGTTTCGGGAAGGGATTGGCTCCGGCCGCCAGGGCAAAACCGTTCAGCGCCGGGCAGTCATCCTCGCAGCGAGTCCTCATCCAATATGGACTGCACCGCCTGCACCAACCCTTACCCCAACGCGCGCGATTTTGCAGTGACGAACAGCACGCCTGGCGATCGTCACCCTCAAAACCGCGCCTTCGCGCCCTGGGTCCATGCACTTCCAGATTCCGCTTGGCCAGGCCGATTTTCGTCGCTTCTGCCGCTCCATGCCCAGGCGAATCAAAGTCCGGCCCGCTTGCGATCGAACGCGCGAAACTCCTGAGAATCGGCCGCGTTGAGACCGCTAAGGCAAAAGCAGCGGCGTTTTTTTGGGGGCTTTCCTTGCTTTGACATTTGTCTGTAAGTTATTGATTTCTTTGGAGCGGGAGACCGGGATCGAACCGGCGACATTCAGCTTGGGAAGCGGGGTAGGTTTCATATTTTCAAGCGCTTACCCCGCCTTCTTCAACATTGACGAACCAATAGAACCAGCAATCTGCCAGGCAAGAAAAAAACTGGACCAAATCTGGACCAAGGTCTTGATTCTTGCTGAGCGATGAGCCACCTTTAGCCCTACAGTCCCGCGCCTTCCGTCTCGTGCGGATCCTAGGGAAGAGAATGGTGAACGATGATGCCGACAATGCATAAGATTGTAGCGTTCGAACCAATCGGGGTCAGAATCTGCCTCTCAACCGATATTGCACCGCTATCGGGTTGGGCCTCTCTGGGGCATCGCCCGCTGGGATCGCGTTTGTTCTACCTTGGCGCGCCGGTCGCCTCTGTGCTCCGCCACCAAGCCTGCCGCGGCGGTGGCTCGAAGGTCCGCTTCAGCCGGCTTTAGCTTTCAGCCCTCTCCGGATTTTGGGAAGCTAGTTTACGAATGACGCATCTGAGCCGCTGGTTTTGTGGACCTGGTTGGGATCGAATCGATGACCTCTTCCATGCCATGGAGTAGCTCAAACCGCAAAATATAGACGGCACTGTACTTACGAACCGGCATAACCGGCAGAAACGGCCCACTGGGCGCTATTTGCGGGCAAAATGCGGGCAGAACTACAACCAAGTGGCCAACGGGCTGATCGTGTGGAATCAGCCCAGCACTTCTTGATGATTCATCCCGAACAGGCGTACCTCTACGCGTGAGCTGGCAGCAGCCTCCAACGCTCCAAGTTGGGCAGGCGAATCGCGGAACACAGAAGATTGTTGAATTATGTCTACGGACCGGACACCCGGAACCGGAGTTCCTGGAGGTTGCCGGAGCGGTGGGTGTTCGGTTCCTGCCGAGCGGGTATGTGGCTCCTCTTCGCGTTGCACATGACCTTACGGATCGGCAGCGCCGAATTCTCCAAGTTATCGCCGGTGGAAAGGAGTCCCCGTTTGCCAATATCCGCGCACAAGTCAATTCATCTGTTGCCGACCGTACTTTGCGGGACGATCTGCTTCATTTGAAAAGACTTGGCATGATCGATTCCCGCGGCCATGGACGAGGAGCCGTGTGGTTCTTGGGCGCAGCGCAGAGGCTTGAGGGTGAACCGAGTAAGGCGGAATAAGGCGGTCGAATAAGGCGGAATAAGGCGATCTGAACAGAACTGGTGATAGCACTGCCTGAAAAATCTCGTTTTGAGTAAATACGGATGCCATATCTGGGCTCTGCTAGGTTCATCCGCCCTCATGGATATCCGCATCGATATTCGACGTGATGCATTCCGCTTCCATGCTCGCAAACCCTGAGCAGCGGGTGAAGCCTCCCAGTCGCCTGCGGACAATTTCGGGGAGGGCTTGCGGCGCAGGAACGCGGAGAACCTCGAAGCCTGCCTGGGTGGCGCTTTCCACGCCTGCATTCGAGTCCTCGAAGACAACGCCGCTCAGGACCGCGAGCCTTTCCTGGATGAGAAGGTACGGCGCGGGGTTGGGCTTGCGAAGTATCGTGTCCTCTCCAAAAACAGCTGCTCTAAAACAGTCGGCGATGCGGGCCGCTTCAAGCATCGGTACTACGGCAGTGCGGCGGGAACTCGTCACCAGCCCCAGGGAGTACCCACTTAACGAGTGCAGGAGCTCAATAGTCGCTTCGCCGATAGGCAACTTCTCGCGCCAAAACCCCTCGACCATGGCTTTGCGGACCGGCCTTTCCAGGCCCAGTTTCTCTAGCAGCGCCGGATTGGCGGCGAGGTGCGGGATGGCTTGAAGCATGCTCTCGTCCTGCACGCCTCTTCCAACCAGGCAGTACTCTTCCCAGCTAAATTCAATCCCGTGCATGGCCAGGATGGTGGCCCAGGCCTTCCAATAGAGCGGCTCCGTGTCGGCCACCACTCCATCGAAATCGAAGATCAGTGCTTCCGGTTTCCTGTTCATACCTTGATTTCACGAACCGTGCTCCCCGACGGCGGCGCGGTTGACTCGCGGACGATCAACTCCGGCCTGATCTTGCGATGGACGGGGCTGACGGCCTGGTTCTTGCGGCCGGCACGCATCGCATCCATCAGAATCTCCGCCCCCATGGAGGCCAGTTTTTCCAGGTGCTCGCGGACGCTGGTGAGGGAAGGATTGTAGAAGGCCGCCGCGGGAATGTCGTCGAAACCAATCACCGAACAGTCCTGGGGCACCCGCAAGCCAGCGCTGATAAGCGCCCGGATGCAGCCAAACGCAGTCATGTCGTCGAATGCCAGCAGTGCCGTGAAAGGGACGTTGCGGGCAAGCAACTGTTGGGTGCGTTCGAACCCCCCTTCATAACTGGAGAACGGATCGCTAAGCGTCACTACCAGCTGGGTATCCAGTTCCAGGCCGACCGCGCCGGCGAAGGCGCGGATTCCGTCCCACTGGTGATGGCTGTCGATGATCAACTCCGGCCCGCGCACAAAGGCGATCTTGAGGTGGCCGAGCCGGTAGAGGTGTTCCAGAGCCAGCTGGGCGCCCAGTTCGTTGTCGGTGGCAACCCAGTTCAAGGCCTCGCTGCCGGGCTCTCGCCCAAGGATCACCGAAGGGATTTTCTGCGCTTCCAGGGCGCTGAGAAGCTCCGGCTCGAAGGAGAGCGAATTGGCGAGAATGATGAGCCCTTCCACGCGTCGCCCAAGAAGGACGTTCAGGTACTTCTTGAAGCGTGAGCTGTCGTTCTGGATGTCGACCAGGAAGGGCAGGTAGTCGGATCGCGAGAAGCTCTTTTCAATGCCGCGCAGAATCTGCGCGCAGTAGGGGTCGGCGATATCAGGCACCATCACGCCAACAGTGTGGCTGTGGCGGCTCCGCAGCGCCTGGGCGAACGGGTTGGGCTGATAGCCCATGCCCTGGGCGATCTCAATGACGCGCTGCTTGGTGGCTTCGGGAATGAATTGGGCAAGGGGGGCCTTGTTGAGCACCATGGACACGGTGGTCGGGGAGAGCCCGCATTCCTTTGCCACTTCTCGAATTGTGACCATAGTGCCTGCCTCTGCCTTGACAACTCTCTATAACCGATGATAAACCATTTTAACGGATCAATGCAGCGATTTATTAAAACGATGCACTAGAGCCCGCGTGGATGCGAATCCGGTCAGGCTACTCCGGACCTGGACGTGTTTCGGCATTTTGCAAGCGCAGGAGGGTTTCTCTCGTGATTCTGCACACGAAGTCGGTTTTGAGTTTGCTCGCAACCGCAGCCGTGCTGTTGACGGCGCTGTCTGCCCATGCCAGCATCACAGGGTCGATCTCGGGAACCGTGACCGATCCCAGCGGTGCGGTGCTGGTGGGCGTCAAGGTGACGGTCACCAGTGTATCCACGGGCATCGAGAGCAGCGCCGTGACCGACGCCAAGGGGTTCTATCGCTTCCCCGCCCTCGGCGTTGACACCTACGCCGTGGCCGTCAATCAATCCGGATTCAGACCCTTTCTGGAGAACGGAGTCAAGATTGACGCCAACTCCGCTATCCAGATCGATATCCGGATGCAGCTGGGCCAACTGACCGACACGGTCACGGTCGAAAGCAACGCGGTGCAGGTGGAAATGCAAAGCACGCAGATGGGCGATGTGATTGAAGGAGAGACGATTACGTCCGTGCCGCTCAATGGCCGGTCGTACATTGAACTGCTTTCCCTGCAGCCGGGGGTCTCACCCTATAGCGGCGACGACACCGCCGGCGGAACGGTCTCGGCGCCGATCTCCGGAAGCCTGAGCAACGGGACTCAATCGATCAACGGCGGCCGGCCCGAAGCCAACGGGTTCATGGTGAACGGCGCCGACGCCGAAGAAGGCATTCACAACGGCGCCGCGGTCGTTCCCAACCTCGATTCCATCTCCGAGTTCCGCATCATCACCAATAACTTCAACGCCGAGTACGGAAACTACAGCGGTGGTCAAATCAATGTCGTCACCAAGTCCGGCAACAACGAGTGCCACGGCGATCTGTTTGAGTTTCTACGCAACACGGATCTGGACGCAGCGAATTACTTTTCGGGCCGCGGCGACTTCAAACAGAACCAGTTTGGCGGAGTCTTTGGCGGGCCGATCAAGAAGAACAAGCTTTTCTTTTTCGCCGATTACCAGGGGACCAGGCAGATCCTGGGGGCTACGCAGTATTACCCTGTGCCATCGCTTCAAGACCGCTCGGGCAACCTGCTGGATCAGGCAAGTTCCTTTGCCACCGCCACCGACCAGAACGGCAACCCCATCGCCAATACAGTCACTTCGACCTATTGGGCAGCGAACGTTCTATCGCAGCGTCTGGGGTATCCGGTGAGCCTGAATGAGCCCTATTACTACGCCCCCGGCATGGTGGCGATCAACGCCAACACCGGGGCGGAGACCACCTACACGTCGAGTTGTACGAGCAACGATCCGGTCAGCGGGTGCGTTTTTCCCAACGCTTCGATCCCGCAGTCCGCGTGGGATCCGGCCGCAGCCGGCATGCTGAAATACATTCCCTCTCCCAATGGAAACAGCGCTTCCACGTTTTCTACCTCCGCCTTCAACGAAAACTTGAGCGACAACAAAGGTGGAATCCGGCTGGACGCAAGCCTGGGCAAGAACATGCTGTTCGCGTATTACTTTTCCGACGACTACAACGTTGCCAACCCTTATGCGGCCGCGAACGTGCCGGGGTTCACCGCGACGACGTATGGCCGTGCCCAGATGATCAACCTGGGTATGACCACAACCATCAGCAATGCGAGCGTCAACGACGTCCGCCTGGTCTATTTACGGAACACCAACGCCATCAACAATCCCCAGGGAGGCACGGGAGTCTCTCTTGCGTCGTTGGGATTCAATTCGCCGTGGAACCCGACGGGCGGTTTCGGCAACGTCTCCGCCAGCCTGGCGGGAGTTCCGAGCATGGTCTTCAACAACTACAGTTTTGGGGTGCCTTTCACGACCTTTGACCAACGCAACAACACCTACCAGGTGATCGACAACTTCACCCGGGTCGCGGGCACGCACACCTTGCAGTTCGGCGGCGACGTTCATTACGACCAGATCAACCTGAACGGCTACACGGCCGAGAACGGGCAGTTCACCTTTACCGGAGCGGAAACGGGCATTGATTTCGCGGACTTTCTGATCGGCGCGCCATCCGGTTTCATTCAGGGCAGCCCCGACATCGAGCACACGCGCAGCAAGTATTACGGGCTTTACATGCAGGACAGCTGGCGCGCCCGGTCGAGCCTAACGCTGAACTATGGGCTGCGCTGGGAGGCCAGCACTCCGTGGTACGACACGCGCAACATGATCGAAACCCTGATTGCCGGCGAACAGTCGCAGGTGTTCCCGGGCGCGCCCGCAGGCCTGGTGCTTCCCAGCGATCCGGGCGTTGACCGGACACTTGCGCCTCCCAAGTACACGAACTTTGCGCCCCGATTCGGGCTGGCCTATTCGCCGAACGCAACCGGTGGGCTGCTGCGGAAGATTCTGGGAGGAGCCGGCACCACCAGCATCCGGGCCGGATACGGGCTGTTCTATCAGTCGATCCAGCAGGCGGACACCGAGCAGGAGATTGGAGACGCTCCCTACGGTTTCTTCTACCAGAACGCTACCCCGCCGGAGCTCTCATCGCCCTTCATCGATCGGACCACTGGGAATCTCCAGCCCAACGATTTCCCCTTCCAGTTTCCTCCCGCAAACGTGTCCACAACGAATCCGGACTCGAGCTTCCCCTGGGGACTGGTTGAGCCGATCAGCGGAGGAAATTACTTCTACAACAAGAATGTCCTGCCTTACTCGGAGGATTATGAATTGTCGCTGCAGCGGCAGTTCGGCCAAGCCACCGTCGCCAGCCTCAGCTATGTTGGAACCGCCGGCCACAAGCTGCTCACCTTTGTGGAGTCGAATCCCGGCAACCAGGCGCTGTGTCTCCAGCTCAGCAATCCAGCCAACCTCCAGGCGGGTTCGCCAACGTGCGGCCCCTTTGGAGAAAACGGAGTCTATACGCTCGCGAACGGGACCCAAGTCAACAGCACCCGCGGTCCGTTCGGCCCAAACTTCGGCAGCAACGCCTACATGAAGTCGATGGCGAGTTCCAGCTACAACTCTTTCCAGGCAAGCCTGCAACACAGCGAGAAGTATATGCAGTTCATGCTCGCCTACACCTGGGGCAAGTCGCTGGATAATGGATCGGGAACCCTGGACGCCACCAACCCATACGACCCACAGCAAAGCCGGGCTCTTTCCATCTTCGACGTGCCCCAGGTTTTCGTGGCCAATTACACAGTAAGACTGCCCTTTGAGCGCTGGGCGGGAGATGGAACAGTTGCTGGTCGTTTGGCAGGCGGCTGGGCTCTATCGGGCATCACCACGCTTGCCAGCGGACAGCCCATTCAGTTGACCGAGAACGACGACAACTCGCTGAGCGGGACATTTCTGGCTCCCGTCGACACGCCCAGCTACGCCGCCAACGGAAGCAAGTTGTATAAGGATCGGAATCCGCGGCACGGCCTTCCCTACTTCAATCCAAACTACTTTATCCAGGAGCCGCTTGGGCAAATCGGAGATGCCATGCGCCGGTCTTTTGTCGGGCCCGGCATCAACAACTTCAATCTCGCGCTGCTCAAGGACACCAAGATTAAGGACACCAAAGAACTCCAGTTTCGCGCGGAGGCTTTTAACGTCTTCAACCACGCACAATTCGAAAACCCTTCGGGCAACTTCAATAATCCCGGGCAAAACGGCTTCGGTTATGTGACAGCCGCAAGAGACCCGCGCATCATGCAAATGGCGTTGAAGCTGCTGTTCTGACACGCTAAACCGCAAGCAAGGAGCAAATCATGTCTGCACTGGCATTACTGGGTGGCAAGAAAGCAAAGAACAAGCCGTTTCCGCTGTGGCCGCATTATGATGACCAAGAGCGGCGCGCGCTGATGGAAGTCCTGGAGAGCCGCGTCTGGTGGCGAACTCCGGGAACCAAGACGCTGGAGTTTGAGAAGGCATTTGCCGCCTATCACGGCGCGCGCCACGGCATCGCCGTGACCAACGGCACGGCGGCGCTGGAGGTGACCCTGGCGGCATTGGGCGTGGGCCACGGCGACGAGGTGATCGTCCCAAATTTCACATTTATCGCCACCGCCAGCGCCGTGCTTTTCGTCAATGCCCTGCCGGTTCTGGTGGATGTGGACCGGGAGAGCTACTGCCTTGACCCAGCATTGGCAGAAGCGGCGATTACACCTCGGACAAGGGCCATCATCGCGGTCCACATGGGCGGGCATCCGGCCGATCTCGACCGGCTGCAAGAGGTGGCTAAACGCCACGGCATAGCACTCGTTGAGGATGCCGCGCACGCGCACGGGAGCGAGTGGCGCGGGCACAAGATCGGAACCTTCGGCACGGCGGCCACCTTCAGCTTCCAGGCCAGCAAACTGATGACGGCGGGCGAAGGCGGAGCCATCCTGTCGAACGATGACGGTTTCGAGCTCCGGGCGCGCTCGGTTCACGATTGCGGGCGCCTCCCCGGCGAATGGTTTTACAGCCACTTCAATTACGGTTCGAATTACCGCCTGAGCGAATGGCAGGGCGCGGTGCTGGGTGTGCAATTGAGCCGGCTGGAGCAGCAGACGCTTCACCGGCACCGCAACGGACGCCTGCTAGACAAACTGCTTTCCCAGATTCCGGGGATTACACCCCAAAAGTGCGATCCGCGATGCACGCGCAACGGGCAATACGCCTACATCTTCCACGTGGACTACCATCACTTCGCCGGCATCTCAACCGGAAACTTTATTGCCGCGCTGAATGCCGAGGGGATTCCCACGCAGGCCAGCTATCCGCCTCTGCACGCCATGGATTGCTTCCGCAGCGGCGAGTATCGCAAGCGCCTGAGCGGAGCACAGGCGGAGCAAACCCACAGCTTCCTCCAGCAGGAGTTTCCCAATACCCTGAGGGGAGCCTGGGAGACAGTGTGGCTTCCGCAGTTTGCCCTGCTCGGAGACGAAGGAGACATGCAGGAAATCGCAGGCGCCATTGGCAAGATCCAACACAATGCGGCGGAGATTGCCGCCAACGCCGCGCAAGCCGTCGAGCAGCGCATCGCACGTTAAGGAGTCCATGGTCGAGAAAATTCCCTATTTCGGCTGGAACAACGCATGGCGATTGTCAAACGGCACGGTCGAGCTGATCGTCCTGGCTGACGTCGGGCCGCGCATCGTGCACTACAGCTTTTGCGGCCAGGAGAACATTCTTTACGAAGCCGCAAACGATCGAGGGCTCACGGGAGGAGATGGATTTCGCCTCTACGGCGGCCATCGCTTGTGGGTCTGGCCGGAGGTGGCGCGAACCTATTTCCCCGACAACCGTGCGGTCGCCGTGCGTCAGGAAGAGGATTGCGTCCGCTTTCGAGCTCCCATCGAAGATGTTGCGCCGGGAACGCAACTGGAGAAAGAATTCGCGGTTGCGCTGGATGCGGACGGCACGCAGGTGCGCATCGCCCACACCACCACGAATTGCGGCCAGGATGCCACGGAGCTTGCCGTCTGGTGTCCTACCATGATGCGCCCTGGGGGCCGCGCCATTCTGCCTCTTCCGCCGCGCGCCGCGATGGATGCGAACCACTTTCAGTCGGTTGGTCCCATGACGCTTTGGTCCTTCACCGATCTCACTGACCCGCGCTGGACCTTCGGCACGGAGTTCATTCAGTTATCGCAGGCCAGCAAGCCTCAGGGGCGTTTCCCCGAGCAAATGACCGGGATATTCAACTCCGCCGGCTGGGGCGCATACTACTCGCGTGGCGCGTTGTTCATCAAGCGCGCGACGCCGTTGGCCAACGCCCGCTATCCGGACTTCGGATGCAACTTCGAGATCTTTACCAACCCCGAGTTTCTTGAGTTGGAAACGCTGAGCCCAATCGTGGAATTAGCCCCCGGCGAGAGCGCAAGCCACACGGAAATCTGGGAGCTGTTTCACGATGTCCCGGCCGGCAACGACGACGCCTGGATTCGTTCGACCGTGTCGCCGCTGGCGGCATCGATGAGCCTGGCGTAGCCTGGAAGCCGCCGCAAAAGTTTGTTTTGCATGCCGGAGTCTGCGATGCAGACTTTGGTAGAAGGAGAAAGCATGATGCGCATGAACCCCACAGGCCGGTATCGTTGCTTGGCCGCCGTTTTCGTCTTTGTCGCCGGCCTGCTGTTCTTTGCAGGACCGCTGGCCGCGCAGCTTGCGCGCAAACTTCCTGAAAAGGTTCCCCCCAAGAGAAGCTCACAGATTGAGGACGGATTCGGCATCAACTCGGACATGCCGCGGGATCCTTATCTGCCCTGGAACCGGTGGTGGTGGACGCGCATGTTCGACGCCGGGTTCAAGTGGATCCGCATCGGCCAGTATGAGAACAGCTCCGACCGCACCAGCTGGGACTGGATCGAACAGAAACGCGGCGTTTACTCCTCGTCGCCGGAGCTGGAAGACGCGGTTGATTCGCTGGTCGACAACGGCATCAATGTCCAGGTGCAACTGCTCTACGGCAACCAGATGTACACGGCGCACAACGGAAAACTGCCCGATGTGAGCGTGCCGGAGCCGGGGACGTTTCACAACGACGACCGCAGCTTGAACTCGGTGTTCTGGCCTCCGACGACGCCCGACCAGACGGCGGCCTTCAACAAATATGTGGCGTGGACCGTGGATCATTTCAAGGACCGGATTCATTATTGGGCGCTGTGGAACGAGCAGGACATCGGATACTGGAACCCGTGGGGCAATGCGGAGGAGTACGGCCACCTTCTCACGTCATTTGTGGACACCGTGCATAAGACTCCGGGCGCCAAGGTCCTCTACGGCGGCCAGGCCGATCCCATTCGTGAATTCGCCAAGACGGCTTTGGACGCTTGCAAGTGCGCCGCCGGCATTGACGTCTTTTCGTATCACACCTATCCAGGATACGGGCAGAACATGAACCCGGAAACCATGGATTACGGCGCGTACCTGAACGAATCTCCGCGGGCGTTGCGCGAACTTGTCAAGAATTATCCGGGCATCAAGCCGGACATTCGGTTCTTCGACGATGAATTCAACTCCATTCCGTCCTGGATTGGATCGGATGAATCCGTGCAGGCGAAGTACGTGACGCGCGGACTTATCTACAATCACGCCGCGGGCGTGAAGACTTTTGTGTGGCTGCTTACGTCCGGCACGGACGGGAATGAATACGACGACTTCGGCATCATTCACGGCCTGACCAACCACGACTACGACTTCACACCGCGCCCGGTGTTTTACGCTCTCCAGAACACCAACGCATTGTTCGCGGACACGAAATTCGATTCATCGATTGAGGTCTCCGGACCGGATGTGCCGGCGCTGCGCCGCATGAGCGGCTTCCCGTTCATGAGCTACGGATTCCGCGCCAAGAGCGGCAAGGCAATCGTGGCCTACTGGATGGCGGCGCACAGCCTGCCGGGAGAATCGTTTCCGCCGTTCTATTCCACATTTACGCTTCGAGGGACAGGCATTGAACATCCGGTCCTGATTGATGTGGTGTCGGGAGATATTCGTCCGTTGGAGTGGAAAAAAGGCACCACCGATACGCTGGAAGGGCTGCCGGTGACCGACAGCATCATGGCTATCGCCGATGCAGGATATTTTGACTGGCCGGTCTTGCCGGAAGCTCCCAGCTCGCTGAACGCAGCGCTCGCGGGCGGCACGGTGAAGCTTTCCTGGGAGGTGCATGAAGGCAACCCGCAACATATCGTTGTGGAGCGGCGCGACGATCCGGCAAACGGCCGAGGCGCCTGGCACCGTATTGTCGAGTTGCCATCTACTGCAACGGACTATGCCGACTCGCAGGTCAAGAAGGGGCAACCAGTTTCCTACAGGGTGCGCGCAGTCAATGGCGCTGGGGAATCGGCCACGTCAAACACGGTGCGCGTCCCGGCAGCCTGAACTCGGCCCTCCGGTCTGTGACCATGAACTCCTGACTTCACTCCCCCCGCTTTCCTGCTGTGCCTGTGCACAGCTCGAAAGCGGGAGACCCACTCCCATCCACTACTCGCCCAACGCGGCAGAAAATGGACTTTTAAGGACCCGTCATGACCACTGCCGCGGAAAATCAGCAAGCGCGAAAGATCGGCCTCCATCGCGTGCTTGGCCTGTGGAACCTCATCATCATCGGCATGGTCATCATTCAGCCCACCGCGCCCATGGGGATCTACGGTGTCATCAGCAACAAGGCACACGGCCACGTCGTCACCACCATTCTTATCGCCATGATCGCCATGCTGTTTACAGCCGTCAGCTATGGCCGCATGGCGAGGGTCTATCCCAGCGCCGGGTCGGCGTATACCTACGTGGGCCAGGAGATGCACTCCGCTCTCGGCTATGTGGTCGGCTGGGGCATGGTGATGGATTATCTGATCAATCCGCTCATCTGCACGGCCTTCTGCGCCAAGGCAGCGATGAATATCCTGCCCGGCCTCTCGTTTTACGTCTGGATCCTCTTCTTCGCCGCCTTCTTCACCTGGCTGAACCTGCGCGGCATCAAGACCTCGGCGCAGTTGAACGAGGCCCTGTGCGCGGGCATGGTGATTGTGGTCCTGCTGTTTCTGGGCTGCGTCGTACACACTCTCTGGCACGTGCACTATGATCCCGGATTCTTTACCCATCCGTTCTACGATCCGGCCACCTTTCATTCATCCAGCATCTTTGCCGGCACTTCGGTGGCTGTGCTGACCTACATCGGCTTCGACGCCATCTCCACCTTCTCCGAAGAGGTTCGGAATCCTCGCCGCAACATCCTGCTGGCCACGGTACTGGTTTGCCTCATAACCGGCCTGCTCTCCGGTTTGGAGGTCTATGCGGCGCAACTCATCTGGGGTTCGAAGCCCTTCGCCAGCGACAGTGTGGAGTCGGCCTTTGCTCTGGTCAGTGGCAAGGCCGGCGGCATGGTGCTTTTCCAGGTGGTTAACTTTACTCTGCTCATTGCCAACATGGGCTCCGGGATGGGCTCCCAAATGGCCGCCGGGCGCCTCCTCTACGGCATGGGCCGGGGCAACGCGCTGCCGAAGGCGTTTTTCGGCGCCATCGAACCGAAACGCCGTATTCCCCGCAATAACATTGTGGCCGTAGGAGCGTTTGCGCTTGTCGGAGCCGGTTTGCTGGAGTTCTTTGCCGACCGCTTGGGTGGAGGCGCCTACGAGATCGGCGCACAGTGTCTGAATTTCGGCGCTTTTATTGCCTTCATGGGAGTCAATGCCGCAGCCTTCGTACACCATTGGCGGCATGAGAAGAGCGGGTATCTGAGCGGACTCCTGTCGCCTGCCCTGGGCTTTCTCATCTGCGCCTTCATCTGGGTCAATCTCAGCAGCAAGGCGCTGGTGCTGGGCTCGGTGTGGATGGTGGCAGGCATTGCGTACGGAGCATATCGCACCCGTGGCTTCCGCTCCGAACTGGTCACCTTCGAGGTTCCTTCGGATGCGGCCTAGGAGACGGCCATGCGTCGCGTCTCTTCTGGCCGCCTGCGACTGCTGAACCTGCGCCATACAGAAGCGCGCTGCATGGTCATCGTGGAAACGAGTCTGAGAATGGAGTGGAGAGTGAGGCAGATCAAGACAGCAATACTCGGAACAGGATTCATCGGCCGGGTCCACCTTGATGCGCTGCGGCGATTGGAGGGCGTCGAGGTGGCTGCTCTCGCCAACCTGCATCTCTCGAAGGTGCAAAGCATTGGGGACAGCTTCGCGATTCCCACGGTCACTTCCGATTACCGGAAGATACTGAAAGATCCTGCCATTGATGCCGTTCATATCTGTACCCCGAACGCACAGCATTTTTCCATGGCCAAGGAAGCGCTCCAAGCGGGAAAGCATGTAGCTTGCGAGAAACCGCTGGCGACTACAGTGGATGAAGCCGAAGAACTGGTGGCTCTGGCCGCTCAAACAGGATTGCGCAACTGCGTTTGCCATAACCTGCGTTACTACCCCATGGTGCAGCAGTTGCGTTGCATGCGCGAAGCGGGAGAACTGGGTGAGATCCTTGCTGTTCACGGAACCTACTCGCAGGACTGGCTGCTTTACGATACAGACTGGAACTGGCGTATCGATTCCAAAGTGGGCGGCGTTTCGCGTTGCATGGCCGATATCGGTTCGCACTGGTTTGATATGGCGGAGCACGTCACCGGCCTGCGGGTCAGTTCGCTCTGTGCCGATCTTCAGACCTTTCACACCACTCGCAAAGAGCCGACCGGTGCGATTGAGACCTTCGCCAACAAAATGCTTGGTCCAGAAGACTACATCGAAAGACCGGTAGATACCGAAGACTTAGGCGCCGTCATCTTCCGTATGGGGGAGCGTGCGCGTGGCTGCGTTATTGCCAACCAAGTATCGGCGGGACGTAAAAACCGGCTCAGTATCGAGGTCTGTGGAACGAAAGCCTCCGCGGCGTGGGATCAGGAGCGGCCCAACGAGCTTTGGGTCGGACATCGCGACAAAGGCAATCAACTCATCCTTAAAGATCCGGCGTTGCTCGGACTCAAGGCGCGCAGCTACGCTGACCTCCCAGGCGGCCATTGTGAGGGTTACGATGACACTTTCAAACAGATGTTCCGCCGCTTTTATGCGACCATCGGCTCACCGGATTTAAGTCCCGCGTATCCGCAGTTCGTGGATGGATTGCGGCAAATGACGATCCTAAAGGCGGTATTGGAGAGCCACCGCACGCGCGGCTGGATCGATATTTCTGCGCACTAATGATCGCCTCCAGCAGCGTATGCGCTAGTCTTCCAAAGGAGGGGATCAAGGCCGATGCATATGAATGTCCATACTTGCTATATGCAGGGAGAAGGGAATAGGTAAGAAGGGGAGATGGGCACCCATTCGCCAACTGCGGAATTCGAATATATCTTTGGAGACCGAGGCATTTCAATGGGGGGTGAGAATGTCGAGTGACAGGCGTAGTTTCTTGAAAGGCGCTGTGCATTGCGCGGGCCTGACTGCAGTATCGAAGATGACTGGTTTCGCCATGCCGGCGTATGCGGGAGACGTTCCAGTTCCCGATGGAAAGAGCATGGAAGACCTGAACCATGCGGTTGTGATTGCGCCGCGAGGTCTCTCGAAACGGGAGCAGAAGGCCGTTCAAGTCCTGATCGAAGAAGTCGAAAAGCGCACCGCCGTTCGCTGGCCAGTCTGGGAAGAAATGCCGCCGCAATCGTCCGGCCCGGTGATTCTGGTTGGCTCGCAGAAGTCGTTCAAAGGAAGTCATGCAGACTTGCTGCGGGAGCTGAATCCTGGTTCCGAGTGGCCTTCGGAAGCGGAAGGATTCTTGCTCCGTACGGTGCGTCGCCCCGCTGGAAGTGTCATTGCCATTCTCGGGGCCGACGAGCGGGGGGTGCTCTTCGGTGTCGGCGAGTTTTTGCGCAAAATCCGTATGGCGAAGGGAAAAGCATACGCACCATTGACCCTTGAGATGACCAGCGCTCCAAAGTACAAGCTGCGGGGCCACCAGATGGGGTATCGTCCCAAGACGAACGCCTACGATGCGTGGACCGTTCCCATCTGGGATCAATATATCCGCGAACTGGCCATCTTCGGCACCAACGCCATTGAAATCATTCCGCCTCGTTCCGACGATGCGGCCGATGGACCGCACTTCCCCCTTCCGCCGATGAGAATGATGGCGGAGATGTCGCAGATTGCCGACGATTACGGGCTCGACGTTTGGGTTTGGTATCCGGCCATGGATCCGGACTATTCGGATGCGAAGACCGTAGAATTTGCCCTGCGGGAATGGGCCGAGGTGTTCAAAGCAGTGCCGCGCATCGACGCGGTCTTTGTCCCTGGAGGCGATCCGGGGCAGACGCGGCCCAAGTTCATGCTCCCGTTCATGGAAAAGCAAGCAGAGAATCTGCGCCGCTATCATCCCCATGCGCAGATGTGGATGTCTCCGCAGTCTTTCGATGAAACCTGGCTGCAGGAGTTCCTGGAGATTATCAATCGGGAGCAACTGCGCTGGCTAGACGGAATTGTGTATGGCCCTCAGAATCGACTTGGGCTTTCCGCTTTGCGCAAAAAAGTCCCTGAACGATACCCAATCCGTCTCTATCCGGACATCACCCACAGTACAGATTGCCAATTTCCGGTTGCGGACTGGGATGTTGCATACGTGATCAGTGAGGGAAGGGAAGTCATCAACCCGCGGCCGCGCGCGCAGGCCGATATCTTCCGTGTACAAGCGCCTCACTCGATCGGCTTTATCAGTTACTCGGAAGGCTGCAACGACGATGTGAACAAGTTCTTGTGGAGCGCGTTGGCATGGAATCCGGAGAAGCCGGTCGTCGATATTCTGCGCGAATACAGCGCATTCTTTGTTTCCGATCGTCTCAGCGAAGGATTTGCACAAGGATCAATAAGCCTGGAAGCAAATTGGCGAGGCCCATTGATTGCAAACGCATCCGTTTACACCACTCTGGAGCAGTTCCAGACGATGGAGTCTACGGCAACTCCGGCGGAACTCCTCAGTTGGCGCTTTCAAATGGGTTTATATCGCGCATACTACGATGCCTATGTGCGCAGCCGGCTCATCCAGGAAACCAATGCGCAGGATCGGGCAATCAGCCGGCTGGCGGAAATCCGCCGCGTGGGCGCCAAGCCGATTCAGCTGGATGTGGACGACGAAGAAAAGCGGGCGACCAACGGGACGGACCCATTGGAGCTGATCAAACTGGCTGAGATCGAGCTGGATGCTCCCGTGCGGAATGGACCTTCGCAAGACTGGCGGGCGCGGATTCTTGCTTTGGGTGAAGGCCTCTACCAGAGTATCCGCATGCAACTCGCGGTGGAGCGTTATCAGGCCGAGGCAGTAACCCGTGCAGCCAACCTCGACACTCTCGACACTCCGCTGACCGATGGACCATGGCTGAGAGAGAAGTTCGCCGAGATCCGGAAGATGCCGTCTGCAACCGAACAAATCGAGGCGATCGAGGCTATCCTCGGTCGTACCAATCCGGGACCGGGAGGGTTTTACGACAATCTGGGCGATGTCATGTGCCAGCCGCATTTGGTGCGCGGTGTGGGCGCGTCCCAGGATCCTGAGTTTCGGGCTACGTCCTTCGTAGGGGGCGCTTATCCAGATTTCTCGGGAGTTGCTATTCCGGTGGCGTGGAAGCGTTGGGCCGGCTCTCTCTTCGATGCGCCCCTCCAAATGTTCTACCCGGAATTGGATTCATCGGCTCAATACCGCGTGCGGGTTGTATATGGAGGGGATGAGCTGGATGTGAAGATCCGCCTCGTAGCGGGAGACAGCATCGAGATCCATCCGCTCCTCAATAAGCCTGATCCGATTCGGCCGCTGGAGTTCGATATTCCGCAACAGGCGACCGCAAAAGGCTGCCTGACCTTGAGCTGGTACAGACCACAAGGACTTGGAGGGAATGGGCGAGGTTGCCAGGTTTCCGAAGTCTGGCTGATGAAGAAGTAAGTGCTTCAAAGTATGATTTAGGATCGAAGACGCGGCTCAGTTAGACCGCGTACGAGGAGAAAGTCTTCAATGAAGCGTCGTGATTTTGTAAAGACCATGTCGGCCGTGGGCGCGGGCCTGATGTTGCAGCCGGGCTCCTCTTTTGCGCTTCCGGAGGGGGATGTGCGACCTAACCCCGCGGTGAAGCGAGTGTTGGTGATGTTCAAGTGCCACTTCGACGCGGGATTCATCGATACGCAATACAATGTGGTTCATAAATACTTCAGTCAATATTTTCCTCATGCAATCGAGGTTGCGCGCGAAGTGAACGCCGGGGGCAAGCGGCGCTATGTGTGGACCACCGGTTCCTGGCTGCTGTTCGAATACCTGGAACAGGCCTCGACCGCGGATCGCAAGACGATGGAGGAGGCGATTGCACGGGGCGACATTGCATGGCATGCGCTTCCTTTTACCTGGCAGACGGAGATGCTCGATCCATCAATGATTGAGGGCAGCCTGGCAATTTCAAAATCTCTCGACCAGCGGTTCGGTAAAGTGACCACGGGCGCCAAAATGACCGATGTGCCGGGTCACACGCGCGGCTTGATCCCACCGTTGGCAAAGCATGGCGTGACTTTTCTCGAGATTGGTGTGAACAGCGGATCGACGGTTGCCAAGTTACCACCGCTATTTCTGTGGAAGGATCCTTCGGGCGCGAGCCTGCCGATGATGTACCACTGGGATTACAGCGGAGTCGCCGTGGTGCCCGGGTCCGATATTGCGCTGGTGACCAGCGTGCGCGGCGACAACAAGGGACCCCATACGCCCGGGGAAATTGCGCGCATTCACGCTGATCTTGCGGCGAGGTTCCCCAATGCGGAGATTGCGGCCAGCAATCTGTCGGAGATGGCTGAGGCTATTGGTCCGCATCGCGACAAGCTTCCCGTGGTGACCGAAGAAATTGGTGATACATGGATCTACGGATGCGCGAGCGATCCCAAGAAAGTTGCGCGATTCCGTGAAATTGCGCGGTTGCGCGAGGGCTGGATTGCCAGGGATGCCTTTCAAATAGGAGATGGAACCGATCTTCAGTTGCTCCGCCACTTGTTGCTGGAGGCGGAACATACCTGGGGCGCCGACACCAAGACCTGGCTCGATTTTGACAACTACGAACCGGCCGATCTGGCGCGAATGTTGGATTCGAAGAAATACAAGGTGGTGGAATTCAGTTGGATTGAAAAGCGGCAGGACCTGTTGGACGGAGTGGCGACGCTGCCTGCGGCGCTGCGCCAAGAAGCACAGCTTGCGATACAGGGTTTGGAGCCGGTGTGGCCCATCGCACCCGTGAAAGCCGTTGCGCATCCAGCAGGAGAGGCGATTGAGACGAAGCACTATATTGTTCAGATCGACCCGAAAACCGGAGCCATTACGCGCCTTCGCAATAAGGCGACGGGCCGGGAGTGGGCAAGCCAGACGAATCCCATCGCGCTCTTTACTTACCAGACGCTTTCACATGAGCGTTATCAACGCTTTCTCGGGAGCTATTTAACAACCAAAGCGGATTGGGCAGAGAAGGACTTTGGGAAGCCGAACATCGAGAGGTTCGGTGCGAAAGACCAAGACTGGCAGTGTGACGCGGCCGAAGTTTTCGAGGAAGAAACGACAGAGGCTCTCCGAGTTTTGGTCAGTTTGCGGCTCAAGGACGACGAGGCATTTGGTTCGGGGCGGGCAGCGTTTCCACACCAGGTCTTCATTGAGTTGCTGCTACCCGAGGCTGAGCCGATGATTCAGTTGACTTTGTCATGGTTTGGGAAGCCGGCTACTCGAATGCCCGAGGCTCTGTGGCTTACTTTTAATCCGATTGCCGAAGACCAGAAGGGATGGGCGCTGGAGAAAGCGGGTGAGGCCATTGCCCCACTTGACGTGGTGGCCTCAGGAAACCGGCACATGCACAGCTTGTCGAAAGGATTCGAATACCATTCTGGCGCCGATCATTTCACTGTAGAGACGCAGGATGCGCCAGTGGTCTCGCTAGGCGAGAGGACGCCTCTCTTGTTCTCAGACGATCAGCCTGATTTAACCAAAGGAATTCACTCGTGCCTCTACAACAACGCTTGGGGCACCAACTACATCATGTGGTACGGAGAGGATCTGCGCGCCCGGTACGTGTTGCGGGCGTCATAGAGCGGTAGCTATAAGGACGCGGGTTTCAGGGTGCAGAAGACACGGGAGAGTCCGCGTCGCGCTTCACCCGGGAACTGCCTGCAGCCGGACTTCTCACTCTAGGAGCGTACTGAGATAGCGGCTCTGGTTCAAATATGTGCGAGCGGCGCAACAACGCCAGTGGAGGAGTAAAGACCACGCGGCGAGTACCGCATTCCAGATTGCAGGAGCCCGGATCTGTCTCAATCCAGTGAGGCCGGGTTGGGCCTTTTATGATCAATTTTGACCTTTTCTGATAGAGAAACGGAGATAGATTTCAGTGACGCGAGATAACCATCAAGATGGACGCAATCCATTTTGTCAAAGTTGAGCAAGAGGGCGAGCATGGGGTGCTCGTCACATTCTCAGACGGAGCGATCGCCGTTTAGATCGTGGAAGAACGGATGGTTTTGTAGCCACGCCGGGAAAAAGCGAGCGAGACCACAGAGACCACACGACACGCCGTCCTTGTCGATTGAAACTAACCCACTACGATTGCCATCCCATTGATTCGAAGGAAGATCGCTCTTCCGGCGAGGCACAACTGGCGAATGTGGGCACAACTAGGGAATGTTAAGATCCGTCGTTCTTCCGAAATTCTCCTTGACATCATCGATTCATTGAATGTACCGTTTTATTAAATCGATACATGAGGCTTCCATGGGTAGTAGGCCAGGGTTCTTAACCGATTGTCTGCTCATCTTCCTTGCAGGCTGTTTTTTGTCTCTCCCCGCTTGGGGGCAGCAGTTCCAAGGCAGTATCACGGGAGTGGTTACCGACCCGAGCGGTTCACTGATTCCGGACGCGCAAGTCACCGCGGCCGAGCAAGGCACAGGATTCAGCCGATCCAGCCGGACTCTGCTGGATGGCTCCTGCGGCATTCCCTTGTTGCCCCCCGGTCGAAACCATGTAGAAGCGGCAAAAGGCGGTTTTGAGACCTTCTCTCAGGGACCCATCACATCTTGGTCAACGTACACCTCAAGATCGACTTCCGCATGAGCGTGGGCGCCCAGGCAACGACATGTCTTTTCGTCGTGCAGATCGAGCAAAAGTACGGCGCGTATGGGGAATTTAACTGCATTTGTTAGGAGGCTAGGATGCTCATGGAGTTTCGTTCTCGCGCCGGATTCGGCCAGTGCCGGATCCGCCCCACATTGCTGGCCGCCATGGCCTTTTATTCGATGCTCTTCACCGCAGCACCTTGGCTTAGCGCGCAGGTTGCCTACGGTGTGAACGGTACAGTAACCGACTCGAGCGGTGCCGTGATTCCTGGAGCGCAGGTCGCGGTGCGCGCCGATGCAACCGGAGTTGTCACCAACGCTGTCTCTTCACCTGCGGGTGCATTTACCATCATGCTCTCCAACACCGGTTCTTACTCGGTCACGGTGAACGCGCCGGGCTTCAAGCAGTTTGTTGAAAAAAGTGTCGGCGTGGAAGTCGGCATGTTCTCCACGGTCGTGGCCAAGCTGCAGCCTGGAGCAACCACTGAAACGGTGCAGGTAACTGCGCAGGAAATCGCAATGAACACGGCGGATCCCGGGATCGGAACCACCATTGAACCGGAACTGGTAAGTGCCGCGCCTATCGAGGTCAATGGCGGACCCCGGCAGATCGACTCCTTTGTCCTGCAAACCCCCGGCACCAGCGCGCCCCCTTCTGCCGCAGGCACCGGAATTGAAGGCAGCGCCCTCAGCATCAACGGCGGCATCACCGCGGAAAGCAGCTATTACTACAACGGCATTCCCATCACGCAGGCGTTTACGGCAAACGTCTCGGAAAGCGGCAACGCCTATCCGCCGTATGAGATGGTGAGCGAAGCCCGCGTGGCCAGCGCGACCTTTTCGGCGCAGTATGGCCTGGCGGCAGGCGCAGTCACCTACAAGATGGCCGGCGGCGCCAACACCTACCACGGCGACGCCTTCTTTAACAACCGCAACAATTTCTTCGACTCTGTGGGCTTCTTCAACGGACCGGCCTGGGGCGGATCCAACAAGGCTCCCACCAATCACCAGACCAACTACGGCTTCACCTTGAGCGGGCCGGCGTCGATTCCCCATCTGTATAACGGCAAAGACCGCACCTTCTTCCTCTTCACCCTGGACTGGTATGGCCAGCACGGGGCGCAGACTGCTTTCCACACCTTGCCCACCGCCGCGGAGTTGAATGGCGATTTCAGTAATTTCTTGGATGCCAATGGCAACCTGGTTACCATCTTTGATCCGCTAACCGGCCAACAGTTCCAGTGCAATGGCAAGCCCAATGCGATTTGCCCCAGCCGCTTCAGCACGGTTTCAAAATCTCTCCTGCCGCTGCTTCAGCCGAGTTCGCCTTTACGGACCGGCACCGGAACCTACAACGGTGAACAAGACAACGAGGCTCCCTACGTCAAGTCCACTACCAATTACAACCATAATTGGGGATTCACGATGGACCACAACCTCACCGCTTCGCAGAACATCCACTTTTCTCTCTGGAACCAGAATGTAAATAGTCCCTCGCCGGGAAATAACATGTTCCCGAACAGCAATGAGCTTTCCAGCGCCACCGTCAATCAAACTTCGGGCAGGGGATATCTGCTCAATTACATCAAGATGGTATCCCCGAACCTGGTGGTCACGGCCGGCGTGAACAAGACTGACATCTATTACAACAACCATGTAGTGAACCAGAGCGCGGATTTCGCTGCTATCACGAACGCCGTTAGCTTCCCCGGCATCAACTTCATCGATGGCGCGTTCCCCGTTACGGATTGGGGCAACCACTCCAGCAGGAACTCCACGCGCCGCTACGATAACGCCTTTGTCAACAACTGGCTGTGGACCAAAGGAAAACACACCTTCAACATCGGTGGCGAATTCCGCCGTACCTTGGAGGATAGCCTCATTTGCAGAACTTGCGGCGGAGATTTCAATTTCAGCCACAAGCAAACCGCCGATCCCAACAATTTTAATTCCAACACCACCGGCAACGCCTTTGCCAGTTTCCTGCTGGGAGATGTAATCTCGGCGGAACGCAATTGGGCTCTGCCGGCCGATCTGCGCAATCTGGCCGTCTCCTCCTACATCCAGGATGACTACAAATTCAGCCCGCGCCTGACCATCAATGCCGGCTTGCGCTGGGACATCCCGGTTCCCTTCACCGCGAAGCAAAACGACATCACCTTCGCCAATTTCAATATGCCCAACGCCGGGGCCGACAACCTGCTCGGAGCGCTCACCAAACTCGGCTCCTGCGCGGTGGGATGCTCTGGAATCAATCGCGCGGCCATTCACTGGAAAGACCTCGGACCCCGCTTCGGATTCTCTTACCAGGTGAACAACAAGACCGTGGTCCAGGGCGGCTACTACCTGGCCTTTATGGGAGGCGGCGCCTACGCCTTCGCCCTCGGCCGCGTGGCGCAGGATTATACCAACGTGCTGGCCGGCTCCTATCAATCGCCTACTGGAAGCAATACCACTCCAGGCTTTGGAAACTGGGACAGTAATGTGATTTCCAACCCGCAGCAAATTCCCTTTACTCCGACTATGGGCAATGGCCAGATGGTTCGCCAGATGGATCCAAAGACCGCGGGCATCTCACCCTACACGCAGTCCTGGAGCTTTAATATTCAGCGCGAGCTGCCCGACAACATGTTCCTCATGTTGGCCTACATCGGCAACCGCGACATCCACCTGCCCTCTTCGCTCAACCAGCCCAACATGCTGGACCCCAAGTACCTGGCGTTGGGCAACGTGCTGAATGATACGGTGGATCAAATCGCGACCGATCCGGCGGCTATTGCGGCCGGCATCAAGATCCCCTACACCAACTTCGTCAACGATTACGGCGGTGACCCGACGAGTATTTCGATCATTCAGGCGATGCTCCCCTATCCGCAGTTCGGCGGCACCGACAACCACTTCGATCAGGCCGGAACCAGCTTTTACCGCTCGCTTCAGGCTCAGGTCCAGAAGCGCTTCACGCATGGGCTCGCCTTCCTCAGCAGCCTGACGCTGGCGCAGAACTGGTCGGACGTCGACTTCGGGGTAACGCTGCAGCAGAACAATGCGCAGAATCCCCAGAATCAGAAGGCCGAGTGGTCCGTCTCGTCGCTCAATCAGAAGTGGAATGACAAGAACATGTTTACCTATGTCCTTCCCATCGGGGCCGGGCAGAGATTCCTGAGCCACAGCGGACTCGCGGATGAGATTCTGGGCGGCTGGCAGGTGGCCGGCATCATGAACTACAGCACTGGAAACCCCCTCGGCATCTACGAAAACACCAACAACGTCGTGTTGTACACCAACGCAAACGGCGACGCCCAACCCCGCCCGAATATCGTCCCCGGACAGGCCCGCAAGACCTACAGCTATAGCCGCACGCGCGACTATTTCGTGGGTAAAACCCCGGTGCAGCCCGTGCAGTTCAACACCAATGCCTTTTCGCTGGCTGGTCAGTTCACCTTTGGCAACGCGGCCCGTAACTACATCGGCATTACGGCCCCGCCGAACCTCATGGAAAACTTCGACGCCATGAAGACCTTCCACATCGGTGAAAGGGTCAAAGCCACCCTGCGCGTGGACTACTTCAACGCCTTCAATCGTACCCAGTTTGGAAGCAAGGCGCCACCGGTGGACAACACGATCGAGGATTCCACCTTTGGCATGGTGCAGGGCACCTCTTCAAACATCAGCAACCGCCAGGGCCAGGCGACCTTACGCATCACTTTCTAGCGGAATATCACCTCCCGGGTAACACCGTATATCGGGCCGATGTCGCATCGTGCGGCATCGGCCCGATGACCATCACGGGATAACGACCCATCGTCCAAATCTGCCCTGATAAGAGAGGAACCCAAAATTAGGACTATGTTCCGGAAGCTTGCATTTTCTCTTGCCCTCATTCTCCCGGCGGCCGCCGCCGCAAAAGGAGGCGTTTTCCCTATAGAGATCAAACATGCCTTCACCACCGAACAAGGACTTCCCGACAACCAGATCAACTGCATCGCTGCAACGACATCCACGGTCTATGCGGGAACCGCTCACGGCTTGAGCCGATTCGATGGGGACAAGTGGCTGCCCGTCAACGGACTCACCGGGCATCCGGTGGAACTATGCGCCGCGCTGGGAGATTCTCTCTATGTCGTTTATGAAAGAGGCTTGCAGCGGGTTTCGGCCGCGGCCGTGATGCCCGTCGCGACGATCCCGGCGGGACGCCCTCTGGCTCTTGCCGCAAACGACAAGGTTCTCTACCTGGCGATGGACGCTGGGCTCTACCGGGCCAACGCTGGCGTTGCGAAGTTCACTCAGATGGATTTGCCGGCGAGCGCCAGGGATATCCGGCAAATCGCGGTAAGTCCCGCGGGTGAATTGGCCGTAGCGGCGTCCGATGGCTTATTCGTCAGGAACCCCACGGGCAGTTGGAGCACCGAATATCCGCAGGAAGGGCCGCGAAGCTGGGCGCCGAAGGACGTTCGAGCAGTCGCGTTCGACGCGGATGGCGGCCTCTGGTTTGCAAGCGCGCAAGGAGCCGGCTATCACGGCGCCAACGGATGGAAACTTTACACCGGGGCTGAAGGTCTGCCGTACGACGACTTCACGACGATCGCTGCGGGCGAACGCGGCGTCGTTTGGTTCGGCACATCGCTCGGGGCGATCCGATTCGATGGCAAAACCTGGGAATACCGCCAGGGCCTGCGCTGGCTCCCCGACGACGGTATTCGCGCGATCACTGTTTCAGCCAGCGGAAACGCCTGGTTCGCAACCGCAATGGGAGTCGGCCTCATCGAACGGAAGCCGACGACCTTTGCCGAGAAGGCGCGCTATTACGAAGACGAGATTGACAAACGTCACCGCCGGACGCCCTATGGCTACGTGGCGGCAGTAGAGCTCCCCACAGCGGGCGACAAGAGCAAGTGGGTTCAGCATGACACCGACAACGACGGCCTCTGGACGGCAATGTACGGAGCAGGGGAGTGCTTCGCCTACGCAGCGACCCATGATCCACTTGCGAAACAACGGGCTCGCAAGGCATTCGAAGCGCTTCGGTTTTTGAGCCAGGTGACACAGGGCGGCGAGCATCCTGCGCCTCCCGGCTTCCCTGCCAGGGCTATTCTTCCGACCAGCGGCCCCGATCCGAATCTATACTACTCGAAAGAGCGCGACATCAAGGTGCGCGCCACCAATGACCACCTCTGGAAAGTCCTCTCACCGCGCTGGCCCAAGAGCGCCGATGGAAAATGGTATTGGAAGTCCGATACCAGCTCTGACGAGTTGGACGGCCACTATTTCTTCTACGCGCAATACTACGATCTTGTTGCCGAGACACCCCAAGAGAAGGACGATGTCCGCAAGGTAGTCCGAGCGATCACGGACCACTTGCTGGAGCACAACTACTCGCTCGTCGATTGGGACGGTACCCCGACCCGCTGGGGCGTGTACGATCCCGTGAATTTCAACGACACGCGGGACCGCTGGGAAGACCGTGGGATGAACTCGTTGAGCATCCTGTCCTACTTGAAGGTGGCCGAGCACATGACAGGCGACCCAAAGTACACCCAGGCCTACCGCAAGCTCATCGCGGACGACAAATACGCCATGAACGCGATGTTTGTTAAGATCACCGCCGGGCCGGGCTCGGGCAATCATTCCGACGACGAGATGGCGTACATGAGTTATTACGATCTCATCAAGTACGAAACCGACGACGATCTGCTTCAGCGCTACGCCTATTCGTTGGCCAACTACTGGCGCGGAGAACAGCCGGAGATGAACCCGTTTTTCAATTTTGTCGCCGCGGCCAGCTTGCGCGGCAAGAAGTTCAGCGACCCCTTTCAGACTGTTGACCTCACACCCACTGGCGACTGGCGGGAAGACTCACTTGATACGCTTCGCCGCCTGCCGCTCGATCGTGTCGACTGGAAACACACGAACAGCCACCGCAAGGACATCATTCCGGTGCGCTCACTCACCCCCGAAGACGGCGACCGGGAGAATCTCGGCTATCGCACGGACGGCCGCGTGATTCCTGTCGACGAACGCTACTTCGAATTCTGGAATCTCAATCCGTACAGCCTGAACTCGGGCGGAGAAGGCCACGGTCTCGGCGACGGGGCCGTCTACCTGTTGCCCTACTATATGGGCCTGTATCACGGTTTTATCAAGTAGCTCGGCGCTGACCTGCCACCGCAAGGTGGCTCGCATCAACCGGGGCCGCATGAGCGACCCCGCTAAAGCCGCTTTGAGCAGCTCACATCGATAAAGCCCCCGGCTCTGCCGGGGGGTGCTTTCAAAACATGTTCAAGACTGGCTCATTAAGAGGAAATCGAATGCCTTCTCTAATGTCTTGCCTCAAAGCTCTCCGCTCGCGCCACACAGCCGTGGCGTTATCCGTCGTGATGCTGCTCGCACTTGTGTTGTTGCCTGTGGCCGGGAACGCTGAACGTAACCCTGATGCGAAAGATCCGCAGAACGAACGCTCCAGGGAGTTCAATCGTCCGGGTCCATCCCAGATCGCTTCCGCGCTGAAGGCTCTATCGAGCCAGTCGCACACCATCATCGACCGGCTCTCCAAGCTGGGAGAACTCTCGGTAGAGGGATGGCGCTATCACGTCGGCGATGTGAAGGGCGGCGCCCAGTCGCTGGATGATTCCTCCTGGCCGCAGATGCAGGACCAGAATCCGGTTCAAACCACAGACGTCATCTGGCTGCGCAAGAAGATCGAGATTCCCAGCACCTTCGAAGGCTATGACTTGACCGGAACCCGCATGTGGATTCGCAATATGGCGGGCAATAATTCGGTTTCCGTCTTCTTCAATGGTGAGCGCGTCGCCGCCGGTGAATCGATGGAGCCGCTGGTTCTGACCAACTCCGCCAAGCCCGGCGAGACCATTCTGGTTGCCATCCGGATCGCAACTACCGCACGGCCTAAGAATCTTGGTTTCATCCGGAATCCGATTGGAATCGACTTCGCACCCAACCGGCCGAGCCCGCAGGACCTCTATTCCGAGTTCATCGTTGCGGCGCTGTTGCTGCCGGATCTCTCTGACAATGCCTCCGCGGAGATCGCGACACTGGACAAGGTTGTTCAGGAAGTCGATATCAAGGCGCTCGACGCGAAGGATCAGCAGAAATTCGATGACTCGCTGCGCAAGGCCCAGCGGGACCTGGAACCTTTCCGTCCTATGCTGCAAAAAGCCAACTTCCACCTGGCGGGCAACTCGCACATTGACGCGGCCTGGCTGTGGCCGTGGACGGAGACCGTGGACGTGGTTCGGCGTACCTTTGGCACCGCTCTCCAGTTGATGGACGAATACCCGGACTACACCTACACGCAGTCTTCCCTGGCCTACAGCGAATGGATGGCCGAGAAGTATCCCGAGATGAATGCGGAGATCAAGAAGCGCATTCAGGAAGGCCGCTGGGAGATCGTCGGCGGAATGTGGGTCGAGCCCGACCTGAATATGCCCGGCGGCGAGTCGCAGGTCCGCCAGCTTCTGGTCGGCCAGCGCGAAGCCATGAAGCTCTACGGAGTCACCACCCGCATCGGTTGGAACCCGGACACGTTTGGGTATGACTGGCAGCTTCCGCAGATGATAAGAAATCCGGCGTCGATTACTTCGTCACGCAGAAGCTAGGGTACAACGAGACCAATCCGTTCCCGTTCAAGATCTTCTGGTGGCAAGCTCCGGACGGCAGCAAGGTTCTCACTTACCTGCCGCACGAATACGGCAATAACAATCTGAGCCCGGTGCGCCTGAGCAACGATGTGGTTCATGCGCGCCCGCTGAACCCGGGATTCGTCGATCTGCTGGATCTCTATGGTGTGAGCGATCACGGCGGCGGCCCGACCCGTGCGGTGCTGGACCAGGGCCTGCACTGGATGAAGTCGGATCTGGTGGTTCCGCGCATGGAGTTCGGAACCGCGCAGAGCTACTTCACTGAAGTCGAGAAGACGATCGCGCCCGGCTCCCCGACCTACGACTACCAGGCGATGGCCCATGGCGGCGGTGCGCTGCCTGCGCCGCCGCCGGGCAAGATCAGCATTCCCGTCTGGAACGACGAGATTTACTTCGAACATCACCGCGGCACTTACACCACGCAGGCCGATCACAAGCGCAACATGCGCGAGAGCGAAGAGTGGCTGTTGAACGCGGAGAAGTACTCCTCGATCGCCTGGCTCGACGGACTCTCCTATCCGGGCGACGCGCTGACCGAATCCTGGAAGAAGGCGCTGTTCAACCAGTTCCACGACCTGGGCGCCGGCTCCGGTATTGGCATCATCTATAAGGACGCACAGCGGGACTATGATCAGGTTCGCTGGCAAACGCAGGAAGCATCGTCGAGGGCGCTTAATGACATCCAGGCGCCCATCGACACGCATGCGGCCGGCGCTGTGCCGATTCTGGTCTTCAATACTCTAAGCTGGCAGCGCTCCGGCCTGGCTGAGATCACGGTCGAAATGCCTTCGGCCAGCGACGGCATCTCGATCCTGGACGCAAACAACCACGTACTGCCCTCGCAGATCCTGTCGAGCGACCGCGGGACGACTTCCTATCATATGCTCGTTGATGTGAAGGATGTTCCTTCCGTCGGTTACAAAGTCCTACATGCAGTGCCGGGCCGCAAGCCGTTCGCCAGCGACCTTAAGGTGAATGCGCTGACGCTGGAGAACTCGTTCCTCAGGGTCACGGTTGACCCATCGACCGGCTGTATCACCAGTCTCTACGACAAGAAGCACAACTTCGAGTCACTGGCGGCGGGCGCCTGCGGCAATCAATTGCAGACCTTCCACGATCATTCGTGGGTAGAAACCGCATGGAACATCGATCCGGGAACCTTCGACCACGTCACGCCAATCACCGAGGTCGATTCGGTGAAGCTAGTGGAGCAGAACCCGCTCCGCGCGGTCATTCGCGTGGCGCGCCACTGGCAGAACTCGAAGTTTCAGCAGGACATTACCCTCAGCGAGAACTCCGACCAGGTTGATGTGGTGAACGACATCGACTGGCATGAGACCTACGTGCTGCTCAAAGCGGCCTTCCCGCTGGCGGCGTCGAGCAAGATGGCGACCTACGAGATTCCTTACGGAACCATTGAGCGCCCGACCACACGCGACAACGACTGGGACGCGGCGAAGTTCGAGGTCGCGGCTATTCGCTGGGCCGACCTGGGCGATCAACAACACGGCTTCTCGCTCATCAACGAAGCGAAGTATGGGTACGACTGCAAGGACAGTGTGCTGCGGCTGACCCTGCTGCGTTCGCCTACCGATCCCGATCCCAATGCGGACCGCGGGCCTCAGCACTTCAGTTATGCTCTGTTTCCGCACCCCGGTGACTGGAGGACCGCGATGACGGTACGCCATGGCTATGCGTACAACTACAAGCTGAAGGCCATTCAGGTAGATGCGCACGCGGGCACCATGCCGCTGGAGTACTCTTACTTCTCCGTCAAGGGCGACGACAGCGTCATCCTGACCGCCGTGAAGAAAGCCGAGGACACAAATGCGCTGGTTCTGCGGTTCTACGAGTGGGCTGGCAAGGACGGCCAGGTTTCGCTGACTTTCCCGAAGGGCGCAACCTCGGCCACGGCCACAAACCTGATGGAGAAGCCGGAAGGCCAACCCCTGCAGCTGGTCGACTCCGACTCGGTCACCGTTCCGGTGGATCACTACTCCATCAACACAGTTGAGGTTGCGTATCCGCACGACCACTAGTAAGAGCCAGGCTACGAGCCTGGAGAGATTCGCGATTGCCGATGCCCAGCGGGTGATCTGCCTTGCCGACTCTCAGGGGAGCGGCGGCAACTGTTACGGAGGGCTGCTGCCCCCCAGGGGTTCGTCTACATCCGGAATGCGGGAAATTGAAGGGCACATTTCTTGCTCCACATCTACAGCGGTTCCAGAGCTGCTGTATCCAGGACGCGATGTTCTGAAGTGGCATTTCCTCAAGAAAATGACACCTTGCATGATTCCAGCGAGGGTACGGAAACTCTGGAACCGCTCAAAAACGTCAGGCCGCGATGCCTTTATCACCGTTCCAGATGGCGTAGATGGTGTCTTCGTCTCCGGAGCCGTCCGGAACAGCCGGGCTGGGGTTGTTGGCTTCGTACAAGGTCCGATTGTTCAACGGCGAGGTTATCCCCCGCCCTCCCGGCATTTCCACGTAGCCGTTCGGATCCGTTTTCCTGACCCAATCCCAGGCGTAGCGCAGCCACTGCGCACGGTAAGCGTTGCTCTGGTTCGCGAACCAGGAGATCTCATCGTATCCCCAGAGCCAATAGGCGCCCTTTACTGCTCGTCCCTCAGTCTGTCGAGGTTGTCCCGGATGCTTGGCGACGCCCCAGTTATCGAGTTCAACCAGGTAGGGCAGGTGCTCGCAGGTCCAGCCGCTGTAGGTGCGTCCGCCCTTGCTTCTCAGATAGATGCTGTCTACGAAGCCTACTTCCAGAATGACCTCTTGCGGTTTGTCGGAGACCTCCTTCATGCGCAGCGGCAAGGCATGGAAGTCGAGCAGAAGCTCGCCGTTCCGCACCAATCCGCCGCTGGGTGTGTGCGCATTGCACAGCACCAAGCCGCGGCGAGCATGCCCCGTGGCGTAGGAGCGCACCAGTTCGAAAACCCGGGCGTAGTGATCCAGGTTGGGGTCGTTATAGTTCATGATTTCCATCTGACCCCAGTGAATGCCCTCGAAGCCCAGGTCGATGTAGGACTTCGCC
>JBEKZJ010000299.1:0-3333 GCA_049509995.1 Occallatibacter sp. | reverse complement strand
GATGCCAACGCGATCTACCAGTACCTGATCGGCACGGATGGGAGCCCGTCATGACGCAAATGCAACTAGCCGATCGTGTGAGAAATCTTGCCCAACAGCCGTGGGGCCTGTGGTGGATGCAGGCACAGCGCCTCACGCGCATTGAGTTGAGGCGGAATCTCTTCTCATGGAAGGCGACCTGGATTTACTGCCTTGCTTTCATCCCGACAGTCATCATCCTCATTCACATGCTGTTCGATCGGCATCCGTCCTTCGCGATGAGCGATGACACGAACATACTGGCAGGCATCGTCCAGCTCTATTACATCCGGCTGGGGGTTTTCTTCGGGTGCCTGGGAATCTTCTCGCGGCTGATTCGTGGAGAGATGATTGAGCGCAGCCTGCACTTCTACCTGCTTTCGCCGGTGCGGCGCGAGGTTCTGCTTCTGGCCAAGTTTGCTGCTGGATCCATCAGCGCTGTGTTCCTGTTCGGAAGCGCGATCGCCGCTAGTTTCATGCTGATGTATGCCGGCTTCGGCGCGGCCGGCGGCGATTACATTTTCAATGGGCCCGGCATGGGACAGTTGGAAGCGTACCTGCTCATCGTCGTGCTCGCCTGTCTTGGATACGGCGCTGTGTTTCTCCTGTTGAGCATGATCTTCAGAAACCCTACGCCGGCGGCGTTGCTGATGCTCGGCTGGGAGACCATCAACCCGGTCCTCCCGTCCCTGCTGCAGAAGATGAGCGTGGCTTCGTATCTTCGCCACCTGATGCCGGTACCCGTCGGCGCAGAAGGCATTTTTGCACTGCTGACCGTTGAAACCGAACCGGTATCCGGGTGGGCTGCCACGGCCGGATTGCTAGCGCTGATCGCCATCGTTCTGACTTACTCCTGCTATCGCATTCGCACGCTCGAGATCCGATACTCCGCCGAATAGAGAATCGCGAGACGAAGATTGCGTCTCCGCCGGCATGCCTGAACTTGGAAGCCCATCGGCCACGGCCAATTTCTAAAGCCGCTTCCATTCGAACGGTTAGACAATCTCGCCTCTCTTCGAACGGACATCTGGTCGCAGTTCGATTGTGAGCGGTATCTTAACCCCATCTTGTTTGCGCCATCTCGAGGTCTCAATCTTGTGGAATGAGAAAACATCGGGCGAAATGGCGGGCGAAGTGGCGCGAACTGGTTTCAGAGCAGAGTCAGAGCGGTCAGACAGTAAAGGCGTTCTGTCAGGATCGAGGTTTGCGGGATTGGCTTTTTTACGAATGGAAGAAGCGGCTTGGAGAAAGCGAAGTGGAGAAGTTCGTAGAAGTGAGAGTGAGGAGAGCCGAAGAACGGGCTTTGCCTGCACCTGGGTATAGCAGGGCGATTGAGATTCGTCTGAGCAAGGGCCGGAGTCTATTGGTTGAGCCCGGATTCGAGGCGGGTCACTTGCGAGCACTGCCGGCTGTGCTTGAGACCGCGTTATGATCGGGCTGCCGAGTTTGCACGCGTTGGATGGTGCGCATGGGCCACGCATCTGGCTGGCCGCGGAGGCGACCGACATGCGTTGCGGCTTGGATCGTTTGGCGGAGCGGGTGCGCGCGGTGATCGGCCAGGATCCTTTGGGCGACAGCCTCTTCATCTTTCGCTCGCGCAGAGGAGACAGATTAAAGATCCTCACATGGGACCGGGACGGATTCGTACTGTGGTACAAGCGCCTTGAGACTGGAGTTTTTAAGCTGCCGCGTTTGCAGGCGGGTGCTCGCTCAGCGCAGTTGCGCGCCAGCGAGCTGGCGATGATTCTGGATGGCATCGACATGACGAAGTTGAAGCGCGTGCCGCGCTACGAGCGGGGAGCAGGAATCAGCCGAGATACTAAAGAAAGGCAAGCTGTGTAAGTGATTTCCACAACGGGTTATGCATATACTTATGCATGTTCTGCGCAAATAACTTAGTCGAGTTACCCGACGACAGTGAGGCCCTGAAGGCGATATTGCGGTCGCTGCTGCTGGAGCGAGATCAGGACAAGGAGAGGGCCCGAGAGCAACAGCAGCGTGCCGACGATCTGTACCTGGAGAATCTGCGTCTGCAGGTAGAACTCGATCGCTTGAAGAAATGGTATTACGGTCCGCGCGCGGACCGTCTCCAGTCCGAGGGCGACCTGGCGCAGTTGCTTCTCAGCTTCGCCGAGGCGATGGACCGTAAGCCGGTCAACCCCGCGGATCTTCCCCCCCATGCGGAACCGGAACAGGAGCTGCGGCGGGTGAATCGGCGCAAAGGGCGGCGCCGGGTTCAAGACTTCGCGAACCTTCCCGTCACCACGCACCTGCACGAGCTGAGTACAGAGGAACGGATATGCCCGTGCTGCGGCATCGAGCGCCAGGAAATCGGCCATGAGGATAGCTGGCAGATCGAGTATTTCCCCGGCCACTTGGAGCCGGGGTCCCCACGGACAGGTCTTCGTCCGTGGGGTGGGAGCGCATCCATCATGTGCGCAAGAAATACGCCTGCGCGGCCTGCGAGACCAACGGCGACAACCCGCGCATCGAGACAGCGGCCAAGCCGGAGGCGGCCATCGAAAAGGGACTGGCCGGACCGGGTCTGCTGAGTTACATCGTAACCAGCAAGTTCAACGATTACCTCCCTTTCTATCGCTTGGAAGACATCTTCGCGCGACAAGGGTTCGAGATCTCGCGGGCTACGCAGTCGGTCTGGTGCGGCGACGCTGCCGACCTGGCCGAGCCGCTCTATGAGTTGATGGCCAATGAGGTGCGCTCCTCGCACGTGGTGGCTACCGACGACACCATCATGCCCATGCTCAGAACCGGTCATTGCGCCCAAGCGCGCATGTGGGTCTACGTGGGCGACGAGGCGCATCCTTACAACGTATTCGACTGCACGCTGAAGCGGGGACGCGACGGGCCGAAGTATTTTCTGAAGGATTACAACCAAGTGCTTCTGGCCGATGCCTATGGCGGATACGACGGCGTGGTGGCCGGCAACGCCCGGGGTCCCCGGCGCACGATCTTTGCGCGCTGGGGTGGAACGCCATCGTGCGCGCTGGATGCTGGGCGCATCTGCGCAGCAAGATCATCGATGCGCAGAAGGCGGCTCCCGAGATCGCGCAGGAGGCGATCGTCTTGGTGCGCGCGCTTTACGCCGTCCAGAAGCAGGGCCGAAACGCTTCCGCCGAACAGCGCCTGGGGCTGCGCCAGGAGCAATCGGCGCCGGTGTTGGCCGAGTTGCACGAGAAGCTCTTCAACTGGAAGGAGCAGTTGCTGCCCAAGCACCCCATGGCCGAGGCGGTCAATTACGCCCTGGGCCACTGGGAGGAGCTGAACGTGTTGCTCTCCGACGGCGCCGTGCCCATC
>JBEKZJ010000298.1:0-3355 GCA_049509995.1 Occallatibacter sp. | reverse complement strand
GATCTGGTGAGCATTCGAAAGTCTTCTACTCAGACCGGGCTCGCTTCGATGCTTGCTGCCGAGATCCGTACGGTATGCGGCAAGCTCAAGCGGCGTTTACGCGAGCACGGGGGGCGCGACGACCTGACGCCGTCACAGGTCTCTGTTCTTCTTCGACTCGAGAAGGATGGTTCGGCTACGGTTTCCAGTTTGGCGCGAGCGGAAGGTATTCGTCCGCAATCCATGAGCGCTGTGGTGACGCCGCTGCAGGAAGCGGGCCTGGTCAGTGGTTCTCCTGACCCGAGCGACGGGCGGCAAACTCTGATGTCTCTCACCCCCAAATGCCTGAAGAGGCTTCAGGAGGGCAGGGCCGCGAGACAGGACTGGCTCACCGCGGCCATCTCGCAGAAGCTTTCTGCTCACGAGCAGGAGATGCTTCAAGCAGCAATCGAACTGCTTACGCGGCTTGTTGAGGATTGAACCCACTGCGTCCTGCTCCCTACCCACGTCAACTTTGTATGCCAGGAGGAGAATCATGCCGCTTACTGTTCTTGACCCCAACACCGCGTTGATCGTCATTGACCTGCAGAAAGGCATCGTCAACGGGAACTTCATTCATCCCATCGGCGAGGTCATTGACCGGACGCGCGCGTTAACAGATGTTTTCCGTGCGAAGAGCCTCCCAGTCGCGCTGGTCAATGTGGCGGGAAGGGCGCTGGGCCGGACGGAACTGGGTCCGCGCAGCAGCCAGACATTTGCCGAGGGATGGACCGACCTTCTGCCGCAGTTGGATCAGCAACCGAGCGATATTGTCGTCACGAAGCGAAGCTGGGGCGCATTCGCAACAACGGATCTTGAACGCCAGCTCAAGACGCGAGGAATTACCCAGGTTATCGTGACTGGAGTGGTGACATCCGGCGGCGTTGAGGCAACCGCTCGCCAGGCCTACGAGCAGGGGTTAAACGTGACCCTGGCCCTCGACGCGATGACTGATATCCGCGGGGAGGCACACGAATACAGCATCAGAAACGTCTTCCCTCGTCTTGGCGAGACGGGGTCTACACAGGAAATCATTTCGCTGCTGGAAAGAAGGAGCTCTGCATCATGAATTGGCTTTGGCTTGTGTCGTACTTCTTTGGGGGCGTTTTTGCGGCAAACGCCATCCCTCACTTTGTCGCCGGTACGATGGGACACCCCTTCCAGAGTCCCTTTGCAAAACCGCCCGGCCAAGGGCTCTCCTCTGCAACGGTCAACGTTGTTTGGGGATTCTTCAACGCGGTAGTTGGGTATCTACTCGTCGCGCACGTCGGAGCTTTCCATCCGCGGGAGACAAGCCACATCCTTGCGTTCGGCTTGGGCGCGCTGTTCATCAGCATCAGTTCGGCGCGTCAATTCGGCCAGTTCCATGGGGGCAACACGCCGGCGCGCCCATGAAGGATCGAGTGGCCGGCACCTTTCGCTCCCTCAGAAGCTTCAACTTCCGCTTGTGGACGGCTGGCTCTCTGGTTTCCAACGTCGGTACGTGGATGCAGCGCGTCGCTCAGGACTGGCTCGTGCTGACGCAACTTACCCATCACAATGCGTCAGCGCTGGGTATTGTGATGGGCCTGCAGTTCGCCCCGCAACTTCTGCTCCTGCCCTGGTCGGGATTGGCTGCGGACCGCCTCAATCAGCGCAAGCTCCTGATGCTCACCCAGGCAACGATGGGCGTCCTTGCGCTCATTCTGGGAGTTCTAACGATCGCAGGAGTCATCCGGCTCTGGCATGTGTATGTATTCGCCTTTCTGTCCGGCGCTGCCGCGGCGCTGGATGCCCCGGTGAGACAGACCTTCGTGGCAGAGATGGTGGGCGATGCGGATCTCACTAATGCCGTGGCATTGAACTCAACCTCATTTAATGCTGCGCAGATGATCGGCCCCGCCGTCGCCGGTTTGCTCATCGCAAGCGTTGGCATCGGATGGGCCTTTCTTCTGAATGGGCTCTCATTTGCGGCGGTTCTGATCTCGATGTCTTTCTTTCGTCTCTCGGAACTGCATGCAAGCGCGAGGGCGCATCGCACCGCATCTGGATTTCTAGAAGGGCTTCGCTACGTGTGGAGAAGACCGGACCTCAGGGCGATCCTGATCATGCTGTTTCTGATCGGCACCTTTGGTCTGAATTTTCCGATCTTCATCGCTACGATGGCCGTGAATGTCTTCCACTCCGATGCACGCGCATTCGGCCTGCTCTCCTCCATGATGGCCATGGGCACCGTCTCAGGAGCCTTGTTCGCTGCCAGTCGGCAGAGACAAAGCTTAGCGTCTCTTATGGCGGGGGCTGGTGTCTTCGGGCTCGGCTGTACGCTGGCCGCACTGGCGCCTGGATACTGGTGGTTCGCGGCCACTCTCATGATCATCGGCGCGGCTGGCCTGACCTTCAGCAACGGCACAAACAGCATCATGCAGCTCTCTACAGAACCAGCGATGCGGGGCAGGGTGATGGCCCTGCGTGTTGCCATTGCACTCGGAGGAACACCGATTGGCGCACCGATCGTCGGTTGGGTTGCCAACCACTTCGGCCCTCGCTGGGCGCTCGGTATTGGCGCTGGGGCGGGCTTCACCGCTGCCCTGGTCGGTGTCTACGTTCTGGCCCGCCGAAAAGAGCCACTGCTCGCCCAGTAATGAGCCCTGTGGAGTTGGCAAGTGTTCGCTGATCTGTACCGAGGTGATTCTGGACTGACGACTACAGTCCGAGTCGCGTTTCCAGCCCCGACTTGGGCCGGTCTTGCGGGTTCCGGTCGGGTCGTCTGCTCTTCCTTTGCTATTTTGGCGAGCCGCAAGTGCAGCCGTTTTTCTAATGGAACGGCTGCACGAAGTTCATAGTCCGTTTCTGTCCCGGCACCGAAGATGCTTAGAAGGCGATACGCCCTCCCAGTTGGATTTGTCGGGGAGTGTTGTAATCGGAGGTTATCTGGCCAAAGGTCGAACTGCCCAGAGTGGTGTTCGGCAGTGCGAACCACGGATGGTTGAGGACATTCTGGACCTCCGCGCGGAAGGCGAAATTCACGCGATCCTTGATGGCGACGGTCTTTATCAGCGTTGCGTCCCAGTTGCCCGTGCCGGGCGCAGGGCCGCGCAGAGTGGTGTCGGCCTTGGGTTCGTTGCCAAACTGGAATTCGCCCACGGCTGTAAAGGCGCTGGGGTTGATAAATCCGTTGACGCGGCTATAGAGGCTGCCGGATGTCTTGCCGCTGACGCCGGGATTGATGTTGGGCCGCTGGACGGCGGCGACTAGCAGGACGTTCTGGTTGTTCTGGGTATTGTCATGTGGGTACGCATTTTCGTATTAGGTCACGGCGCTCTGTTGCCAATCGCCGATCGCGTGGTTCCACCGTCCC
>JBEKZJ010000297.1:0-3426 GCA_049509995.1 Occallatibacter sp. | reverse complement strand
AGATCTATCCGCTCCAGGTCAGCCCGTTATCATCACTCTTGAAGAGGCGATCCGGCGCGCCGAAGCCAACGAGCCTTCCTACGCTACCTTCTCGGCGGAAAGCAGGGTTTCGACGCTCGACCGTTCCATTGCGCGCGCGGGTCTTTTGCCGAACGTGGCCTATTTCAACCAGGGGCTCTATACAGAACCCAACGGCGCGCATGGGCAGGTAGGGCAAGTGGCGGATACGGCGGATCTGCCCAAGTTCATCGCCAATAATGGGGTCCGGGAGTATTTCAGCCAGGCGGTCGTCAACGAGACGCTGGGGCTGCGCGGGTGGGCCGGAGTGCGGCGCGCCGACGCCACGGCGGCGAAGGCCGCGGCCGAACTCGAAGTCTCGCGGCGCGGCCTGGCGGCTGCGGTCACCGGCATGTTCTACGGCTCACTGGCGGCAGATCACAAGCTGACGGTTGCCGAGCGCGCCCACCAGGAAGCGGCGGATTTTACCGCGCTCACCGGCAAGCGCGAACAGGCGCGGGAGGCCGCGCACGCCGACGTGGTGAAAGCGCAACTCGCAGAGCAGCAGCGGGAGCGCGACCTGGAAGATGCCAGATTGGCTGCCGAAAAGGCGCGGCTGCAGCTGGGCGTGCTGCTGTTTCCCGATCCGCGCACCTCGTACACGCTGCAGGCGCCGGACGCCGCGCCGCCGCTGGCCTCGCGCGAGGATGTGGAACAGGCCGCAGCCAGAAACAATCCCGAGTTGAAGAGCGCGCTGGCAGCGCTGGGCGTGAGCAACGCCGATGTGCAGGCGGCGCGGGCGGCCTACCTGCCCGATCTGGGGCTGAACGTGACCTACGGCATCGACGCTCCGCAGCTTGCCGTCAACGGGCCCGACAAAGTGCGCAACCTGGGTTACTCGGCCAGCGTCACCCTCAATATTCCGGTGTGGGACTGGCTTTCGACCGAGCACAAGGTCAAACAGAGCGAAATTCGCCGCGAAGCCGCGCAGGTGGCGCTCAGCTCCACACAGAGGCGCCTGATTGCGCGCCTCGATGAAGCCTATTCCGAGGCCGAGGTGGCCCGAGACCAACTCGCCTCGCTCGACGCCAGCGCGGCCACTGCCGCCGAAAGCCTGCGCCTGACCAAGCTGCGCTACAGCGGCGGCGAGGCAACGGTGCTGGAAGTCGTGGATGCGCAAAACGCCTACGTGAGCGCCGAGAATGCGCGCGAGGACGGAAGAGTGCGCTACGAGACCGCCCGGGCCGATCTGCAAACGATGACGGGAACCATCTAAGAACGACAATGGCAGGAAGACGAACAGAATGATAAGTGGAATGACAACCTGGAATCGAGCCCCTAAGGCGCTTCGCCTCAAACCACACTGGATTCTGCTCGGCGCCATGGCGATTCCACTGGCGCTTTTGCCGGGCTGCAAGAAGGAGGCCGCGCCGGAAACGCAGGTAACGGTTCAGGCCGAGCATCCCGAGCAGGGGCCAATCGCCGAGCATATTACCGCCGATGCGGTGCTGGCGCCGCTGGCGCAGGCGGCCATCGCGCCCAAGATCGGCGCGCCGGTGCGCAAGTTCTACGTGCAGCGCGGGTCGCGCGTGAAGGAGGGCCAATTGCTGGCCACTCTTGAGAACAACGATCTCGCCGCGGCAGCGATGGACAACAAGGGCTCCTACATGGCGGCCGAAGCGGCCTATGCCACGGCCACCAAGGCGCAGGTGCCGGAAGACACGCTCAAGGCCGAGTCGGATGTAACTCAGGCCAAGGCGAATCTCGACCTGAATCTGAGCATCGTGAAGAGCCGCAAGCAACTGTTTGCCGAAGGGGCGATTCCCGGTCGCGATCTGGATACGGCCAACGCCGCGCTGGTACAGGCCCAGGCGGCCTACGACGCTGCGGCAAAGCATCTGGAGTCGGTGCGCAGCGTGAGCCGCGAGGCCGCGCTCAAATCCGCGCAAGGGCAGTTGACTTCTGCCCAGGGCAAGTACGAGGGCGCGCAGGCCGCGGTGAACTACTCCGAAATCAAGAGTCCCATTGACGGTGTCGTTACCGATCGGCCTCTGTTCGCCGGCGAAACCGCGCCTGCCGGTGCGCCGCTGATCACGGTGATGGAAACCTCGACGCTGCTTGCCAAGACCCACATTGCGCAGAGTCTTGCCCAGCAGATGAAAGTGGACGACGATGCGTCGGTTCTGGTGCCGGGGCTGGCCGATCCGGTGGCGGCAAAGGTCTCGCTCATCAGTCCAGCGCTTGACCCCGGCAGCACCACCGTCGAGGTCTGGCTCAAGATCGACAACAAGGCGGGAAAGCTCAAAGTGGGTACGCCCGTAAAAGTCTCCGTTACGGGAAAGACCGTGGCGCAGGCGTGGAAGATTCCCGCCGCCGCGATTCTGACCGCGGAGGATGGCAGCAAATCGGTGATGGTGGTGGGCGACGATGGCACGGCCCATCGCAAGCCCGTTACTCTCGGGATCGAAGACGCCGACGACGTGCAGGTGACCGGCGGCCTTGCGCCAACCGATCTCGTCATCACCGGCGGAGCCTACGGCCTGGATGAAGGCACAAAGGTAAAGGTGGGTCCGGCGAGCGGAGACAGCGCGGCAGGCAAGGGCGGAGGGGCGGACTGATGCCGTATGAAGACCCCGGCACTACTTCAAAGACGGGTGAAGCCCAGAAACCCTTCTGGCTGGCCCAATCCACGCGCACGATCTTCTTTTTCGCGGCGGTTTTCACCGTGGCTGGTATCTACTTTGCCTTCCAAGTGCCCATCTCAGTCTTTCCGGAGACGAACTTTCCTCGTGTGGTGATCGGAGTCGACAACGGCGTCATGCCCGTCGAGCAGATGCAGGTCACCATCACCAAGCCCATCGAGGACGCGGTAAACACCGTTCCGGGCCTGGTCACCGTCCGCTCCACCACCAGCCGCGGCCAGGCTGAGGTCAGCCTCTTCTTCAACTGGAACGTGGACATGTACCAATCGCTGCAGTTGGTGGATGCCGCGCTCGGCAAGGTCGAGCAGACGCTGCCGCCCACGGCCAAGATCACCACCAACCGGCTCACCTTCGCCACTTTTCCCATCCTCGGCTACAGCCTGAGGTCCGACACAATTCCGCAAACGCAGCTTTGGGAGATGGCCACCTACGATCTGAAGCCGCCCTTGAATCGCGTTGCGGGCGTCAGCACCGTCATTGTGCAGGGCGGCAAACAGCCGGAGTTTCACGTGGTCCCCAACCTGGCGCTGATGCAGACCGCAGGCGTCACCATTCCGGACCTGGTGAACGCCATCCAGGCGTCGAACATTGTGAACTCGCCCGGTCTGTACGAGGCCAATCACCAGTTGATCCTCAGCCTGGTGGGCGCGCAGGTCCACGACGCCGATGGAATTCGCCAACTGGTGGTTAAAACAACGGCCGCAGGCGCTCCTGTGCGCGTGGCCGA
>JBEKZJ010000296.1:0-3450 GCA_049509995.1 Occallatibacter sp. | reverse complement strand
TTCCGGCGTCTCCAGGGCTTCCGCCGCATCTTCTCGCTTTGAGAACCTCGATGTCCTCTTCCTGGGATTTCTCACCTTCGCTCTGACTGTCGAGGCTCTCAGATAGTGTTAACACGCCCTAGGTCAACCGTGAATACGGCTTTGGGTGTCTGTTGGAGATTTGGGCTGACCCTGCACGCTCAGCCCATTTGCCCACTGCGCTGATTGGTTAGAAGATTTGGTAGCAATTTGGTAGCAAACAGCGCCGATTATGCCGGTTCTGCCGACTCAGGTATCGGCCGCGCTCACCTCGTTGCAAACGACTTTCACACGCTTCCGGTTCCTCCACGATCAGGTATTGAGAACCGGGCTGGGTTAAGAAACGTGGTCCAGAATTTGGTCCAGTTGCGCGCCGAAAGGACTCCGAATTTGCCTCTGTTGTCCTCTCTACTCCGTTGAAAACACATGTGCTCCAGCCTTTACCCTTCGGCTGTTAACCGAAGGGTTGTAGGTTCGAGTCCTACCTAAGGAGCCAATTGACTATGATTCTATTGGATTTAGCTTAACTTGCTGGAGAGGATACCTACTAAACTACCTACTTTATTTGAGAATTCTTTTAGGCAGCTTTTTTTACGCGGACTGCCCGTTCAGCGGCAATATGCCCCTCAAGCCACTCTTCGACTTCTTCTTCAAGCCAGAAGGAGCCAGACCCGCCAAGGTGAAGCTGCTCCGGGAACTTCCCCTTGGCGATGAGCTCATAGAGTTTGGCCTTAGAGTACGGGATTTTATCAAGGACATTCCTGAGTTTCAGCATCTTCCTCATGCGGTGGCTCCAGTCTTCCTAATAGGTAGTACCGTCGCCGAACGATTCCAGTAGCCTTTTCCCAACTTTATTTTTCCGGGTACCACTCGAAGGGTGGCAGACCAGTCGGTCGCTCAATCCGGTCCAGACGCCACAACCAAAGGTCCTGGGAGTCTACCGCCAGGGGTCGCCAAGGTTCCAGATCGGCACCCATCATCACACACCGGTCTGGGTCCAGCACCCAGATGAGCGGCTGACCCGCGTCGGCGGCGGTGTCCATTAGAGTCACAATGTCGCCGATGGAGATCAGGTAGGAGTCCGAGCCGGCGAACATCAGAAATACATCGTCGATGTCCTGCTTCGTCATTGGGGACCTCTCATCGGCTCCGTCCACGCCATCCGGGCCGGGCCGGCATTGAACGTCTCCCCGCAATCCAGGAACAGATGCTGACGCCGAGTGTCGCCATACGTCGTGACGTCCGACCACAGTGCGCGGAGTGCTCATCGATGCTGGCCTGTTCCGTGTCGGTGGTCGGCGCAACCTTGGAGAGTTGGAGCAGCAGCTCACGTACCTCGCCTTTGGTGGCGGTTGGTTCGGGTGGCTGGGCCATGGCTGCCTCCAAGTTCCATTAGGAGGGTTTTTGGTTTATTTCCCAGTGAAATCGAGACCAACACATGCCCCAGGAGCGACCGTTGGCCAGGCACTGGGCAGATGGCACGTCCAATCTGAACAGACTGCTGACCTCGGCTCCGGTCGACCCATCTTCATTGAAATCTCGTCCTCGTACGCCTCTGGCTCCAGTTGTCGATGGAAGCGGCGTAGAGCGACGCCACGCCGGCCCACGCAGAGCGCCTGCACCATCAGTCAAAATGCACCGGAGCTTAGAGGCTGGAAAGACGACTGCAGGGCATGCCCTCGATCTGTTTGCCGGTTGTCAGGTCTTCGGCTCCGGACATCAGATAGCCGTTGCGGAGAACGACTTCATTGAGTCGCACGAGCAAACTAGAGCGCGATGCGGTACCGGCATCGAGGGCGCGAGCAAACGCGACGATAACGCAGCCGGTTGGTTCCTCGTGCTCCAGTACGTAGCCCTTCCAGAACGGAAGATGGGGTCCATCGTGGCGTTGATCCGGATCAACCTCGATCGTGACATAGTGGTTGTGATCCGGTGTGCCGCCCGCGCCTGTTGTCGGCGAGGTGTCGGGCACATTGGACGCGGTCTGCGCGAAGTGAGAGGCGGTGGCGATGGCGCTCGCCGCGGAAGTTGTTGCGGCCGATCCGGTCATGTGCGTCCTCTCTCGTAGTGCGTTGATCGTCCAATCGCCGGCTGTGTGGCGCAGGCTGAGACGATGCAGTTTCTTCCCGATTCCGCAGGGGCGCCTATCTTGGAAGCGGCGCGCCTGCGTTATCGAGTTTGGCGTTCTGTGGCTCAGTCCTGACGCAGGGTAGTTAACGACGAGGGAATGAAACCATTCCCTGCCAGCTTCGTCGTGATCGCCAGTACAAGATGGGCTTCGGTGTCCGCCCCCAACGGGTCGTCCATCGCCATGATCCTGCCATCAGCTTCCTGCGGGAGGGCAAGTCCATACATGCGCTCGTAATGATTGTGAACCCAAGGGAAGTGGCGGGTGCCCGCCAATTCTTCCTGGTCGCTGCGGAGCCCTAAAGCGGATTCAAGATCCGCCTGCATCAGCCACTGAATTGCCGCGATCCGTACCGTATCTTCCGGCACCCGAATCACGCTCCTGACGTCGTCATCCGTGAGGGCTGCGAGTGCGTCTGCGAGGAGAGGGAGTTGATCACCTTCGCCAAGCCACTGGTCAACAATCTCAAGGACGCCTTCGACCCGTTCGTCGACAAGTTCATTGTTCGGAGTCGCACCCTTGGCGAGTTCAGAGTCGGCACGTACTTGCCAGTCGGCAAGCACGGCGGCCCGAGTCGATGCAACCCACGTCCATCCCGGGACAGCCTCCAGATCCTTGATCATGTACGCGGGCAAAGTCTTTTCCTCGAACCGTTGCCGCATCTCGGCGGCCGCCAGCTCCACGAAGCTGGGGGTGAAGCTTGACGAGCCCACGGTCATAGTCTGGATTCCTGACTCTTCCACGGTGGACTGCAACGCGCCGGCGGTCGGCGCGATCCTCTTTGCTGCTGTGTGTTCAGTCATTGTGTTGCCTCTTTGCATCTTTGCTTCGGTTGTGGTGCACCGGTCAAAGGTCCGGTGATCCGTTGCTGGGGAACCTGGCCGCGGTGCGCCTGGTCCGTATTTAGTGGTGGTGATTGCCTTCGGCGACTTTCTTGTCGGCCTTCATCGCTCACCTGAATGGCTATACAGTCGCGAAGGGTGAAAGCGGAGGAATTATTTGGATTATTTTCAGGTGCAACCAAACTCGTAGCCGGGAACGCCCCAATCCCCCATTCCATGGCGTACGGGCCGAACGAGCCCTTTCCGGTCGCGAGCATGCCCTTGCGACTGCGGGAGGACTCCGGCCGTCGAATGCCAAGAAGATGCTGTCGGCGGAGGTTGCGTCGATATGTTCGTTCATTAACCTTCGCGGCTCGATCCGGATCTCAAATCGGCCTCTGCTGGTGCCATCGAGGTCTGCGCGGAAAGCCTTTAGAAGGAAGGAGGAACCGGAGGCCCTGGGCACAATGGTGTCGCCGAAAT
>JBEKZJ010000295.1:0-3467 GCA_049509995.1 Occallatibacter sp. | reverse complement strand
TCGCCCTGTACATGTGAAAGTCGCTTGTGAGCAGAACCTACTTGCCGGGCATGCCCTGGATCAGACGCGCCGTCTCGATGCCGTTTTCGCGGGTACTGGTAGATCGCCACTCGGCGACCATGACTTCGCGAGGAACGCCGCAGGCTATCAGGAGGTTGAGGATGCGGGGGCCGCCACCGCCGCTGATCATAATTTTCTTGAAGCCCCTGTTTGCCATGAAAAAAGCGCCTGGCGCGCACGCCAGTAAGATGAATAAGAGATACCGCCTCTGTCGTCACCAGCGGCGCTGAGGAGCATGAGGACGTCGCCTTTGGGCTACTCGATGGGGCCGGAATAGGCCAGTGCCCACCACGAGACAATGGGAGTCGACATCACCAGGACGGTGATGAGTCCGATGGCCGCGAGCAGACGGTCTAGCAATCGGCCAAGTATGCGCGCGGCCGTCATGCGCAAAAGTCCTGACGGTGAAACGGCAGGTTATTGGGCATGTACCGGCGCCTGACGGATGGATACTAGGGATTCGAAGATCTCGAGCAGTTCTGCCGCGACGGCGCTCCAGCTTCGGCTCCAGTGTGCGGAAATGGCCATTGCGTTCCAGGTTCTGTCGAGGACCGATGCGAGGGCCTGAGCCAACTCGGCCGGCTCACGAGGGGGCACAAGTCGTCCGCACTCGTCGCTCATGATCTCGGGGATACCCCCGACATTTGTGGCGACGACAGGACGGCCACAAGCGAGTGCCTCAAGGACAACGTTGGGGCAGCCTTCCATGTAACTTGGCAGGGTGACCAGATTCGCTGCCGCCATCCAGACGGCGACATCGTCGAAGGTACACTCGGGCAGCGCGTGGATGTAGCTGGCCGCATTGTTGGCCTGAATGGCGCTTTCGATCAGTGGCCTGTCCGGCCCCTCGCCGACCATATACACATGCAAGTCAGGGCGAAGAAGACGCAGCGAAGCCGCCGCCTCGACCAGTTCACGCAGGCCTTTTTTCGCGTCCATGCGCCCGATGTAAACCACGGCCTCTGTGGCCGGGTCGATGTGCAGCTTCTGCCTCGCCTCAAGACGATCTCTGACATGGAAGACGGAGAGATCGCAACCGCTGAGAATGGCGCGGGTCTTCTCCGGCGGGGCGCCCATGACCACAGCCTTCTTGCGCAGATCGTCACTGACCGTGACCAGAAAATCGACCTCGCGCAGAACAGTGCGCGTGTGCAAGGCAGAAATGGGATCGCCGATCCTGTTGATGTCGGACCCAATGCTCATGGCCACGACCGGAACGGAGAGGACTTTGCCGATTTTGAGAGCGGCATACCCATCGGGGTAAAGAAAGCAACTGAAGATAAGATCGGGGGCAAAGCCGCGCACGTGAGGCAGGAGCACACGGGCGGCCATCCAGCCGTTCAACGGCCGGGAAACCAGGGGCAGGGCGGGATAGTCGTAGTAGTTCGCCTTCACATCCGGCGGGCTATAGGAAGCGTCGAGATTGTCGTAAGTCCGGCTCCGTGGCTTGAGCAAAGACGGATAGGCGGCGTTGGGATAGAAGACCAGCACATCTGCCTCGCGGGCAAGCACGCACAGCGTCTGATAGGCAGATCGGCCCTGCCAAGGCTCTGCCGAGCTGGGGAAATAGCGCGTGACGACTGCGATCTTGAGCATGACTATTCTCCCGTTCCGGCAGGCTGGGCGGCCGGCGCTTGTGACCCGCCCTCGTGCTGTCTTCCGGCGATGGAATGCAGAAGTGCGGCGTAGCGCTGCGCGAGAACCTTGCGTTCGTACTGTGCGATCTTCCCGAGATCCGGTTGAAACGCGGTGTGCAGCGAATTGCCGCGGGCCGCCGCGTCGACGAAGAGCCGGCGGATACCTTCAACATCGCGACTGCCTGCCCACCATCCAGCCCGCAGCTTTTCAAGCGAGCGTCGCACTTCGCCCCCGGGATGAACGGTGGCGAGAATCGGCTTGCCTACGCCGATATAGTCGTAGAACTTGGCCGAGACATTCAGCGGGTCGTGGGTGATGAGCAACGCATAATCGGCCTCGTTGATTGCGGCCAAAGCTTCATGTTGCGGAAGATAGCCCTTCAACTCCACCATGTCGCCAAGTTGCAGAAGGGCGTCGCGGAAGCGAGGCTCCTCGATGTGGCCAATGAAGCGAAGCCTGAATCGGGACTTCAGTTCGGGGGGCAACGATTGCAGGGCTTGAACCAGTAAGGTCGGCTCGGTTGAGGCGTAGACTGTGCCCACGTAGGTAACAACGATCTTGCCGTCGGGACGGGGATTTGCAGACGGAGCGGAGCGGCGCAGCCTTGTGGCGTCGAATCCGTTGGGGACGAGATGGAACTTGCTGTCTGGCTCCCGCGGATAGCGGGCGCGAATCTGGCGGCGTGCGGCCTCCGTGACTGCGACAACGGCGGTTGCATTGGTCACTGCGCTTGCTTCGGCGTTGCTGGCGACACTGCGGGCGCGCTCGCTGCGGCCGAAACTGACCAAGCCGATGGTCGTCGAAAGCCATTCATCACGGAAGTCGACCACGATGGGCAACTGAGGGAACTCCTTGCGGAGTTTCGCAACCAGCAGCACGCTGGAAAAGGGCGGCACTGTGATGAGAACGAGGTCGATGCTTCGCTTCCTTACAATGCGGCGCGCGGCGCGAGTGAGCACTGGAAGCCAAGTTACCTGCGGGTCGGGCAGCAGAGCATCCTGCAGCACTCTTTCCAGGAAGCTTGGCTTCCCGGATGGGGTAGCAGCAGCGGCTGTGGCTGCTGAGCGTTCCCCTCTAGTGATGAGCTTCTTGATCCACTTCTTGATGCCGAATGGAAGGTCGAGCGTGACGGTTCGGTGAACATTGACTTCGGTGGGAACTTCGTTCAAGAGGGTAAAGTCAGTGCCCACGGCGGATGCGTTGCGAGTGGTGAGCACGTCGAGCCGAATTCCTTCAGCGGGCAGATAGCGTGCGAGGCTGGCGGCGCGCAAAACCCCGACGCCTCCGGCAGGCGGAAACGAATAGGTGACCAGCAGGACATTAATGACATTCATCGGCTGGCCTTCACGACACAGACCGCCGCCAAGTTGCGAGAGCAGATAAGAGGCACCACTCCAGTGCAACCCCTGCGCCAGCAACTCACGTTTTCCACCGAATCTCACAACGCCTGTCATACGCCCCGATCCTAGCAGGACACCCCACTTCGACTAAAGGTCGAACGTGCGCGTCGAGAACTTGGCGTGAGTCTATAATAGCTCACGTACGGTGGTTGAAAGAGGAAAAGCACATGTCCAAATTGACGCTCTTTTTCGGCGGCTCTGTTGGCTCTGACCCTCATTCCCCTAACACTTGGTCCGGCATCGGCTTGTTCCTCCTCAACGCCATGGACAGCGCCGGCATCCTCGATCGCGCCGTAGGCATCAAGGTTCCGCCCGTCCGCAACAGCATCCTCTTGGCCAGGAACTTTAACCGCAACCGCTCAGTCTGGC
>JBEKZJ010000294.1:0-5390 GCA_049509995.1 Occallatibacter sp. | reverse complement strand
ATCCTGGCGATCATGATTCTGCCCATCATCTCGTCGCTGACGCGGGAGGTGATGAACGCGGTGCCGGGTTCGCAGCGCGAGGCGGTACTGGCGCTGGGGGCGACGCGGTGGGAGATGATCCGCGTGGGCGTGCTGCGCAATGCGCGCATCGGGATTGTGGGCGCGATCATTCTGGGGCTGGGCCGGGCGCTGGGCGAGACCATGGCGGTCACGATGGTGATTGGGAATACGCCGCAGATTCAGCGCTCGCTGCTGGCTAGTGGAAGTTCAATGGCGTCGGTGATTGCGAACGAATACGCCGAAGCTTCAGGGGATCTGCATCTGAGCGCGCTGACCGAGATTGGTCTGGCGCTGTTTATTGTGACCATCATCGTGAACGCGCTGGCGCGGTTGCTGGTGTGGGCGGTGACGCGGGGAGCGCCGGCGCAGGTGCATTGATGAAACAGGAATCAGGGGTCGGGGACCAGGGACCAGGGAATAGGGAGGGGGACATAAGCTGCCGACAGAACACACACTTCGGGCGCGGATGCGGACGGCGACAGATGGCTTGGCCACGGGACTGGCCGTGCTGTCGACGGTGCTGGTGGTGGCGCCGCTGGTGGCGATCTTCGTGTATCTGATCTACAAGGGCGCCAGCTCGCTGAGCCTGGCTTTCTTTACGCAGGTTCCGAAGCCGGAGGGTGAAACCGGGGGCGGAATGGCGAACGCGATTGTAGGTTCGGCGGTTCTGCTGGGGCTGGCGAGCCTGATCGGGGTTCCGGTGGGCATTTCAGGCGGGATCTTTCTAGCGGAGTTCGGGCGCGGGACGAAATTGGCGAACGCAGTGCGGTTTACGGCCGACGTGCTGAACGGTGTTCCCTCGATTGTGATGGGGATTGCCGTTTACTCGTTAATTGTGTATCAGCAGAAGCATTTTTCGGCTTTTTCCGGCGGCGTGGCGCTGGGGATCATGATGATTCCGACGGTGACGCGGACGACCGAGGAGATGTTGCTGATGGTGCCTCATGCGGTGCGAGAGGCGGCGCTGGCGCTGGGCGTGCCCAATTGGCGGTCGGTGCTGTCGATCACGGTGAAGACGGCTTCTCCGGGGATCATCACCGGCTGCATGCTGGCCTTTGCGCGGGTGGCGGGCGAGACGGCTCCGCTGATTTTTACGGCACTGGGAAACTCGAACTGGAGCGTAAATCTGAACGAGCCCATCGCGGCGCTGCCGCTGCAGATTTACACTTATGCCATCTCTCCTTACGACGACTTGCACCGGCTGGCGTGGGCGGGGGCGCTGGTATTGATTGTGCTGATTGTGGCGGCGGTGTCGCTGGTGCGCTATGTGACCAGTCGCGGCGTGCTGAAGGGAGCAAGCTAAGTGGGCGTCGGCATCGAGGTAGTGAACCTGAATGCGTGGTACGCGGCCAATCATACGCTGCAGGACATCAATCTGAACATACCGGCGAACCACGCGACGGCTTTGATTGGACCTTCAGGCTGCGGCAAGAGTACATTTGTGCGTTGCCTGAACCGGATGCACGAGACCAACCCGATTGCGCGGGTGACGGGAACGGTGCGGATCGGCGATCTGGACATCTACAAGGACGCCAAGCCGGTGGAGATCAGGCGGCGGGTGGGGATGGTGTTCCAGCGGCCGAATCCGTTTCCGACCATGTCGATCTACGACAACGTGGCCGCGGGGCTGAAGCTGAACGGATACAGGAACCGTCGGGAGTTGGACGAGATTGTGGAACAGTCGCTGAAGGACTCGGCGCTGTGGGACGAGGTGAAGGACGACCTGAAGAAGCAGTCGGGTGCAAGCCTTAGCGGCGGGCAGCAGCAACGGCTGTGCATTGCGCGGGCGCTTGCAGTCGATCCGGAAGTCCTGCTGATGGATGAGCCGGCATCGGCCCTGGACCCGGTATCGACATCGAAGATCGAGGACCTTATCTTCCAGTTGAAGTCGCAGTACACCATTGTGATTGTGACCCACAACATGCAGCAGGCGGCGCGCGTGGCGGAGAAGACGGGCTTCTTTTTGAACGGGCGGATGGTGGAGTTCGACTCCACGCACAAGATCTTTACCAACCCCAGCGACAAACGCACAGAGGATTACATCACAGGCAGGTTCGGATGACGCGCATACGGTTTCAACGCAGCCTGGACGAGCTAAAGGAGAACCTGCTGGTGATGGCCGGGTTGGCCGAGCAGGCGATTCAGCGCGCCATCGAGGCGTATCGGGTGCGCGACCTGTCGATCTGCGACCTGGTAAGCCGCAGCGAGATCGCCATCAACCGGCTGGAGCGGGACATCGACCAGGCGGCGCTGGACCTGCTGGCGATGGAGCAGCCCATGGCCATCGATCTGCGCTTCATCCTGAGCGTGATCAAGATCAATGCGGACCTGGAGCGCGTGGGGGACGCGGCCAAGAACATAAGCGACCGGGTGCGGAACATGGAGCAGATGGCGGTGGCCGATCTGCCGGTGGATATTCCGAGGATGGCGTCGCTGGCCGCCGACATGGTACGCAAGAGCCTGCAGTCGTTCATTGAGGCGGACGCCGACATGGCGCGCACCGTGCTGACCATGGACGACGCCGTGGACGGGATGAATCGGGCGGCGTACAAGGCGCTGACCAAGGTGATGGAAGAGGAGAGCCACCTGGCTCCGCAGGCCTTGAACGCGCTGATGATTGCCCGAGCCCTGGAGCGGGTCGCGGACTATGCCACCAACATTGCCGAGGACGTTATCTTCTGGGTGCAGGGGGCGGATGTGCGGCACCACAAGAGCTTGAAGACGGCCCCGGACCCGCATGCGATGGGGTAAAGGGCTGCTTGCGGCGGGTTGCCGGCAGTAATCCCAGGTCTGCTGAAAACCTGACTAAGAACTCGCGTGCAGCGCCCGCAGGGGAGCAGAGGGCGAGCATGGCCGGGAGAGCGCAAGCAGCAGGGGGTTGCCGTTTGTTGCACTTTATATACGGCCCCCCCTACCCCCCCGTCTCTGGAAGGAAATTCCTTGTTTTCAGTGGGTTACGACAGGGGTTTCGCTCCAAATTCTTGATTCGAAACGAGTTATTTGCAGAATTTAGACATTAAAGGAGTTATGCCGCTTTTTCGGTATCCGGGCGATCTTCGCATCCCACATTCCGGGAGACGAGGCCCCCTCCTTGCGCGCCTGCCCGCGCGCAGCTCCCTGACCTGTGCTTCGCATGGTGAAACTCACCAACTTTGCTGCCGGGCTATATCGCCCTATTCAATTCACATTGTGCGCCGCGGGCACATAATTTACTGCAAAAGGTTAGCCGCTTTCCGGATGCGATGGGGAAAGTGCCCCTGGACGAAGCGCCGTATCCGGCCTGGAAACCTGAAAGAAACCTTCCCTCAGGGGCTAAAGCCCTGTTCATTCCATTGGCTTTATCGGCACGGCTCAAGCCGTGCCCTTTCAAAACAACGGCGGAAACGAGTTTTTCCGCAACCTGTACAGTTGTATTTCACTCAATATCTGGAAGACCCGCAAAAGCCCGGGCCTAAAGGCCACGTCAATTCGCCATCTTTCAGGGGGTTAAAACCCGCTGCTCCCTCCGGAATCTTCGATTTACAACTGTAGCAAAAGGAATTTCCTGTAAGTTCTTTGGAATCATTCACCGGCCAAAGCCGGCTTCTTGCTCAAAATCGAAACCGGGGCACCCGGCAGGATGGAAATCCAGCAACTACCTGGCGGAATAACGAAACCGGCCTAAATCTCCCACCAATCGAGCAGTGACATGCGCGGATAGTAGAGGCCGGCGCGGATGACTTCATCATCGCCGTGGAGGTTGCGCAGGACCTGGGCGTAGGCTTCAAGCTGGGGCGCGAAGAGCGGGCGCAGTTGGGGAAGCGCCGCGGCGGGGTCGAGATGGCCGGGGTGGGCGGTTTTGTAGTCGACGATCCACCAGACGTCCTGGCCTTCAGACTTGGGGACGAGGCCGGCGCGGAATACGCGGTCCACGCGTACGTTGGTGAGGGCGCCAGCGACGACTCCGGCCCAGCGGACTTCGCTGGCGGCGCCGGGGTGGGGCGAGAGAATCCACTGGGCGATGGGGTCCAAAGAGGCGTTGAGCGCGAGCTGGAGCGCGTTGGCGGCGATTTGGGCGGCGTGCAATGGGGCGATTCCGGAGGCGCGGACCTGGGCGGCGATTTGGGGTTCGTGCTGCTGAAGAGCGGCGCGGGCGGTCTGCCAGCCGGATGTTTCGCGCAGACGGGAGAGATTTTCAAGGAGGGCGTGGACGGCGGCGCCCAGGGCGCGGGAGAGCAGGCCGCCTTCGTGGCGAGTGTAGAGGCTAGAGTCGCCCGTTTCCAAGGAACTGATCGCGAATCGAGATTCGTGGTTTCCCACCCTTTCGCCAGAAAAAAGGCGAAAGGATGGGGCACGGAGCATTCCTGCGTGGTCAGCTTCTCCCGCGGCAGCTTGCGAGGAGGTGTCGGCCGGGGAGGGTTGGTAATCGGGCGGCAGGCGGCGGAGCAGGGTTGGCTTGACGGGGGACGGCAGGACGAAGAGATTGCTTGCGGCGGAGGCGGCGATGGATTCGATCTCGGATTCTGCCTCTGCTTCGGCCTCTGCTGCTGCCTGGGGCGTTCCGGCGGCTGGCTGGCGGGTGGTCTTCCAGTCGTCGAAAAGGGCGCGAACCTCATCTTCAAGGGCGGGCCAGGCGGTGGCGAGAAGGCTGGCTGACGGGTCAAGAAGACTGAGGGTACCGTCGGCTTCAACTTTGCAGGCGGGGCGGGCGAAGAGGTGGAGCTCTTCGCGGGCGCGGGTGGCGGCGACATAGAGAATGCGGCGGGTCTCCTGGGATTCGCGTTCACGATAAACCTGATCGACCCAGGCCTTTGATTTGCCGCGATCTTCGCCCTTGGGCTGGAGCGGGGCGATGAGGAATTCGGTGATCTCGCCTGTGGGGTTGGGTTGGTCGAGAGCGGAGTCGATCTCAGGCTTGAGGCCGCGCTCCAGCCAGGAGAGGAGCTTGCGCCCACCACTGCCGACTTTGGCCTGCAGGTCGGGGACGATGACGACTTCGAACTCCAGGCCCTTGGACTTGTGGATGGTCATTAACTGGACGCCGCAGTCGCTGGAGGCGGCGGGGTTGGGCAACGCGGTGAGCTTGTCGAGGGCGGCGTCGAGCGCTGGGCCGAGCAGGTCCTGCTGGCCGGCGGGCAAACCGTCCAGACAGCTCCACAAGAGGTCGAGGTTGGCGCGGGCGGTGGGATCGACGCAATCGGCACCGCCCAGACGGAGCCAGACTTGCTGGAGCCAGGTGCCGGACGAGGCGGTGGGCTCTCCACCCCACGGACGAAGACCTGTCCGTGGGGACCCCGGCTCTTCACCCCACGGACGAAGACCTGTCCGTGGGGACCCCGGCTCTTCACCCC
>JBEKZJ010000293.1:0-3571 GCA_049509995.1 Occallatibacter sp. | reverse complement strand
GGTCCAGCGCGGCTTTGGCAGTGGAGTTGAGCGAGACAACGGGAGCGACTCTCGGCATATGACTAACTCTAACCGAAAATCTCGATAATATAAAGCACTATTTGGACGATGTACTAGCGCATTTGTCTTCCGTAAAATGTACGGCGGCGCTCTCTCCGATCCGAACGGAATTCTACCGGTCAGAGTTGCGGCTTTTGCGTCAGAGCTTCACATCGATCTCAGCCTTACGGCTGAAGTTGCGGCGCTGCTGCTGCTTCTGGCAATCGTTGCTGTTTTCAGACATTGAAGACTGCGCTGGCGGGAGCCTCCAATTTGCCTGCCCGCACATGTATGCTGAAGGCGGCAAAAATGGTGCAATGAACGAGTCAAAGGTCAACTCGCTTTCCCAGCCTGGTCCATGCCGGCGTGAGTTCCTGCGCCGGGCCTCTCTAGCTGCGGCGGCCGTACTGGCTCCCATGCCGCAACTCCTCTACGCACAGGCACCGTCCGGACAGGCCGATTCAGGGCAGGGTCCCAAGTCAAGCGATGCGGTTGGCGAAACCGCCAGCCCCGACTACCGCCTCCAGATCGCCGAGATCGACTGGGAGCTTGCACCGCGCAAGAATGTCCGCACCACCGCCTACAACGGCCAGATTCCCGGCACCCTCCTCCGCCTCACCGAGGGCCAGCCGGTCTCCATCGAGATCGTCAACCGGCTCAATCACCCGGAGATCGTCCACTGGCACGGCCAATGGATTGCTCCCGCCGTGGACGGCTCCATGGAAGAGGGCGCCCCCATGATCCCTCCCGGCGCCACCACGCGCATCGCCTTCACGCCCCATCCATCCGGACTCCACTGGTACCACACCCACGCCATGGCCCATCGCGACCTCAAGCACGGCCTCTACAGTGGCCAGTTTGGCGTGCTCCTCGTCGATCCGCCCTCCAACCCGGCCCGCTACGACCAGGAACAGTTCCTCGTCCTGCACGATTGGGAGCCCTACTATGCCGCCAGCGACGACGGCTCCCTCATGGTCAACTATGTCTACGGTTCCATCAACGGCCGCATCCTCGGCCACGACGCCCCCATCCAGGTCCGCGAGGGCCAGCAGGTGCTCTTCCACATCCTCAACGCCAGCGCCACGCAAGTCCACAAGCTCTCTCTTCCCGGCCACAGCTTCCAGGTGCTGGCCCTCGATGGCCGCTCCGTGCCCAGCCGGGCCCGCGTGGAAACCATCCGCCTCGGTCCGGCGGAACGGGCCAGCGTGCTGGTCGCCATGAACTCGCCGGGCGTCTGGATTCTGGGCGAGACAAACTCCGCCTTTCGCAGCGCCGGCATGGGCACGGTCGTTGAGTACGCCGGCCGCGCCGGCAAGCCCGTGTGGACCGCCCCCGCAAGCCCCCATTGGGACTATCGCGTCTTCGGCGATGCCGTCCCCGTTGTCCGCAAACCGGATCTGACCCTCCCGCTGGTCTTCACCTCCCGCTTCCAGGGCCACGGCGCACTGGACCGCTGGATGATCAACGGCAAATCCTGGCCCGAAACCGCTCCGCTGCTTCTGCATGAGGGCCTTCGTCACCGCCTGGTCTTCGACAATCGCACCATGGACGACCACCCGGTCCATCTTCACCGCCACAGTTTCGAACTGGTTTCCATCCGCGGTGCCGCCTTGAGCGGCGTTCACAAAGACGTGGTAATCGTAGAAGCAGGAACCGTAGTCGAGGCCGACCTCGTCGCCAACAATCCCGGGAATACCCTCTTCCATTGCCACCAGCAGGATCACATGGACTCCGGCTTCATGGCCCTGTTTCAATACGCCTGACCGTTCCGCAAAGCAAGACCGGCCCTTAACCCTCTCAAGGAGCGCTCTTGAAGCTAACTCTTCTCGCCGCCCTGCTGCTCGCCGCCGCCATCCCCGCGGCCCGCGCTCAGGGCAACTACGAGATTCAGGTCTACGGCGCCGAAACCGTAGCGCCCCGCAGCACCATGGTCGAGCTGCACTCCAACTTCACCGCCGACGGCCAGCGCCAAACCATCGGCGGCGTAGCCCCCACCTACCACGCCGAGCACGAGACCCTCGAAATCACCCAGGGCATCAACGACTGGTCCGAGGTCGGCTTCTACGTCTTCACCAGCGAGCAGAGCGGCTCCGGCGTCCAATGGGTCGGCGACCACATCCGCCCTCGCGTCCGCGTCCCGGAAAAGTGGCGCTGGCCGGTCGGCGTCAGCCTCTCCACCGAGGTCGGCTACCAGCGCGCCCTCTTCTCGCCGGACACATGGACCTGGGAGATTCGCCCCATCGTCGATAAGACAGCCGGTCGCTGGTACTTCGCCGTCAACCCCGCCCTCGAGCGCACCTGGCACGGCCCCGACGTCAATCTGGGAATCGGCTTTTCGCCCGCCGCCAAAATCAGCTACGACTTTACGAAAAGGATTACCGGCGGATTCGAGTACTACGCCGATTACGGCAGCATCACCTCGATCGCCACGTTCCACAATCAGCAGCAGCAGCTCTTCCCCGCCATCGACCTCAACGTTTCACCCAAGTGGGAGATCAACTTCGGAGTTGGCATAGGGCCTACTGCCGCCACTGACCACTGGATCGTGAAAGGCATCATCGGCCGCCGCTTCGACTGGGGACGCCATAACAAAGGGCAATGAGCGCATCACGGTTGATGTTGGCCCGACTCCACTTTTCGTTCGGACATCGGTCTGTCCAGTCTCAGAACCTGTCTAAAAACTTGGCAGTCGGCGCAAGAGTTGATGTGCGAAGGCAATGTAGATCATGGTTTCGGCCGAGGTATGGCGCAGTTCGTAGTCCTTGGATAAGCGGCGTGACCTGTTTAGCCAGGCGAAGGTGCGTTCGACGATCCAGCGCTTGGGCAGCACGCGAAACAGGTGTTGTTCATTGCGTTTGACAATTTCCACCGCATACCCAAACATCTCTTTGGCCCATTCGATCAAGGCGCCCGTATAGCCGCCGTCGGCAAAGACCGTGTTGATCGTGTCGATGCGGCAGAACAACCGCATCAGCACGGCGCGGCCAGCCGTCCGGTCCTGGATGCCAGCCGAGTGTACGATCACGGCCAACAGGTTGCCCTCGGTATCTACCGCGATGTGCCGCTTGCGCCCCTTGACCTTCTTGCCCGCGTCATAACCACGCCGCCCCTTTTAGCACCGTCTTGGCCGACTGAGAATCGATGATCGCCACGCTGGGAGAGGCGTTTCGCCCCTTTGCCTGACGGCCTTGTTCCCGCAATGTTTTTGTTATCCGCTCCCAGACCCCACTGTCGCGCCAGGCGCGGAATTGTTGATGCACCGACAGCCAGGGAGGAAAATCGGCCGGCAACTGGCGCCACTGACAGCCAGTCTTCACCACATACAACAGGGCATCCACTACCCGCCGCAACGGGTATTTGCGCGGACGCCCTCCGGCGTGGCGTTCTCCCCGCGGTACTTTCAGCAACGGCTTCAGCTTCGCCCACGGCGCGTCCGTCAAATCACTCGGATACATGCCATTAAGCTACGCGACCTTCGGCTTCGCGCATATTCCTTCGACGGTTCCTCAGCTAGATTCTTGCCGTTTCATTC
>JBEKZJ010000292.1:0-4156 GCA_049509995.1 Occallatibacter sp. | reverse complement strand
CAAGCGTGCTGCTGATGGTCTGGACACAGGCCGCAATCGTGGGGACAGCCGTCTCTGATCTCCGTGCCGTAGGCAAGCGGAATCGTGCCCGGCTTGTTGAACTTGCTGAGGTTCGAATAGGCCTGCGCATCTCCATACACTAGCGCCTCAAAGGGGCCGCAGTCAGGACAACGCTTGACCATGTACACTTTGTTGTCGCGCAGCAGAATCTTCGCGTCGATGACTTTCCGGCATTGCGGACAGATGCTGCGGGTAAGTTCGTAGAAGACGTAATCCGCGTCTTTCTTCATTTGCCGCCGAGAGGTAGCGGCTGGATTCCGAGGGCCGTTCAAAGTGTCCAAAGGCATCACCCTTCTTGCAGGATCAACTTTACGGCTCGCTGGGATGCAAAATCAACCACGGCGGCCGACAGTAGTAGGAGTCCGGCCAAGCGGAAAAGGTTACGGGCATTGTTGCCGACGGCTGTAACATTTTCAGCCACAACAACATCGAACCAGGAGGGAGAACGACCGCGCATGGAAAGGCAGCACGTCAGCCTGGGAGTTACGATCGCCGCCCATGCCATCCTTCGAGTGGCAAGCAGCGCCAGTGGCGTGCTGATCGGCATCTATCTGGCAAGCCTCGGCGGCCATGGGTTCCAAGTGGATGCCGGCCTCCTTGGGACCCTCGGCGCGGTCTCCTCTGCCGCTGAGTTGATAGCCTCCATTCCAATGGGAATGGCCTCCGATGCAGTCTCACCTCGCTGGTTGATGGTGAGCGGAGCGCTGGTCGGCGCACTTGCCGTTCAGCTCTTTGCCCTCAGCTCCCATGTCGAAGTGTTCTTTCTGAGCAGGGCTTTGGAAGGGATTGGCGTGGCGGCCGTGACTCCTCCTCTGTTGGCGTATCTTGCCGAAGCGTCCACCCATGATTCCGCATTGCGGGCACGGGTGATGAGCTTTTTTGAACTTTCGCTGCTGGCAGGACTCGCACTGGGCGGGCTGATGGGGAGCCAGTTCTGGAAGCTGTTCAATGCGCGTGCTTTCAGCCTTGTGGCTCTTGCGTATCTGGTCTCTGCCGCGCTGCTGTTCTTCGGCGCAAAGGGCAGCAGATTGCATGGCTCCCACGCCGCATGGCAGGGCCTGCTGCGTGCCCTGAAGGACCCTTCGGTCCGATCCCTGGCTCCGGTTTGGCTCTGTGTAAATGCCGTTGTGGGGCTTTGGCTTGGTCCCACGCTCCCGTTTCTGCTGACCAAGAAGCCCGGCGGCGTGCAATATCTGGATGGAATCTTCGCGGACAGCCCAGTCCAAGTGGGCTGGCTTCTACTCGGTTACGCGGTTGTCTTTGGAACAGGCGTCTTCGGCTGGAGTTTTGCGCTTCCACGGATGCGCATCCGCTCTGCGATGCGGCTTTCCTTATCGGTCATGCCATTCGTCTGCCTGGGGCTATTCGCGATTAATCATTCAGCCCACGTTGCGGCGCCGGTTCGCTGGTCCATCACGGCGCCAACGGCATTGCTGATTATGGTGGAGAGCGGCTTTACGCCGGCTGCCCTGGCATGGCTCGCGCAGTCTCTTGGCTCCGGCACGGGAAAGGGAGCAGCCATGGGCATCTACTCTGTCTTGCTCAGCGTTGGCGCCATAGGCGGTTCGTTGCTGGCCGGCCTGCTCGGAAAGATGCTCTCTGTCGATGGTCTGCTGCTGGGCACAGTTGCGCTGGCTATTTGCGCGTTGCTGCTGCTCCACAATTCAACGGACCTTGCAATTCAACCGAATGAGGAAAGTTATGAGCACGCCTGAATACGACATTGCGATACTCGGGGCTGGAGCTTCGGGACTGATTGCCGCGGACTTTGCCGTTCAGCTTGGGGCGCGAACGGCGCTCATCGATAAGGGACCGATTGGCGGAGATTGCACATGGAGTGGTTGTGTGCCGAGCAAATCGCTCATCAAAGTGGCTAGCGTGGCTCACCACGCGCGAACCGCTGCCCGCTATGGAATCGGCGTCAGCACGCCGACAACGGACATGACCGAGGTGCGAGCCTATCTTCGCGCCACCATCCAGCGAATCTATGAACCCACCATGCCGGAGGCCCTGCGAAGGAAGGGAATGGATGTCCTAATCGGCGCTGCACGGTTTCTCGATCCGCATTCGCTGAAAGTGGGAACCGAGCGGATTCGCGCCAAGAAGGTGCTGATTAACACTGGCGCTGAGCCACGCACACCCGCAATCACCGGGCTCGCGAATATCCCATACATGACCTACCAACAGATCTTTGAGAATGACCACCTGCCGCAACACTTGCTCGTTGTTGGAGGCGGTCCCATCGGGTGTGAAATAGCGCAGGCATACCGAAGGCTTGGTTCTGAGGTGACCGTTATTGCAGAGCACCTGCTGCCAACCGAGGAGCCAGAGGTTCAGGAGTTGTTGAGCCGCATCTTTGCGCAAGAAGGAATCGAGCGCATCGCAGCGAGAGCAAAGATCGTGTGTCGTGAAGGCGAAGCCATCACTGTCGAAACGCTGGCGGGCAAGGCGACCGGCGACCTTCTATTCGTTGCAACCGGGCGTGCACCCTTGGTTCGAAACCTTGGCTTGGAAGCGGCAAATGTGCGCTACACAGGGCGCGGCATCGAAGTGAACAAGTTTCTCCAAACTACTGCCGGACATATTTACGCCGCGGGAGATGTGATCGGCGGCCAGCAGTTCTCGCACCTTGCAGGGTGGCAAGGATTTCAGGCTGTTCGCAATGCCCTGCTGCCGGGAAACAACGCCGGAATAACCGCAGCAATGCCGCACATCACCTTCACTTCTCCCGAAGTTGCTCAGATCGGCCTGACGGAAGCAACGGCACGCCAAAGGTTCAAGAGCAACGACCTGCTGATACGATCATTCGACATCAGCAAAGTGGACCGTGCTGTCAACGAGGATGACCGGCTGGGACTCATCAAGATCGTTGCACGCAGCAATGGCCTCATTCTTGGCGCGAGCATCGTGGGAGAAAGGGCCGGAGAGACCATCACCGAGATTGCAGTCGCCATGCGCAATAATCTAAAGCTGGCCGACCTGGCCGCGACCGTCCATCCCTACCCAACCTACTCAACCGGCGTGCAACTACTGGCCACAAAGATGGCCGTGGAAAGCGCCTTCTCCGGGTTCTCAGGCCGAGCCATCCGCGGTCTGTCCGCACTCTGGCGCTAGCAGCTTAGTCCGTGCATTTTGGAGAGACTGCGCTCTCATGTATATCCATCTAGGAACCGCTTCTGACGCCTTGACGCCCACGTACAGGGGCGTCCTAGCCCGCATTTGGCCCTGCTTCCGGCAACGAAACTCTGCAAGGAAGAGCACGGCAATAGTCCTTCTGAGAGACATCTCAACTCTATTAACAACAAATACTTACAGGATTTTAGCGGGATCGATCCTGATAAGTCTTAGTGCTGTATCTGGAGCGCCCGCGCGGGACAGTTCGAGTTCGAATGCACTTTGGGAGGGCGCTTCTGATACAGCGACTTGAAGGAAGCCGCTGGCGTTTGCGGCGGACGCGGTCAGGCTATGAATTGAATCGATTCCTACCCGCAACGGATAGAATAATAAAGAGATAGAAGAAACAGGCGAGATGCGATTCCGGATTTGCGGCAGACCACTATTTCGGAAGTATCGCATGCAGCAGCGTCCGCCGCGCCAGCGGCTTAGTAGTGCGCCGGGCATGTTCAACAGCTTGGAGGTGCAAGTCCTCTACCCGACCTGATGGAGGTAAGGGTTAGCAAGAACGCAAGGGCTATCGTCGCGAGGCGGGGTCTGAAGGAAGCGTGGAGCAAATGCGCGAGTCGATGGACAAACAGCGGATACAAGGCGTGAGCGTAGGGCGAGCGGGCAACTTACCGCGAAGCCCATATTCATCAAGTACGCGGAGCTTAGATCCGACGATTGCGCGCAGGAGGCGGTTGAAATTACCCCGGGAGGTTTGCTCTGTGTCGCTGTGGCGACTGAGGCCGTCGTGAGACAGCCTGACCGCAGAGCAGAAGTCAGCAGAGGGCGTAGTAGGCCATGACGTCGGGAAAGCTATTGAGGCACTCCAAGGCCGAAAGGCGGAGTCAACAGATAGGCCGAGCCGGGAACGATGGTTGAAGGCCCGAACGAGAGGAGAGGCAAGTAGGACATGAGTCTCAGGAGCGACATGCAG
>JBEKZJ010000291.1:0-3742 GCA_049509995.1 Occallatibacter sp. | reverse complement strand
CGCTGCTGTGGCTGCGCCGGTTTTGCCTGCTGCTGTGCGCGCTGCTCTTGCGGCGCGGGTTTCGCCTGTGGCTGCGCCGGTTTCGCCTGTTGCTGCTTCTGTTCCGGTTGTTTCTCCTCACCGCGTCCCTGTGCGTAAGCAGGAGCAATGGCTCCGGGAAGCATGAACAGACTTGCTATTGTTAGGACTTCAATCATCTTCATTAGCGTTTCCTCGATTCCAACTCGGTTAAAGGAGTGCAACCCGGGGTCCTCGCCGGATGGCCTGGCGAATCCTGCCGCCCAATCGCTGGGGAAGGCTGGCGCGCGCCTCGCGGACCGAAATGTGCGGGTGGAAGTGGAGTCCCTATCGTCAACGCCAATTGACCTTATTTGGTCATGCGACCGCCTGAAGTCGATGGCCGGGAGTTCCCCAGGCTTACGCCGTAGGCCCCGCTGGCGTAGAATTGAGTTATGCAGTCTGTTCCCTCACACTCCCGTCCCGGTTTGTTCGCATCCGACTAAGCTTCCTTCCGCGATCTGGCGGCGCGCGCCGGGGTTTGCCTGCAGGCGCGCATGGCGATTCCAACCAACAACTGAATATCAAGGAGTAATGCGATGGGGAAGACTCTCGAACTGACGCGTCCCGATTTGCCGCAGATTTGCGGAGCGTTGCCTGGTCCGAAGGCGCGAGCCATTATCGAGCGCGACCGGGCGGTGGTGTCGCCTTCGTACACGCGCGGCTATCCGCTGGTGGCCGCGCGGGGCGAAGGCGCGATGGTGGAGGACGTGGACGGCAACCGGTTTCTCGATTTCAACGCCGGTATCGCGGTGGTGGCCACGGGGCATTGCCACCCGCGCGTGGTCGCGGCCATTCAGCGGCAGGCGGCGCGGCTGATCCACATGTCGGGCACGGATTTCTACTACGAAGGGCTGACCGCGCTGGCGGAAGAGCTGTCTCGGATCGCGCCCGGCGGCGTGCCGCGGCGGGTATCGTTTGGAAATTCCGGAGCCGAAGCGATCGAGGGCGCCATCAAGCTGGCGCGGTATGCGACCGGCCGGGACAAAATTGTCGCCTTTTATTCTTCCTTCCACGGCCGCACCATGGGCGCGCTTTCGCTCACCGCGAGCAGGGCCGTGCAACGGGCCGGCTTCGGGCCGCTGGTACCGGGGGTGGTGCATGCGCCTTACGCCTATTGTTACCGCTGTGCGTACGGGCGGACGCCGGAAACCTGCGCGGTGGAATGCGTCCAGCACATCGAAAAGACGCTGCTTAAGACTATCGCTCCAGCGCGTGAAACCGCGGCCATCGTGGTGGAACCGGTGCAGGGGGAAAGCGGATACGTGGTGCCGCCGCGCAGGTTTTTCGACGAGCTGGCGCGGGTTGCCGAACAAAATGGTATTCTTCTGATTTTCGACGAAGTACAATCCGGCATGGGGCGGACCGGGCGGATGTGGGCGGCGGACCATTTCGGCGCGGTACCGGATATTCTGGCGGTGGCCAAGGGGATCGCCAGCGGAATGCCGCTGGGAGCCACCGTGGCGCGGGCGGAGATCATGAATTGGCCGCCGGGAGCCCACGCTTCCACCTTCGGCGGCAACCCGGTGGCTTGCCAGGCCGCGCTGGCGACCATCGCCCTGCTGGAAGAAGGCTTAATCGAAAACGCCGCATGCATGGGCGCACACATGATGGAGCGGCTGGGCGAGTGGGCGCAGCGGTTCGAGACGGTGGGTGAGGTGCGCGGGCTGGGGCTCATGATCGGCATCGAGCTGGTGCGGGACCAGGAGGGCAGGGAACGCAATCCAGCCCTGCGCGACCGCGTGATCGATCTGGCTTTTGAGCGGGGGCTCTTGATCCTGGGCGCGGGAGAGAATACGATTCGGCTCTGCCCGCCGCTGGTGGTGACGCGCGAACAGTGCGATTTTGCCATGGAGACGATTGAAGATTGCCTCAAGCGGGGAATGGAGTTGCTATAGTTTGCATAGGGAATAGTGAATCGAAAAGAATTGCAGGCGCTGGCCGAGACGCGGCTGAAGGATGCCCAGGCACTGTTTCAGAGTCGGCGGTTCGATGGCGCATACTATTTGGCGGGTTACGCCGTCGAATGTGCTCTTAAGGCCTGCATAGCCAAAAGAACAAAGCGGCACGATTTTCCGGACAAGGACTTTGCGCAGAAAGTATTCTTGCATGATGTCGCGCGGCTCCTCGAAATCGCCGGCCTTGCACAGCGGTTCGAGCAAGGGTCTCGGGAGAACCCCGAATTTGAGGACCATTGGACGACCGTGAGAGACTGGAGTGAACGAAGCCGCTATGAAGCGCACGGGCGCCAGAAGGCGCTGGCCATGCTTAACGCGGTTACGGATCCTCAGGGAGTGCTCGCATGTATAAAAGAATATTGGTGAACGATCTCCTGGTTGAGGGCCAGCGGCTGCTCGAGGCTTTGGAGCGGAATCGCTTTTCCGTGGTTGCGGCGCTCTGGAGCTACTTCCCGGAGTCCATGGAATGGCGGCTTGTAATCGTCTCGCCCGTTGTCGAGCGTGTCGGTCCGCTCCGAGCGTATACGCGGATTCGGCGGGTTCTGACAACCACCAACCCTTCTCTTTTAACAGTGAGCGATATCGCCGCGTTCGGCCCGGCAAGCCAGGATTACCGTAACCTGCGGGACATCATTTCCAGCCCGGGCCGGCTTATCACGGGGACGGAAGTCAACCGCATTCAACCGCCCGTCGTCGCTGAGGACGCGTACGTTTACCAATTGCCGGCGTAGCTCGTGAGTCTCTCGGCATGAGCCACGTGAAGGATGCGCCCGCTGCCAACGGCCGAGCCATGAGAATCCTCGATGTGGGCTGCGGCATTCACAAGCAGCCGGGGGCCATCGGGCTGGACCGCAACCCCGCCAGCCGCGCCGACGTGCTGGCCGATCTCGACCGCTTCCCCTACCCGTTCGCCGACAGCTCGTTCGACCGGGTGACCGCGATCCACGTGATCGAGCACGTCAACGACGTCATTCGGACGATGGAGGAATTTCACCGGCTGGTGCGCCCCGGCGGCACCGTGCGCATCGAAACGCCGCACTACACCGACTTCAGCTCGTTCTGCGACCCCACCCACAAGAGCCATCTCACCAGCTTCAGTTTCCGCTATTTCGGCGAGGACCACGCCGGCTTCGGCTACTATTCGCCGGTGAAATTTCGTGAGATTTCCGTGCGCGTCAAGCTACTGGCTTTCTGGAGATGGCTGGGATTCGAGTTTCTGGTGAACCGCTTCCCGCGCTACCGGCGGTTTTGGGAATACTACCTCTGCTACGTGGTGCGGGGGAAGGCGATGGAGTTCGAGTTCGAAGTCTTAAAAGCGTGAGGTTTGAGAGATGACCGGCTGGCTGTGGCGCGGGGCCGCGCGGTTGCGTTGGTATTTTCGGCCCGGCGAGATCGGCCGCTGGGGCGAGGATCTGGCGCACCGCTATTTGCGGGCGCACGGCTGCACGGTGGTGGCGCGCAACTACCAGCCGCCGTCCGGCTCGGGTGAAATCGATATCGTGGCCTGGCACGGGGAAACGCTGGCCTTCGTGGAAGTGAAAACCCGGGTGAGGTCGGATTTTGCCTCGCCGGAACGCAACGTCGGCCAGGAAAAGCAGCGCCGCATGCTGCGCGCCGCCGAAGACTACCTGCGGCGCACGGAAGTGCCGTGGTCGAGGACGCGATTCGACATTGTGAGTATCGTGCTGTCGGAGCCACCCAAGTTGGAGTGGAGGCGGGGAGCGTTC
>JBEKZJ010000290.1:0-3764 GCA_049509995.1 Occallatibacter sp. | reverse complement strand
AAAACACCACCTTGCCGGTGCGCTCCAGGTGGCACTCGGCTGCCTCGGCTGTCGTACCCACTCGCCGCGTATATGGACCGCCGCTCGGGGGCGTACTTACGACCCAACCCGATCCCAGGTTGGTCAGGTTGATCGCCCGCATGGTTCCAATCAGGTTGATGCTGCTGGCAGCCAGCACCATGCACGCTGAGGGCAAGCTGGCGACAGCGCCGTCATAGAGAGTAACCGGCGTCCCGCCCACTCCATTCACAAACTCCTGAATCTCCAGTTGTAACTTGCCCGGACTTAGATTCGACTGTCCGCCGCAGGTTATTGCCCCGCTATCGCCAAAGGATCGATAGATTGCCAGCGTCCGCTCGCAGTCCGGGCAATGCACCCTCGCGCGAAGCGTATATTGGTTAGCTGGATTCACCGCATACGCCGTTCCCGCGGGCGTTCCCTGGATGATGGGCTGCAATGTAACCGCGCCCGTACCCTGCGCCGCCGCCGCCTGAAATCCCGCGATGCAAGCCGACTGCGTATCCAGGCCCATAAAGAAGCCGGCCAGAGCTCCAGTGCTGCCCGGCGACAAGCTGACGCCCACGGCCTCCAAAAGCAACGTCCCGCCCATTTCCACCGGATCGATCCAGCTCAGCAGCGTCTCCCCGTCGATTCCATTGCCTCCGTCCATCACCAGGCCGCCCTTGCCCAGCCTGAGATACCCTTCCCCGCCCGGATTGGCCCACACGCACTGGTCGATTGCACTCTCATTGAATAGCTCGTTGATGATTGTGGACTTGGATGCGGCAAGAAAGAACGGATCGGCGGCCAGATAGAACTGCGTTGTAACTCCGTCGCCCAGAAAGTACTCAGTTACATAGGCAACCGGCTCATGCTCGCCACAAACCGTCACATCGTTTGCCAGTGCACGTTTGACGCTGGCAGTGAATGCCAGGCTGGCCAGGTTCAGGCTGCCGTCGGTCTCGTTCAGCGTGTGCACCGTGTTCTGCACGGTGGAGAGGATTAACGCCCCATTCACCGCGCGATACGCGGCCCGTGCCTGGCCCGCCACTTGTCCGGCACTCTTGCTCCACGACGCACCCGGATCGGGAACAAAGTTGCTTACCGCCGCGTTCAACGAAAGTCCCTGGGTTGAGAGCGCTGCCGATCCGCTATGAGTCACCAGAGCGGTCATCAGCGCCCCGGCAGTCTCGCCCGTTGCGCCCGTGCTGGGCGGCATCAGCAGTTGGTCCAGCAGCAATTCGTCGCTTACGGCCTGGATAGCAATCCGGTAGCGCGGCCCTTCAATTGCCAGCCCCGCATATTCAGGTAGCGGACTTACCGCGATGTAACCCGTGAAATAAAACGTGCCGTCGTCGCCCGTCACCGCCAGAAACTGGTTGCGAGAGGGCGTCGCCAAGCTGCCGTTGGCCGGCAGGCTCAGCCATAGCTGGCAGATGGAGGGTTCGTTCAGCTTGCGCTCGATCGTCAACGGCCGCGCCCCATCGAGCGCCGCCGTGTAATCCTGCCCTTGGATCGTAATCTTCATCGTGACTCTCTGACTTGCTGACTTGCCGACCTGCTGACTTGCTGACTGTCTGACCTGCTGACTCACTTACACCAGCGCATTGGCCGCGGGCAGGAAGCTCCGGTAACACAGCACATGCTCCCCATCCAGTGGATCCGTTACCGGAAGCGCCAGAAACTGTCCCTTGAGCAACACCCGCGCCTGCCCGCCTTGATTCTTGCCGCTTAGCGGGATGGCCGCTTCCTCCGCGCTGGCCATGGCCTGCAATCGCGGATAGTAGAAGAAAATCCTCTCCCCCTGGCTTCCTTGCATCACAAACAGCGCCGACCATTCCTGATAGAAACTTCCGCCTTCTCGGTCCACAAATCCAGTCACCGCCTGCAGCTTGGCGCCTGCCGCCGGAGTACCGCCCGGCAGTGGTTCGGCGAGCGTCAGACCCGTGGAATTCACCTGCGATACCAACGCCAAGTTGAAGGTGACGCGCCGGATATAGTCCACATCCGTAAGCGGCTGCCGCACATACGCGCCCGAAATCGGCGTGCCCATAAAGCCAGTCTGTCCGGTGTAGTCAGTGTCCAGCGCAATGATCGAGCCGGGCGCGAACTTGGCCGCATCCGTTGCGGCCAACAAGATGGATGAAGCCGTAGATCCGCTCTGTGGGATTACTGCGGCAGCCGCTTGCGCTCCATCCGCTGCCGGAGCCGCCCCGCTCGCCGGAGCCAGCAGGTTCATGTGCTGCGAGCCGGTGGCCAGCGCCATGGTCAGCTTTGTCCAGCTCAGAAACTGCACGCTCACCTGTGCCTGGAGCGTCTCGCGTACCTGATCCAGCGTTCCGGCAGGAATCCCCGCCAGCACCGGCGAAGTCTTGCTTCCCGGCTTGCGCGTAAACTCTTGAATCCAACCCAGGCTGATCCACGGAGCCGGCGGAGCATCCAGGCTGAAACTGCCTTGCTCCGCCGGATCGAAGAGCACCGGCGTCTGCGCCGAACGATTTACCGGCGCAAAATACCCTCGAACCCGCCGTGCCACCGGCGCGGGAGCTGAAAACCAATTTGCCGCCATTTACTCCCCCTGCTCCTGGTAGCTGTAAACCATCACCTGTGCCGACCGGCTCAACTGATCCCGCTGGATCACGATCGGCGCAAACCCCGGCTCGTCCCAAAACACCTGCGTCAGCATCGCTGCCGGCGGCGTTGCCGTGTAACTCAGCTTGGGCGTGTAAAAAGGTTCGAGCATCGCCACCAGCTCCTCGTCCATCTCGCTCAACGACCGGCCGCGGTCCAGCCCGCCAAAACTCTGCGTTCCGCAGGTCTGATAGAGGATCTCGCACTCCTCGGCAGCCATTGTGGACCCCAGATTTATATCGACGCCCAGGCCCAGCCAGCGCAACACAAACACATCATTGGGAAGCTGGCTGAATGGGGCCTCAGCCTCCTCCACCAGAATTCCCGGCCGCACCGTTCCGCGCAGCAGGATGGTCCGCTCCGGATTGATTGTCACCAGCCGCGTGCGCAGCGCCAAATAAAACGAGTCTTTCGCATTTTGCATGGAGTACAACTCCTAAATCACTGCGCAACATCCTCAAATCCGACCCAATGGCAGTTAGTTGGATCCTTCGTCATCCGGAGCCCGATCCACCGCATCGGGCGTGGGAGACAGGTACCAGCCACACGCGGTAGCGGCAGCTGGAAGTTGGAAGCTGACAGCTTTTTTACACCGCCTGCTGGCGCGCTTCCCGCAACAGCAACCGGTAGAGATACACTTGGCCGAAGGCCTCGTTGGAAGCGATCGACTCAATCAGGTAATCCTGTCCTGCCACCGTAACCGCCAACGTCATGGCGAAGAGAGATTGAGCCGAAGCCAGATCCAGCGCACTTACCTGCTGCTCCACGCCGGTGGCCGACACAAATAACTCCCACTTCGACTCCCCGCCCTCTTTCCATGTCGGCCGCAGCTTCCGCATCACCACCGGGCTCACCACCACATCGGCAAAGGTCGTTGCCACCAGCCCCACTTCGGACTGGCCGGTATCCGTGTTCGTGCCCGTCACCCGCAAGAGGGCCGTCGTTCCTGTCATGCTTCGCAGCAGGGCGTCGGCCAGCATCTGCGGCGCTCCCACTGGGTTCCGCGGCGCCGTATCGCTCATCGCTCACCCCAGCCTGTTCGCAATGTAAGGACGCAGCCACGCCTGCACCGTTTCGTCCACCAGCGAACTCGAGAAATACTGCATCTGCATCGTGTCGATCTTGGTCTTGCT
>JBEKZJ010000029.1:0-39160 GCA_049509995.1 Occallatibacter sp. | reverse complement strand
GCTAAACAAATACATCGATTGCTGCTCTCGATGATGGTCGCATTCTGGTCCACCGTGGCAATACGTTGATCCGGGCAGCGCCGCCCTAACTCCTTGACCAAGTCATGGTTGACTCGTCCCACCCCTGCCAGCGCGGCGTTCTCTGCGGGAATGTAGGCAATCTGCCCTTGCTCACGGCCCTGCTTGGCAACCACCATCTTTTCCTCTTCGTGAAACGGGTAGAGAAATGTCCGCGCCGCATCTGGCCAGGGAACCTCGTGCCCCAGCATCTCCTTCAGGCCCGCGCCCTCGCCCAAGCGCAGAAAATCGTCGAAGCATTCTCCGCCCATGGCGTTCAGAACGACAAAGCTCTCCACCATCTCCGCTTCGTCCAAGCCCCGCTCCCGTTGCTTGACTTCGACCTGCTCCCGCACACGTGCCGGCAGCCCCAGGGAGCCAAACACCCGCACCAACAGCGGCACGCCACCCATGGCGGTGAGTGTTTCCGGGATCGGCTCAGGGTCGATGGAGATAAACAAAGAAGATTCAGTCGAGGAAGGCTTGCGGGGTTTCTTCACGGCTCCATCTTACCCCGCAACCGCACCCGCCGGGTGCCTGCAAAACTCCCACGGAAATGATGCGGATAGCACTCCAAATACTTGATTTCACAACCTGAATCGCTGCCGAATCCTGGGGAAATAAGGCATGATCGACGCTTACCGCCGGATTGGGGGGTAGCCGGCAGGCCCTTGAACCGCCATGGCGCGCGTCCCAGTGAAGGGTACGGGGTGCATCCCGCATCCTTCGCCGGAATTCAACGCATTGGACAGATACGCGGCGCTCCCAAGCGCTTCTTCTACTCATCCCGCAAAGTCTTTGCCGGATCGATTCGCGCGATGCGCAGCGCCGGCGCCGTCGTGGCCAGCAGCGTCACCGCTACCAGCGTCAGTACCACAGCCACAATGGTCGTGGCATCGTATACGCCTACCCCGTAGAGCACACTGCGCATCGCGCGCAGCGCTCCCATGCACAGGATCAAGCCCGCCAGAAGCCCGGCCGCCGACGCGCGCACGCCCGACCCGCCAACCTGGACCATGGCTTGACGGATGCTCGAACCCAGCGCGATGCGAATGCCGATCTCGCGCGTTCTCTCGACCACCATGTTCGCCACCAGCGCAAAGATGCCCACCGCGCTCAACAACAGGGCGAGGCCGGCCATCGCGCTCAGCAGCGCCACTTCGATTCGTTGTGTTGACAGCGTTTCCGCCTGCAGGTCGCTCATCGAGTAGAAGCCCGAAAAGGGCAGGCTGGGGTCGGCGCTGGCGAGCGCGCGTTGCATCTGCGCGGTCAACCCCGTTACCGGCGCGGCGGTGCGGACGATCCAGCTCGGCTGGAACCAGATATGAACCATCGCGAGGTAGCGGGGATTGTTCATCTGCGCGGCAGGCATATACATGGTCTCTTCGCTCATCATCGGCGCGACGGGATTCAACCCCGACGAAAGTTGAACATCGGCCACCACCCCCACAATCACGGCGTTCTTGTTCACGGTGCGGCCCACCGGATTGGCTCCGTGGAAGAATTTGTTTGCGAATGTCCGGTTGACGATCACCACCGGCTGCGCATCGGGGCCGTCCGCCAAGGTAAAGCCGCGCCCTTGCAGCAACGGGATCTGCAGCGCATCGAAGTAGTCCGGCGTAATGTAGACCACGTCGGTCCCTAACTGTTGCCCGGCCTCTTTGCCGTCGTGGATGGTGACCGCGTCGTTCAAGGCGCGCTCATAGGGCAGGGTTAGTCCCACAGCGGCGCTTTGCACGCCGGGAATCCGCTGCATGGCGGCGGTAGTCTCATTGAGAAGTTCTCTGAAGGCCGCCGGATCGTGATAGCGCGCATCGTCCAACGACGCCTTGGCCGTCATCACCCCTGACGGATTGAACCCAGCCGGCAAAGTCTCCAGGTGGATGAGCGTCCGGATGAGCAGGCCGGAGGCGGCCAGCAAGACCACCGTCAAAGCCACTTCGCCGGCAATCAACGCCTGCCGCAGGCGCAAGCGGTCTCCGCCTGTTGTCGCGCGGGCGGCCATCGAGGAACGCAGATCGACCTTGCGGAAGAGGAGCGCCGGCAGCATGCCAAACAGCACACTGGTCAACAACGCCACCACCAGCGTGAACGCCAGCACGCGGCCATCCATGGGCACGCCGGCAACGGGGAGATAGTCCTCAGGCAGCAGCGAGAGCAGTCCGCGCAGAGCCAGAAAGCCCACTCCCACGCCGGCCAGCCCGCCCAGAATCGCCAGGATCAGATTCTCCACCCATAGCTGCTTCTGAATCCGCCAGCGCGAGGCGCCCAGCGCCAGCCGCATGGCAATCTCAGGAGTGCGCCGCAGCATGCGCACCAGCGTCAGGCCGGCGAGATTGGCGCAGGCGATCAGCAGGATGAATCCCGCAGCCAGCATCAGCGTCAGGGCCTTGGGGCGCAGTTCGGCCGTCTGGCCTTTTTGCAGCGGCACGGAATACCAGGTGATCCGTGCGCCGGGGTTGTGTTTGGCGAACTCCGCAGCTCGGCCGGCCCAGGCGCGATTGATCTCGGCATCCGCCTGCTGCCATGTGGCGCCATCCCGCAGCCGCGTGATTGGCTCATAATTGGATCCCCCGCCCTCCCCTTCGCGGCTGGGCTGCAGGGCCGTATACACATCCGCATTCAAGGGCGTGGTTGCGCCCTCGGGCAACACGCCTATTACGGTGGACGGCTCGCCCTTCAGCAGGATGGTCTGCCCCAACAGACTACGGTCGGCGCCAAAGGTGTTGCGCCACATCCCGTAGCTCAGAATCGCGGTCTTCGGTCCGTGCGGCAGGTCCTCGACCTCTGAGAAGTTGCGCCCGGCCGCCGGATGGATGGCCAGCACGTCGAGATAATGCGCCGAGATGCGCCCCTCATGGACATACTGTACATGCTGCCCAGCCTGGAGATTCACGCCGGAGGTTCCTCCGGCAACGGCAGAGATCAGCGCCGGAACATTATCCCGCAGCAACTCCCACTGCTCTCCGTCGAAGTCGATTCGTTCATCGAATGACAAGGGGCCGACGGCGCGGGCAAAGATGGCGCCCATCCGCTCAGGGTGCGCGTAGGGCAGGCTCTTCAGCATGAGCGCATTCACGATGGAAAAGATCGCGGTGTTAGCGCCGATCGAAAGGGCCAGCGTGAAGAGAACAGTGAGCGTGAAGCCGGGGTTACGGCGCAACTGCCGCACGGCAAATCTGAGATTCTGCGCGAATATACCCATCGAAGCGCCTCATTTCAAGAAACGATGTCCGTGTTCCGCGAGCGGGCTTCAGAGCTTCGGCCCGCATGGGCTTCAGCGAAGAAATATTGGACCGCGGCCGGGAACCAGGTTCGAGAGCCGATGCTCCTTGTTGCTCCTGAAGGCATTCCGATTGCCAAAGGCCGGAATCCGCTAAACCCAATGAATCGTCCTGGAAAAGCCACCATGGCGTGGTTTCTACTGCGGGTCCGGTGTCCGGTTCCGCACATCGGTGTGCGGGGGCGAACAGGGGGTTGTTTTGCCAGCCCGCTTGCTCCAACCATACGCTGACGCATCGGCGTATGTTCCGTTGCCGGTTGATCCGAACCTGCTGTCCGAACGGACTCACAGGCAATCGATCTTCTCGGGGCGGAATCACGCGCGAACCCCGCCCGTTATGGCACCCTAGAAGGTTGGAGGAGTTTGCTCGCCATGCCTGCTGAAAGCCCTGCCCTCGACGCCGCAACCGAAGACCTTCACGCCTGGGAGGCCGGCGGCGCCACGTCCGCCGAAGCGCTTTCCGCCTGGGTCGGCGCCCGGCTGGCGGCGCACGAGGCTTCGCTGGCGGCCTTGCTGGCTGTCAAGGGCCCGCGCACGCCGGAGAACTCCCTGCGGCTCTACGATGAGGCCATCGAGCAGCTCAGCCTGGCCGGAGCGCAAGCCGGCGTGCTCAACTCCGTGGCCGCCGACAAGGCCGTCCGCGACCAGGCCCAGCTTGAAGCCCAGCGGGTGGCCATGGCCGGCAGCGCGCTGAGCCTGAACGCCCAGGTCTACGAGGCTCTCGCGGCCATCGACCTCGAAGGCTCGAGCGCCGCCACGAAGCATTTCGTCCAGCGCACCCTCCTCAGCTACCGGCTGGCCGGTGTGGACAAGGACCAGGCCACCCGCGACCACCTGCAAACGCTGCACGAAAAGGCCACCCGGCTCTCGCTTGAATTCAGCCGCAATATCCAGGAGGGCGGCAAGACCATCGAAGCCACGCCGGCCGAGCTCGACGGCCTGCCCGCGGACTACATCGCGCGCCACCAGGCCCAGGAATCGGAGCCGGGCCCCGAAATGAACGTCGAAGGCCGCGTCACCCCCACCCCCACCCCTATCCTTCTGACGACGGACCCGCCCGACATGCAGCCGGTCATGACCTTTGCCTCCAGCGCCGCGCTGCGCGAGCGCATGTTTCTGGCCTACAACACACGCGCCTACCCGGCCAACCGGCAGATTCTTCTGGATCTGCTGGCCACGCGCCAGCAGATCGCCACGGTTCTCAGCTTTCGCAGTTGGGCCGACCTGGCTACCGCCGACCAGATGATGGCTTCGGCGGCCAACGTGCGTACCTTCCTGGCCAAACTGGACGAGGCCAGCCGCGAGGGCGCACGGCGCGAGCACGAGCTGATTCTGGACTTCGTTCGGAAGCGCCAGCCGGGGATGACGGCCATCGACATTACCAGCCGCGCCTACTGGTATGAGCAGTTCCGCCGCTCCGCCTTCGCCTTCGACTCGCAGTCCGTGCGCCCGTATTTCCCCTATGCCCAGGTCGAGGCCGGCGTACTCGAAACCGCAGCGCGCATCTTCAAGGTCGAGTTCCGCCGCACGACGGCCCCTGCCTGGCACTCCGGCGTTTCGGTCTTTGAGGTCCTGGACGGCGGCCGGACGGTGGGCCGCTTCTACCTCGACATGCACCCTCGCGAGGGCAAAGACAAGTGGTTCTCCGCCGCGCCCATCGTTGTCGGCGTCCGTGGCCGCGCTCAGCCTGAGGCCGCGCTCATCTGCAACTTCCCCGGCGGACCACCCCAGCGGCATGGACCCGCCGCTGGGGACCCCGGCGGACCACCCCAGCGGCATGGACCCGCCGCTGGGGACCCCGGCGGCGACGACAAGGACCCTGGGCTGCTCCAGTATTCCGACGTGGTCACCTTTTTCCATGAGTTCGGCCACCTGATGCACGCCATCCTCGGCGGCCGGACGGAGTGGGCGGGGATATCCGGCTTTGCCACCGAGGGCGACTTCATTGAGGTGCCTTCGCAGATGCTGGAAGAGTTCTTCCGCGACGAAAAGCTGCTGCAAGCCTTTGCAAAGCACTATCAGACGGGCGAAACACTCCCCTCCGAGACCATCAAGAAGATGAAGCTGGCGGGAGCCTTTGGCCGCGCCGACTGGGTGCGCTCGCAACTCTACTACACCACGCTCTCGCTCGACCTGCACGACCGGGAACCCGCAGGCCTGGACCTTGACGAGACCACAAAGCGTCTGTATGAAAGCCTGCAACCCTGGACCTGGCTGGAAGGCAACCGCATGTATGCCAGCTTTGGCCACCTTACCGGCTACTCGTCGAATTACTACACCTACGCGTTCGACAAGGTCATCGCGCTGGATTTCTTCGCCCAGTTCGATCCCCATGATCTGCTGGGCTGCGATGCCGGCAGCCGCTACCGCAAGGCCGTCCTCGAACAGGGCGGTTCCAAGCCCGGCCGGCAAATGGTGCGCGACTTCCTCGGCCGGGACGAGGAGTTCACGGCGTTTTCCGATTGGTTGAATGAGGAGTTTGAAGGGGAGTTTCCAGCTTCCAGTTGCTAGCTCCCAGCTTCCAGACTGGCAGCGCGAGGGAATAGGAATGAGGCGGTAGTTGAACCTCAACAGAGGTTTGCAAATGAATGCAGCCGACTTTCGCCGAATAGCGCTCAGCCTCGCAGGGGCTGAAGAAGGCTCCCACATGGGCGCGGCCGATTTTCGCGTGGGCGGGCGGATCTTCGCCACGCTTGCCTCCGAGAGCCAGGGCTATGGCAACCTGATGCTGACTCCCGAACTGCAAGCCGCGTTCATGGGGGAGGCGCCGGAAATGTTTGTCCCTGTTGCCGGTGGTTGGGGCAGGGCTGGCGCTACGCACATCCGCCTTGCCGCGGCCAACGAAGACGTTCTGACCGGCGCGTTGCACACGGCCTGGAAGCTACGAGTCGAGAAGAACCAAAAGGCGGGCAAGAAGGGCCGTGCATCAACAAAAAGGCAGGCAGCAACAAAGACTGTGCCCGCGAAACGTCGCTGACCCGCCCACGGCGACCCATCGGCTATGATGGACCCGCGATGGCAAGCACAAACGATTTCAACGGGAAATGGGCGCTGGTGACCGGAGCCAGTGCAGGAATTGGCGTGGCTCTGGCGCGGGAACTGGCGGGACATGGAGCCAAACTGATTCTGACCGCCCGCCGCAAGGACCGGCTCGAATCCCTGGCCGCCGAGCTTGCGGCCAAGGGGACCGAAGTACGCATGGTCACCGCGGACCTGAACGATCCCGCCGCGCCCGAGCAGCTTTACGACGCCACTGAAGGCGCCGGGCTGACCGTTGACATTCTTATCAACAACGCCGGCCTCGGCCAGTGCGGCGCATTCCATGAAAGCCCCGTCGAGCAGGAACTGAGCCAGGTTCGCGTGAACTGCGAGGCCGTGGTGCGGCTGACGCGTCTGTTCGTCCCGCACATGGTCGAGCGGCGCCGCGGATGGGTTCTTGTGCTGGCCTCGACGGCCAGCTTTCAGCCTGTGCCCTACCTCACCACCTATGCGGCCACCAAGGCCTTCGACCGCTTCTTTGCGCTGGGGCTGGCCGCGGAGGTAGCTCGCTTGGGGGTCAAGGTGACGGCGCTCTGCCCTGGGCCGACGCAGAGCGAATTCTTCCAGGTAGCCCGCTCGGAAAACTTTATGCCCGGCAGCAAACAGTCTGCCGAGAACGTGGCCCGGCTGGGCGTAGCCGCACTGGCCCGTGGCCAGCGAACGATTGTCCCCTACTTCGGCGGCAAGTTCACCGCTCTCCTGGTTCGCTTCCTTCCTGTCGGACTGATCACCTACTTTGTCGAGAAGATAGGTCGGCCGAAATGAGACTGGCCTTCGGCTCCTATCCGCATCTCAGACCCGGAAGATTTCTCAAATATGGGTAATCTCCCGGGCCTGGACACGCTCGGAAGCGAAGACTTCAAAACGGTTTCGGCCGTGCTCCTTGGCGTGGTACATGGCAGTATCCGCGTTCTTCAGCAGTTCATCCGCATCCTGCTCTCCCGCGGAGGAAATGCAGACCCCTATACTGACGGAAACCTGCACCAGGCGCTCCTCGAAGAAAATGGGAGCCGACAGAGCCGCCACCAGTTTTTGAGCAGTGATCTCTGCCGCATGGCCGTCGCCGAACTCGGGAAGCAGCATCACGAACTCGTCGCCCCCAATTCTGGCGACTGTATCGCTTTTGCGCACGGTGTCCACAAGGCGATTGGCCGTAACCCGCAAGACCTCGTCCCCGGTGTGGTGACCGAGTCGATCGTTGATGTCCTTGAAGTTGTCGAGGTCCACCATCAGCACCGCCAGACTTTTTCGATGGCGCCTGGCGATCTCAAATGCGACTTGCAGCCGATCTTCAAGCACTCGCCGAGTGGCAAGGCCCGTCAAGTCATCATGCTGGGCCATGTGGCGAAACCGTTCTTCGCTTTCGCGGATGCGCTTTCTGAGCACGACTACCCAGCCCAGCACGGCGAGCGTGCCTATTAGCGCAATGGCGAGCAACAGAAGCGCATGGACCGGCGTCCACCACGAGGCGCGTTCGAGAATCAACACGTCCGCGGGTGAACGCATGAGAACCTGAAACGTCCTCGGTACAGCCGTCCCAACTCCCAATGTGCTCATCTGCGCATCGAGCTGAACGGAACAGATTCCCGTGACGCGCAGAACGCTTCCGTTCTTCCATGTTTTCTCTTCCGGGCCGCCCAGGCCCTGGGGAAGAATTGCCTTGAAAATGTATTTTCCAGAGGAGAGCAGCAGCGTGGTATCGGTCGAGGCCAGATCACGGGAAATCAGCTTGCCATCGATCTGGATGAGATCGGATTCGTGTTGGCCAAGCAGAGCTTGTTCCGCGGTAACCGGCGTGGCAGTTTCGGGCGCGGCTCTGGAGGAACCGGCGCTTCTAAACACCGCGTCCGTCAGCGTAGGCGCACTGCCCTCCGCCCTGGCAAACCCGGCAATGTCGACAAGCTCGCCGTTAGCCAGGCGCGTACTTTGGGTCGTCTGCGCGCATATTCCGTGCAAACCATCCCGTATGCAAACCGAGGAGCCCGGCCACTGCAGGGTCACGCGTCCTTGCACATGCACCCGGTGAGCCAGCAAGGGCGCCACGTCCCACTGCAACAACCTGTCGATGGGAATGGCCTGCAGCTTGAATGGATCCTGCGGCGGGGGTTCAAGAATTTCCACCGCCGAAAGGTTGGGGCAATGAATGTTAGCGCCGATCATCTGACGGCGGCTGCGGTCCATCAATGGACCTGCGTTGCCGCGGATGCGAACTCTTGCGTCGACCAGCCCGGAGTAGGCAGCAAGCGTCCCTTCCGCCATGAGAATCGGAATGGTTCCGTCCGCCATGGCCAGTTGCAGGTTGACGTGACGGTCTTTCTCCACAACAGAATGAATAACACCCTCGACCTCGACCCATTGCCCGTCTTCGACTCCGGATAAAAGGCGAACGAGGCTTGGCCGGTTGGTGGTTGCCGGAAGACCGATGTATCCAATCAATTTTATTTGGGGCTGAGCAACGATGGGGGCAAACTCGCCGGGATCGGTGACGCCGCGCAGTTCGATCAGCGATCCAGCGGCCAACGGCGCGATCAAGCCCAGGGCAGGTTTGACATAGATAGAACCGGAAGCATCGTGAACGAACATTGCCACGTATCCGCCGTTATTAAGGGTCGGATCGAAGTAGGTGACCACCACCCGAAGATGGACGGGATAGTGGCGTGCCGCTTCCTTGCTGCTCAGGCTATGCGCTGCGTTCGCCGTAGTCAGCGTGGGCAAAGTGGCCGGCAACGCCTTTGCGGATTCTGCAGTTGCCACCGGCCCGACAGTCAGGAGAACTGCCGGGAACAAGCCCGCAAACAAAAGTACCACCAACCTCGGATGAGGTTTGAAGCGGGCCGACGGAAAGCTGGCTAGCACCGGATTGTTCCTGGCCTCTCTGCGCCCACACAGGAGCGCGGCTTCTTCATGCCCCGATCTGACCCATCGAAGCCTTGGTCGCAACGCCCGATACCTGCGATCTTAGGCCCTAGACCTGGTTCGCGATGGTCAAAATGGGGCGGCTTGTCATTCCGCGACCTTCCCATAGGGAACTTTATCGGCTGAATTCATAAAAAGTTCAATCCTGGCGCTCTCCTCCGGGCAGCAGCAAACTTGCAACCGGACCCCGTTGCAGAGGAGAATAGCTGGCGACAGAGGTGAATCGTATGAGATTGAACAGTATGAGCACGGCGGCATTCGTCCTGCTTGCTTTTGCCGTCCCGGCCCTGGCTCAACTCGTGGGCGGTGCCGACCGGATACAGACCCGCGGTCCCGGTCCCGGCGGAGTGCCGCAGGCCACTTTCTTTGCCCACCGCCTGGGTACCGACCACGCCGAGGGCATTACCACGCTGGACATGAACGGCGATGGGTTGCCCGACCTGGTCAGCGGAGCTTATTGGTATGAGAATCCCGGCCCCAAGGGCGGGGAGTGGAAGCGCCACCAGTACCGTGAGGTGGGAACGGTCAACGAGTATGTGGCCGACTGCGGCGAGTGGACGGTGGACGTAAACCACGACGGCGCGCCGGACATTGTGACCGCCGGCTGGCAGACCAACGGCGTCTGGTGGTATGAGAACCCGAAGAAGCTGGGCGCGGAGTGGAAGCGCCACTTCATCACCGACAGCTATGACACCGAGGGCGGCACGATGGCCGACATCAACGGCGACGGCAAGCCCGACCTGATCCTGTCCCACTACGAACATTCCGGCATTATCTGGATCGACTTTTCCGGTCCCGAACCCAAGGTGCATCATGTGGGCGGGCGCGAGCAGGACGGCCACGGCATCGGCGTGGCCGACATCGACGGCGACGGAAAGGCCGACATCCTCACGACCACCGGCTGGTTTCGGCAGATCGATGCGGACAAGGACCAGTGGGAGTGGCACCCGGACTGGCACCTGGGCGACACCGGATTCCCCATTATCGGCTACGATGTGCTGAACAATGGGAAGATGGACCTCATCTACGGACAGGGCCACAGCTACGGGCTTTATTGGCTCGAACAGCAGGGAGAGGGCGCCGGCCGCCACTGGGTCCAGCACACCATCGACGAGTCGTTTTCGCAGTCGCACGCGCTCTTGATGGCGGATATAGACGGCGACGGCGAGCCGGAACTGATTACCGGCAAGCGCTACCGCGGCCACAACGGCCATGATGCCGGCTCCTACGATCCTCTGGTCGTCTATTACTACAAGATCAACCGCAAGACCGGCGAGTTCACGCGCTACCCCATCTCGGTCAACGGCACGGCCGGTGTGGGTACGCAGATCATCGCCATGGACCTGGATGGAGACGGCGACATCGACCTTGCCACCGCCGGCAAGACCGGGGTGCACTTCTTTGAGAACCTTATGATCGACCGCGTTCCCAAAGAGCAGCGAGAGAAAGAGATTCTGCTCGACAAAAACTGGCCCTTCCCCGGCGAAGGACCGGAGGTTCAGCAGGAGGAGGAGCCGAAGAAGTAGTCCAGGGCGATCTGCCCGTCTGCACCCCAGGACAGGCTCCACCCTCGCTTCGCATATCCTGCGTATCGTCGCGATGAACGCCTGGAATGCACGCGTGTGGCTTGGGCTATGGCAATTTCAGGGTTGCCGTACTGAGGCCGATGCACTCCAGTGGCTTTTCGCCTCCGGGGTCCCCGGCGAGCGATATTTGTTAGCTGGGGTGGAAGCAAAAGCCACACTGCAGGAACTCGGCTACGGCATGTTAACCCTGAAATTGCTCCAGGCCACACCCTTGCCAAGGGCTCAAGATCTTGCTGGGCCGCGCCCATCCTCCTGTACACTGGAGTGTCTACGGCGATGAAAACCAGATATCCAATCGGCATCCTCGGCGCCACCGGTATGGTCGGCCAGCGCTTCATTCAGCTTCTCGAAAACCATCCGTGGTTTGAGGTCGCCTGGCTGGCCGCCAGCGACCGCTCCAGCGGCAAGCCCTACGGCGAAGCCGCCAGGTGGCGGCTGGACACGCCACTGCCTGAGCGCATTGCCCGCATCATCATTGCCCCGGCCGACCCCGAAGGCGCGCCCAGAATCATCTTCGCCGCTCTCGACGCCGCCATTGCCCGCGAACTCGAGCCCCGCTTTGCCGCCGCCGGCTGCGCCGTGGTTTCGAACTCCAGCGCCTACCGCATGGCCGCCAATGTGCCGCTGGTCATCCCTGAAATCAACGCCGACCACCTGCACCTCATTGAGGAGCAGCCCTCGCGCCGCGATTCGGGCGGCTACATGGTCACCAACCCCAACTGCTCCACCATCGGCCTGGTCATGGCGCTCAAGCCCATCGAGGAGCGCTTCGGCATCGAGCAGATCTTCGTCACCACCATGCAGGCCGTCTCCGGCGCCGGCTATCCCGGCGTGCCCTCCATGGACATTCTCGGCAACGTGGTGCCCTACATTGGCAGCGAAGAAGAAAAAATGGAAGCTGAGACCCTCAAGCTGCTGGGCAGGCTTGAAGGTCACGCCGTCACCCCGCTCGCGGCGCGCATCAGCGCCCACTGCAACCGCGTCGCGGTCGAGGATGGCCACACTGAGAGCGTCTCCATCAAGTTCGGCAACAAGCTGGGCCGCCCGGCCACGCGCGAAGAGATTCTCGCCGCCTGGGCTGAGTTCCGTCCCCTCGCCGGACAGGGACTGCCCACCGCCCCCGATCAGCCCGTCGAGTGGGCGCCGCAGAGCGATCGCCCCCAGCCCCGTCTCGACCGCAATCGCGGCAACGGAATGGCCGTAACCGTCGGCCGCCTGCGCCCCTGCGGCGTTCTCGACTGGAAGTTCACCGTGCTCTCGCACAACACCATTCGAGGCGCCGCTGGCGCCGCCATCCTCAACGCCGAACTGCTCGCCAGCCTCGGCAAACTGGACCCCATGGCCCCCAGGAACGAGTCTCCGCGGAAAAAGTCTACTGAGGTTGGAGACGGTCTCGCGAGCGCCTTGAGCAATCTGCTGGTCGGGTAGCCCGGGCTGATAGGTCGGGGTTTTAACCCCGACAAATGAACCCGGCAAAATGAAACGGGGCTTTGGCCCCTGAGGTGCGGCAGGAAGATTGGCATGAGCCTGGTAGTCATGAAGTTTGGCGGCACGTCGCTCGAGGACCCGGCGGCCATCGCCCGCACCGCGGCCATCGTGGCCGGACGCGTGGCCCAGGGCAAGACCCCCGTGGTCGTCGTCAGCGCCATGGCCAAAGTCACTGATCAGTTGCTGCGCGCCGCCGCCGCTGCCTCCGCAGGCGACCGCACCGGCGCCCTGGCCATCAGTTCCCGCCTCCGCTCACGCCATCGAGACACCGCCGCCGCGCTCGTCAAAATCCCCGCCGACGCCGCCGTGCTCCAAAACCTCATCGATCAGAAATTCGACTCCCTTGATGAAATCCTGCGCGGTCTCGCCGCCATCCTCGAACTCACCCCGCGCATCTCCGACCTCATCGCCAGCTACGGCGAGCGCATCTCCAGCCGCATCGTCGCCGCGGCCTTTTGCGAGCGCTCCATCGACGCCGCCCACATCGACGCCCGCGAAATCATCGTTACGGACTCGCAATACCAGAAGGCCGTCCCGCTCGACGCCCTCATCGAAAAACGCGCCCAGGAAAAGCTCCGCCCCCACACCAGCCAGGGCAAAGTCCCGGTCATGGGCGGCTTCATCGGCTCCAACGAGGCCGGCATCACCACCACCCTCGGCCGGGGCGGCTCCGACTTCACCGGCGCCCTCATCGGCGGCGCGCTCTCTGCCGAGGCCATCGAAATCTGGACCGATGTCGACGGCATTATGACCTGCGATCCCCGTGTCTGCCCCGACGCCCTGCGCGTCAAGGTCATCAGCTTTGAGGAAGCCGCCGAACTGGCCTACTTCGGCGCCAAGGTCCTGCATCCGGCCACCATCCTCCCCGCCGTCAAAAAGAACATCCCCGTCCACGTCCTCAACAGCCGCAACGCCGCCTGCGAGGGCACCCGCATCACCTCGCTGGCTCCGCCCTGCCGCAGCCCCTTCAAGTCCATCGCCGTCAAAAAGAAGCTCTCAATCATCGACGTCGTCGCCAGCCGCATGTTGATGACCCACGGCTACATGAAGGACATTTTCACCATCTTCGACAAGCACCAGTGCCCCGTCGATATGGTCTCCACCTCCGAGGTCTCCGTCTCGCTCTCCGTCGATTCCAACGACAAGCTCCCCGCCATCGCCGCCGACCTCAGTCAACTGGCCGACGTCAAATACGAAGGCCGCAAGGCCCTGGTCTGCCTGGTCGGCGACGACATCCGCGGCCGCAGCGGCATGGCCGCCCAGGTCTTCACCGCCGTCCGCCACATCAACGTCCGCATGATCTCGCAAGGCGCCAGCGAGATCAACATGAGTTTCATGATCGACGAGGACGACGCCGACGAAGCCGTGCGCTCGCTTCACGCCGCCTTCTTCAAGGACCCCGACCCCGCCATCTTCGACGTCGAAGCGCGCAAGCCTGCCAACTCGTCATCCCCGTGAAGCGGGGGCTAACCTTCTAACTCGCCGACTTGCTAACTTGCCAGCCCGCTAACCGTGATAACTCCGCTAACCCCGCTAACTCGGCTAACTCCGCTAACCATCCTCCACTGAGGTCCCCATGCTCATCCTCGTTCTCGGCAAGGGAAAAACCGGCTCGCTCGTCGCCCAGGTCGCCCGCGAACGCGGCCACGGCGTCCGCGCCTTCGACATCACGGAAAACGAACACGCCTCCGCCCTCACCGCGCCCAATCTCGCCGGCGTCGACGTGGTCATCGACTTCACCGCCCCCGAGGCCGCCCTTGAGAACATGCGCGCCGTCCTCGCCCTCGGCGCCCGCATCGTCGTCGGCACCACCGGCTGGTACACCCATCTCGACGAGATGAAAGCCCTCGCCATCCGCCGTCATGCCGGTCTACTTTACGGCACCAACTTTTCCATCGGCGTGCAGAAGTTCTTCCGCCTAACCGCCTCGCTGGCCCAGCTCGAAGGCTACACCTTCTCCATCGCCGAAACCCATCACATCTCCAAGCTCGACGCCCCGTCCGGCACCGCCATCACCCTCCGCGAGATCGTCGCGGCCACCCAACCCGGCGCCAACGTCGAGATCACGTCCCACCGCGTAGGCGACGCCAAAGGCGAGCACATCGTCACCGCCACCGGCCCCGACGATATTCTCGAATTGCGTCACGACGCCCACAGCCGCCGCGGTTTTGCCCTCGGCGCCGTCCGCGCCGCCGAGTGGCTCGCCGGCAAATCCGGCGTTCACGACTTCCGCGAGATCTTCGACCAGTTATAGGGGTTCCCGATGGAAGACGACCTCGACCGTCCGCTGCGCGGGTTTTCTTCGCCAATCCATCCCGCGCGGCCTGGAGCGTCGCGCGCTCGTTCCCATTCCGCACCTTCACCGCAACTGCGCTTCGCAAGAAAGTAAGAGCATGTCTCCGCTGCCGTTCAATATGGCTCTTATGCAGTTCCTGGCCGACCACAGAACTATCCCCCTCATCAGGTTCTTTCTTGCCGCCACCTTCTTCGGCAATTTCGCCGGTTACATCTTCATTGCCACGCTGATCTATGTCGCATGGAACAAGCAGTTAGCCATCCGGCTTTCGGTATTGGTGTTGCTCACCTCGTCGCTCAATGACGTATTGAAGCTCATCGTCAAAAATCCCCGCCCTTTCATCCGCGAAGGAACTTATCTCCAGAAGTGGGCCGTATCGCCCCAGAGCGCCGCCGCGCTTGCCACCGAGTATTCCACCCCCTCCGGCCACGCCATGGCGTCGTCCGCGTTTTATTCCTATCTCTATGCCTCCGTAAGGAGCCGCTACGTCCGAGTTATCGCCGTCATGGCCATCCTGCTTATAGGAATATCGCGTCCCTATCTCGGCGTGCACTATGCCGAGGACGTTCTCATCGGCTGGGTCATCGGGCTCTCTGTCGCCCTGCTCTGGATAAGATACGCCGAAGCCATCTCGGCCGCATGGTCCCGTCTCTCTTACACCCCGCAGATTGCAGCCGCCGTTGCAGCCAGCCTGGCGCTTTGGTTGCTCACCGTTGCCGTCAACGGTTGGCGCATCGCTGGCGAGCCGCAGGAGGCTTTAGTCTCCGCCGGTTTCCTGACCGGCATCGTCATCGCCCGTCCGCTGGAGCTGAGGATGGTGAACTTCGATCCCCGCAGCTCGAACGCCGCCGCCAAGATACTGCGCTATCTTCTTTCCATCGCCATGTTGATCGTTACGCTGCTGTTTCTCGATAAGTTCTTTGCCGTGATTGCCCTCAAGTCTTCCCCGCTCGGCTATTTTCTCGAATACGTCCGCTACTCCGCCGCCGGCATCGTGATCATCTTTCTCGCTCCCCTCCTTTTCACACGAATCGGCTTGGCCGCATCGGAACCAGAGTAGGTCTACCCGGATTGCCGGGCGCCACAAGCCTTCCGCCGTGGCGGACCGCGGCGGAGAGACCCGGGAGAGCACGAACCATGCGCCGGCATTTCCACCGCACGTACCAGGTCGCCTGAGGTTCACCGGCTCGTAGCGGATGCACTCTTGGTGCAGCGGGTCGCCTTTTCCAGCGCACCCCTTTCCGTTATAAACTCATCTGTCATGGAAACCACGGGTTGCGGTACAGCTATCGTTACGCCCTTTCGGGCGGATGGGTCGATCGATGAAGCGGCGCTCGGGGCGCTGGTGAACTGGCAGATCGACTCCGGCATCGACTTTCTGGTGGCCTGCGGGTCCACGGGCGAGGCGGCCACGCTGGACGAAGAGGAATGGCTGCTGGCGCTCTGCATCGTAGCCGAGGCCGCGGCCGGCCGTGTGCCGGTGTGGGCCGGCTGCACCCACAACTCCACCCGCACGCTGCTGCGTCACGCCGGCCGCCTCCGCCAGATGCGCGGCATCGATGCAGTGCTCTCGGCAAATCCCTACTACAACAAACCCTCCCAGGAGGGCCAGTTCCAGCATTTTCTGGCCCTCGCCAAAGCCGTGGACCCGCTCCCTGTCGCCCTCTACAACGTGCCCGGCCGCACCGCCGTCAACCTCGATCCCGAAACCGTCCTCCGCCTGGCCGAGGCCGCTCCCAACATCCAGGCCGTCAAGGAGGCCAGCGGCAAGCTGCCCCAGATTGCCCAACTGGTACACATCCTGCCCCGCGGCTTCAAAATCTTCTCCGGCGACGACAACCTGGCTCTCGCCTCCATCGGCGTCGGCGCCCACGGGCTCATCAGCGTAGCCTCCAACGAGGCCCCGTGGGAGGTCGGCCGCATGATCCGCGCCGCCCTCGGCAACAATTGGGTCGAGGCCCGCGAGCTGGAGCGCCGCTACGCCCGCCTCTTCGACGCCAACTTCTGGGAGTCGAATCCAGGCCCGGTGAAGACGGTGCTCAACCTCATGGGCCGCTGCGCCGACCACGTTCGCCTACCGCTGGTACCCCCCACGGCAGCCACCCGCGCCAGGCTGGAACGTCTGGCCGACGAACTAGGCCTGCTCAAGCACGCCCCTGTGCCGGAAGGGATCTCGGAAGTGTTCTCACGGGATGCGGATCACTCGCCTGCATAAGCTACAGTCGCAGGGAAGGACGGCGAGTGGAACCAGCATACGATCATCGCGCGCCGAGGCGTGATCCCGCACATTCTCAACAGCCAGTTGATGGCGGTGCTGGTGGACGACGACCTGGCTTCGTCGAACAATGTTTCAGGACTTTCCGGCCTGCGGATTGAGGGCGTTCCGGCGAAGGTTTCCCTCTGGAATCTGTGGCTGAAGAAGATCGATTGAGCGGCAACCCACCCATCTGGCTTATAATTCGGGCCAGAAAAACTTATCAGCTGCAAGATGCCTGATCCCGACACCTGCACCTGTGGAGGCTACCATGCTGAAGCCGTTTTTGCTCTTTTCCGCCGTGATCCTGTTTTTGATTGCGCCCACGCCAACTCCCACACTTGCTTCGGGGCGCATGCCGCAGGAGGCCGCGCCGGCTTCTACGAACCCCGTAAAGCCGACTGCCGCGTCGCAGGAGAAGGCGAAGAAACTCTATGCAATGGACTGCGCGATTTGCCATGGGGACAACGGCAACGGCAAGACCGACCTCGCCAAGGACATGCAACTGACGCTCGATGACTGGACCGATCCAAAGTCGTTGGCCGCCAAGTCGGATCAGCAATTGTTCGACGTCATCCGCAAGGGCAAGGACAAGATGCCTCCCGAGGATGCGAGCCGCGCCAAGGTCGACGACGTGTGGAACCTGATCATCTACATTCGCGGAATGTCAAAGGGCCAACCTGCCGCAGCCCCACCCGCCGCAGCCCCACCTGCCACGGCCCCGCCTGCCGATGCGACCAAGCCGGGCAACTAGGCCCGATCGCAGCCAGACCGCAACCCGCCGGCCCGCCTCAGTTGTCAGTTGTCGCCTGCCAGCCGCAGGCGTGGATCTCCGCCCCGCCGGCCGCGCATGGAGAGCGGGGGCGTAGCCGAAGAGAATCCCGGGCCTCGGGGCGAGAGGGTTGCAAGTCCAGCGGAAATTCCAGGATCTCAGGGGCGAGCCCTGCGCGGCCCAGCGCGCGGCGTCCCGCGTCGGCCTGGTAGTGGGTCAGTTTGGATTTCCACAGGGCAACGGACCACAGAGGCGGGGGTGAGGCTATGATTCTCCCATCCCCGAAGCCGCCGCGTCCGAGTCTGCCTGATTTGCCGCGTCCCGGTAAACCAAGGCCGGGTCCGTTTCCACCTCCAAGACTTCAGTGGCCTCCGAAAGGAAAGCGCATGACCATAGCGATAGGGATGCTATGTCAAGGCGGAATGGTCGTAGCCGCTGATACACAAATGACATACACGGACGGCACTACCCATGACAGATCAAAAATTAAGACTTTGCGAGCAGCCACAGGAGCCTACGTTATTGCGTATTCCTGCCTAGAAGTAAATCCCGCTGAGGCGCTTGCCACCGATATTCTCGCAGACCTAAATCTGGCTGATCCTAAATCCTTCATCGGCGTAGAAGATGTCGTTAAGAGCCGATTGGAACAGTGGGCAGAGATGCCCACCCTTAAAGATGATCGTCCTTATATCGCTTTTATATTGGGATGCCGTCTCGATCCTACACTAAATAATTCTGACTGCCTTGGATTGTACCTTTGCGATTCGTCAGGAATAGCCCTGCGGAAAACAATCAATGACTCCAACGGGTATGTAGCGATAGGTGCTGGCGCTGTAGTGACTGACCCGCTATTCCGTATGCTCTTCGGTCCATTGGTCCAACCCCGCGTGTGCCTTGCCCAAATGTCTTATCTGATGTATCGCGCCAAAAAGGACTGCCGAGGGGCTTGCGGCGGCGGAACGGATGCCGTCTTGCTTAGAACGGACGATCCTGAACCCGCATGGATAGATGGTATGATTTGGGCGGAAACAAAGTATGGGGGGGCATTAGACGGAATGCTTTCTCGCTTAACCGAGAAAATCATGTCGCGCAACGGGTTTGATGATAGACCACGATTTATGGATTTCCTTGATAAGAAAGCCCTGAGAAGCAACTTTGGGTTTAGCGGCTTTGTTTTCCGAACACACGCAGGAGAAGCGATTAGAGAACCAGATTTTCAGAAAATGATGGACGAGCCAGATAAATACCTGAATCTTTAGGCGCTCTCTCCAAGCACTCGCCGAAACAGTTCCGGGTCGATTCTGGACGGCCCTACGGTTGGCTTTGGCAGTAGCGCAATCAATTCATCTATTCCCCAAACGTGGTCCGTGATTCCAGCTTCCATTGCCGGGGTCACCCGCAAAGTCTGATGAACGCGGCAATAGTTGTAGTGCATGTAGTGCAGCGCCACCGCATGAGCATGGTTCTCAGCCTTTTTGCTGAATCCGTTCGTCAGTCTGGTAAACCGGCGTGAAGACATTCTCAGGGTGAGATTCTGTCTTTCCACATAACTGGTACTGACGTGCTGAGGATCGGGATACCCTAGAACCGTCTTCATCTCACAGCCAATGCACTTGCCTGGAGAATAGCGCCGCTGATCTTCGTCTGACGTTGCGCCATAAATCTTTTGGAGCGTAGCAAAATCCACTTCCAATCCGAAAGCGCCTTCCACGGCTTTGAGGTATGGCTTGTGCGCGTCTGTCGTAACCTGGACGCGCCCTCTGATGCGGCTGGCGCAATCTTCCATGAATTCCATTGCCCATCCCGCATCCCGTCCGCCTACTAGGTAGGAAACGACCAGTTTGGTGTCGGCGTCAATTCCAATCCACGTCCAAATATCTCCCCATCCGAAGTACTTCTGCTCTACCGTCGCATTCTTCTTTTTTGCTCCGACAAACGACCAAATTTCATCGCATTGCAACCGGCGAACTTTGAGATTGCGAACGTGAAAATCATGGTAGGTGGCACAAGCAGTTCCCATGTCCGCCAACAGCTTTACGACCGTATTCTTGGCCGCTCCCGTCATGCGGCAAGTCGCACGGATGGAGCAGCCTTCAATCAGGCAATTTACGATTCTGGAGCGGGTTTGGGAGTCCAAGCAATTCATAATGACTATTATGCCAAAGCCGCTTTGGAATGTCAAGAGAATTCTTCTCTTTGCGATCTATAATTGCGGAATTCAGGAGAATCGTTTATATGGCTGACTCTATTGTGTGTTGCTGCTTTCTCTGCGAAAGTTGTGAATGGCCCAATTCGCTCCCGCTTGATACGATTCGGCAGCGAGTTCAATATCAAGCGGGCCAGCCCAACGATTATCCGTCTGTAGCCTTTGTATGTTGGCGATGCATGAACATTCAAATTCGTAGCCTTGACCCCGACTCTCCTTATAATCGAGCGTCGGATACAAAGGTATTGACGGACCTAATCGAAGATGCGGCCTTTGTCGTATGGCTACCAACCTGCGAGGAAAATTGCGAATTTCAGATACCACTGTTCGTAACGTGGAACATGAATACCGACGTGAAATCCAATGACAAATGGTTCCGAGATAGGCCGCAGGAAGTGAACCTGCGGTGTCCAAACGGTCACTTAATACATTGGGGGTGGAACGGTTCGGAGAAAACAACGTAAGAAAAGACTTAGCGATTGCTCTTGCTTTCCTATCATCTTGCATTTGGCACACTCCTAGTGTATCTTGGAATTGCCAACACAAGATCGTAAGGGCCGCGCTTGCAGGCGCGGCTTTTCTATTTACGTCTATAATACTCCTGATTCAAAACACCGGAAAGGAGAACACATGAAGTCGCTCAAATCTTCCTTGATTATTCTGACCGCCGTACTGCTGGGGATGGCGCTTGGCGCATTTCTTTCGCGCCCACCGAGGGTACAGGCTAGCGCCCATAATTTCTACGTCCAAAAGGTAGAAGAGGGAAGGAATACAAATCGATCACTCTGGAGCACCGGATATATCGGCTTTGCCTGTACGCAAACAGATTGCTACATCGCCAGTACGGAATAGGGAATTACTTGTCGTCCCTCTTCGCTTTCTTTCCCCACCGCGCCTGAGCCGCCGTTGCCGCCGCTGCTCTCCGTGCATCCGGCGTCATTGTCACCAAACGCCGCTTTCCGCCTACCATTCCACCCTTCCGTCCCATCGCAGCCATGTATGCCGATAGGCTGAACGGTTCCGGTCCTGGCGCGATGGGCTTTGCCTCCGCCGTGGACTGCTCTACAATCCACTTGGCAAGCTGGTTCGGATCGCGGGGTCGTTTACCCTTCCCGATGGTCATGTATCCATGATTTCACAGATCGAGATGCTAAAGCGGACTGTGGAAATCCAAACTGACCCACTACCGTCGGCCTCGCCAAACGCTGGGGCGTGGTAAAATGTTGCCGAATCAACGCTGAAAGGGGTATCTCTCTGAATATGAGCACCTTCCATCGCTGCAAACTGCACCTACTTCAACTTGCCCTACCCCGCCGCGCCGCCGTTGCGCTGCTCCTGTCAGCCGCGCTGGCTTCGGGCCCCGCCGGCTTCTGCGGTCCGATTCACGAAGCGGCCCGGAACGGCGACCTGGCAAAGGTCAAATTGCTGCTCAAAGACCATCCCGATCTGGTTTCCAGCAAGGACGAAAAATACGGCCAGACTCCCTTGCACATCGCGGCGTTTAATGACCACCTGGACGTGGCGAAACTGCTGTTGGCGAACAAGGCAGATGTCAATGCCAAGGCCAACAACGGATCGACGCCCTTGCACCTGGCGGCGGCGAAAGGCAACAAGGACATGGTGGAGTTGCTGCTGGCCAACAAGGCAGATATCAACGCCGTGGACAATGACGGCTGGTCGCCTTTGCACTCGGCAATCGTGTGGGAACAAAAAGACATTCAGGAGTTGTTGCGCCAGCACGACGGTCAGGAACTTCCTGCTCCCAAGCCGCCCGCGAAGGCCCCTTCCGCACAGGGCGCCGAAAAGACTCCGCCCAAGGAGACTGAAAAGGACGGCGGTTTCATCGCCTACGATGACGGAACAGTATTGGATACGAAGACGAACCTGATGTGGGCGGCGAGGGACAACGGAGCCGCTTTAAGCTGGCCAGGCGCGAAGTCTTATGCCGGGAGTTATCGCAGGGGCGGCTACGCGGACTGGCGGCTGCCGACCCTCGGCGAGTTGGCGGGGTTGTACGATAAGGCCAAGACTCGCAAATCTGGCTGTGCGGCCGCCGTTGACGAGCTCGGCGCGGCTGCGGACGAGGTCCATGTAACGGACTTGATCCACCTCTCCTGCACGCGTCTATGGACCTCGCAGGAGCGCGGCGACAAACCGGGATCCGTCACCATCTTCGATTTCCACTCCGGCAACGATGCCGCGCGTCCCGGCTCCCAGGACTTCATCGACCTCGCGGGCCGGGTGCTCCTGGTGCGTGCCGCTAAACAGTAGGGGCGCGCGCCGAGAGGTGCGTCAAGAAGGACCGGGCCTGACGGACCGATGGGGCTGGCCGCGCTCTATGGACGAAGAGCAGAGAGCGGGTTCTTCGGCTCGGCGTATTCCAGCACCGATAACAGGGATTCCCTGGTCTTCCGCCGTGGTCCGCCACGGCGGATGACCAGGGGTACCCGGCTGCTGGAGTTTGCGCGCTCCTAACCTGCCAGTTCCTTCTTCACCAATTCGCTGACGATGCGGCCTTCGGCGCGCAGGCTGGTGGCTTGGAGTTTGGCCTGAACGGCCTTGATAACAATGCCGATTTCTTTGGGGGTGGGCGCTTTGCCCGAGGAGGCGGCGAGTTCGGCGATGGCTTCGGTTACCAGGGCGTGGAGGCCGGCTTCGTCGAGGGCTTTGGGCAGGAATTCCTCGATGACGACGATCTCGGCGGCTTCAGCGGCGGCCAGCTCGGGGCGGTTGCCCCTGGTGAACTGCTCGATGGAGTCGCGGCGCTGCTTGATCATGGTCCCCAGCGCCTGCTGCTCCTCGGCAGGGGTGAGCCGGGCGCGCTTCTCAATGGCCTTGTTCTTGAGCGCGTTCTTGATAAGGCGCAGCGTGGTGGTGCGGACCGCGTCGTGGGCCTTCATGGCGATGACGACCTGTTGGCTGATCAGGGTTTCGAGTGCGCCTGCTTCGGTCATGGGAGTCCTTCCCTCTCTTGTGAAACGTGGTGGCGTGGGTTGGCGAGTCGGCTAGGGGTGCGTTGTTACAGGAGATTCCTGCTGGGGCTCCGCCAGGCTCTCAAACTGCTCGATCTGCACTTCGCCCTCGGGAAATATGGCCTTGACCTGGAGCTGCCCGCCCATGGCCTGAATGAAGTTCCGCAGCGTGGAAACGTACATATCCGTGCGCTTCTCCATCCTGGATACAGCGCCCTGGTTGACATTCAGAACCTTGGCGAGGCTCACCTGAGTCAGGTTCCGGGCCTCCCGTAGCTGGTAGAGGGTCATCACGCCGGCGGCTTCCTTGACGCGGCGCGCGATCTCCGCCTCAACCTCGGGCGAATGCGTCTTGCGAATATCTCTCCATTTTGTGGCCATTCGGTTCACTCCCCAATCTCTTTGAGGTGTTGGGCATAGATTGCCTCTGCGCGGGGAATTGCATCGACATACCAACTGACGTTTCCGGTCTTGTCGCCACCGAGGATCAGGTAGGCGTTGCGGCGCGGGTCGAAGGCGAAAAGAATGCGCAAGGGGCGCCCCAAGTGCTGGACCCGCAGCTCCTTCAAATCTGAGTATTTGGATCCTCTGAGCGTATCTACATAGGGCCGCCCGAGTGTGGGGCCATAGTCTTGAAGCATATCGACAGCAGCGTCTACGCTCACTCCCTCCCGCTCATTCAAGGATTCGTACCAGTGGATAAATTCGTCGCTGACCTCAACTTCCCAAGTCATTCTTCAATTATATCTTGGAAGTGATATGCCATCAAGGGTATTATCCTGCAAAGTTAAGCAGTGCAGGACCAGGAATAGTGTCCGATTTGGGTGTTGGCTAAGATTTGCGGCAATAATATACTTGGCTGACTACAGGCAGGAGCCGTTTGCCGCAAAAATGGGATCATTGTTTACTAACTGGGTATTGACGTGGTGGATTCTAAACAAATACGCTGAATTTTGCGTCATGTTGAATGGTGGGGGCGGGAGGAGTTCGAAGCCTCTGTCCTGCCGATCCAGAGTCGGCTGCTCTGCCAATTGAGCTACGCCCCCATTTGGCCGGGCTGTCTTCGAAGAGATAGCCCGGCTTTCCCGTCTCTCGTTGGAGACAGGGATTTCCTGTGCTTGACTTTCAGTGAGAACCCGTTTAAGGTGGGAGGTGAATAGGTTCCTTCCAACCAAAACCGGCAACCCAAAAGCCCGCCAATCAAGTCCAACCCGTTCCGAAAACCCATCAACAACAAGGCGTCCACCGTGCAGCAAACACGGCGGCGACGCCCCTGTGCAGGCAACGGACACAGGCACTTGGCTGAGATAGTAGCAGAAATTGCGTTTCTGCGCACATTCAAGGTGTGGGCAATTTCCTAAATTCCTGATCTTTCAAGCACAGAACCCGAAGATTACCTAAAAAACATGTTTACTAGTTCGATACATTCCTATGAATGCACTATTCGCCTGCTCTTCGTATTACCTCTGCCCGCTAGTGTGGCTGGCTGGCTGAATTTCATATAATGGCTTCGCCCCAGTAGCTCAGTGGATAGAGCACGCCACTCGTAGGGTATGGTCGCGAGTTCGATTCTCGCCTGGGGTAAATGGCTTGCCAGAGGCTTTCGAGTGGTCTATTCTGAATAGACCCTACGAGAGGGTGTGATCTATCCCGAGTGAAAACGCGGGGTTGGGCACAGAACTGGCAGGGTCAATCGACTAAATCGATTGGCCCTGTTTTCTTATGACCGACTAAATTAGTCTTCCGGGAAGATCATCTTTTCCTGAACTGCGGGTGGCCGGGTTTCGGGTTCCCTTCCTGTCTCGCCAGGGATGGGCGCCGCAATCTGAGATTCACTAATTGAAAGAGATGGAATTGGGCCTCCTTGCTCGAAAAACTCCGGTTTATGCACGTGATGATCGCTTCCCTTTTCCACCACGCAATAGAAGGGGCCGTTGTTTTGCTCCGCAATCCTAAGTATCTTTTTGCGCGCCATCACTAGTGACGCTGCCCACTCTGCTCCGCGACTGTTTGTGTCTGCCAAGAGAAAGACTTTTGCGCATGCCTTGATAACGGCGTGCCTGTTTACTCCATCTTCCCGAATGCCTTTATCTCCGCTGATAATCACCCAGCCTCGGCGAGTTGCATCTGCAATCCACTCTGGATCAGGAGCGGCTGGGAGGTAGTGCCTTCTGTGCACCTCGACTTTGACATCGAGGTCGCTCAGCAACTTAGAAGTTACCTTGCTTTGGTGCGTAGCGTCTAAAAACAGCACCGTCGAACTCGGTTTAGGCTGCAAGTTGTTCAATGTACGCTATCGCTCCTTCAATTTCTGATTCGGGAATCTCATAATCGTCGGCGATGATTTCGATACTGTCCCCGGCCCGACGACGGTTCCAAACCGATGCAACAGGGACACCGAGCAAATCTATGATGGGCCGACCGGAAGATACGGTCGGAATGATGGAAACGACCTTCCCGATCTGATGTGACGGGTACAGTTTGACCGGATTGAAAGCCGCATCCCTTTCAATCCGCTCTAAATAAGAATCAAGTACCTCTCTCAGTCCGAGCTGTCCGAATTGCGACAGGTTGATGGTTTGCTTCTGTCGTCCCTCAACCGTCTTCACAAAAAGATCGCGCCCATCGGTATAGAACTCTTTGGAAAGTAGCGGGTGTTTTGGGTTAGACATGGCGAGGATCTGAAGTTCCTTGACTGCACTTCTCACGCGTGGCAACTTTACCCGGTGAAATCGCGTTATGACGGAAAGGATATGCGCCTCCGTCAGATTGTAGAAAGAAAAGAGGGCGGATTCTCGATCTGCTGGAACTATGAGAGGTTCGACCAGTTCCCGTTTTTTGTTATATCTAGGTCTTGACCACCTGTGCAGGGTTGGCTTTGGGATGTTCAGGAAATATGCGACCTCAGCAAGAGAGTAAAGAGGTGCTTCCCGCACGTCATCGCTTGATGGCTCTCGGGTATACGGAATTCTCACGTCACGAAGTCCGGCCATAGTGACAGTCCCTTGACTTTGGGCACACATCAGGTTTACGCTCCAATCTAGGGGCGTGTATGCCGAATCTGCCTGAGCCATCCGCCAAGATTGATACAGGCGATTTCGACCGCTTCACCGAATTTGCGCGGAGGCTTGTTTCTGTGCCTCACGCTGAAATCAAAGCCAAGCTGGACGCAGAGCGCGAAGCCAAACGAACGTCTAGGGCCGCTTCCCGCGTCGCTGCCTCTTCTTCCAAGGTGCGTTAGAAGGCTTCCGTTTCTCCCACCTTGCCGGTCAGTTCTGCATAGGTGAGGCGTTTCCCTACCACTTGCGATACTGCCAGGACAAATCTGTCCGCGTCTTCGAGCGGATTATCCTGCGTTGCACGATTATTGTAGCGGAATATCTGCTCTGTTACGTAGCGGTCAAGGTGAAATGGCTCGACGGCTACATAGGTTCCATTCAATCCCCTCTTGAGCAAACTCCAGAAATTCTCGATTCCCTGAGTGTGGACCCTCCCGCGAACGTATTCGGTCACATGGCTCACGGTGCAGTGAATGAATTCCTTCGAGTCAAGGCCCTCATATCCCTTGTGGGCATCGGTGTAGACGAAGGAATGCGGCGCAACCTGCCGCACAATTTCGCTTTGCAGAACATCCCGGCGCACGTCCGGAATCACCTTACCGCGAACTTGGCGGGCATCGCGGTCGAGAATTCCCATTACGATGGCCTTGGATTGTCTACCTTTGCTTCCGGCGCTGCCGCGTAGCGCAAGCCTGCGCTTCAGGTGCATGTTCTGCTCTTTGCCGCCGACAAAGGTTTCATCGACTTCGACTTCAGACCATCCACCGCCCTCATTGCCGCCCATCTTGACGAATGACTGTGATTCCATCGCTAACCGGATGCGGTGCAGCATGAACCATGCGGTTTTCTGGGTGACGCCTAGCGCACGGTGCAACTCATAGCTGGAAATGCCATTCTTCGCGTTACAGAGCAACCATACAGCAGGAAGCCATTTCTCCAAGGCAATAGGAGAATCCTCAAAGACGGTCCCGACCTTGAGCGAGAACTTCTGCTTGGGATGGTCGCCATAGCAGCGGTATGCGTTCGCGTTCGCCATCCAAGTGAGTTTGGTTGCGCCGCAATAGGGGCACTTCGGCACTCCATCCGGCCAGCGCACGAAAACCATGAACTTCCGGCAGTTCTCAGAGTCCGCAAAGTGTTGAATCGCTTGTTGTAAGGTCTTGACTACGTATTCCATGCTCTTAGACTAGAACAAATGGCGTAGTCTGTCAAGTATATTATTGCCAGATTTGCACAGGATAGAATTCACAAAAACCACAAAACTGTGTATTCTGTGGTTGATGTTGACTGGGATGGGGGTCGAACCTGGCCCCTTCTCGGGCACTGTGTGCGGCAGAGTTCTGGTTCAGATTGAGGGGAGAGAAAAATGATTCGCAAGACGCGCTTGTTCACACCCGGCCCGACGCCGCTGCTGCCTGCGGCCCAATTTGCCATGGCGGCGGCGGACATTCACCACCGCACGCCGGAATTTCGCGCCCTGTTCCAGCGGGTGCTGGACCAGTTGAAAGTCTTTGTCGGCACCCAGAACGACGTGCTGCTGCTGTCGAGTTCCGGAACCGGGGCGATGGAGGCGTCGGTTTCGAACCTGACCTCGCCGGGCGACCGGGTGCTGGTGCTCTCGGCCGGCAAGTTCGGCGAGCGCTGGGCCGACCTGACCAAGGCTTTCGGCTGCCAGGTGGACCTGGTGAAGGCTCCCTACGGGCAGACCTTCGACCTAGCCGAGGTGCGAGCGGCGCTGAAGCCGGAGCACAAGGCCGTTTACATGCAGGCCACGGAGACCTCGACCGCGGTGCGGCACGACGTGGAGGCGGTTGCGAAACTGGTCAAGGAGACCGGGGCGCTGCTGGTGGTGGATGGAATCACCGGCCTGGGGACCACGCACTTCGACGTGGACGGCTGGGGGATCGACGTGCTGATCGGCGGCTCGCAGAAGGCGGTGATGATTCCGCCGGGGCTCAGCTACCTGAGCGTGAGCGAGAAGGCGTGGGCGGCGATGGAGACGGCGACGAATCCGCGCTACTACTTCGACCTGCGCAAGGAGCGCAAGAACGCCGTGAAGGGCGAGAGCGCGTACACGCCGGCTGTGGCGCTGGTTGCCGGGCTGGGCGCGGCGCTGGATTACATTGCCGGGCAGGCGGGCGGCGACCTGGAAAAGGGGCGCATGGCGCTGATCGACAATGCGCAGGTGAATGCGGCGGCCACGCGGGCCGGCCTCGTGGCGCTGGGCTTTACGCTGTTTGCGCCCACGGCGCCAGCGGCCGCGGCTACGGCGGTGGCGGTGCCCGAGGGAATGAATTCGGGCGACGTGGTGAAGGCGCTCAAGACACGGTTTGCCCTGGTGACGGCGAACGGCCAGGGGGAGATGCAGGGCAAGATCTTCCGCGTGGCGCACCTGGGGTTCTTCGACTACCTGGACACCGTGGCGCTGCTGGGAGCGATGGAGCACATTGCCAAGGACACGCTGGGGCTGCCGGTCAAGTATGGGCAGGCGGTGGCGGCGGCGCAGCAGGTGTATGCGGATGCGGTGAAAGGGTAGGTAAGCCGGCCGGGAGAAAGCTGAGTTAGCTGGGTTAGCGGAGTTAGTGACGCCAAAGCCGCTGCTTCAGCTAACTCCCCTAGCTCCGATCTCTCCGTTAACCCCGGTCAAACGGAATTGACTGGGTTGATAACCGGAAGGAAATTGATGCCCGAACTGAGTTTTGGGGAAAAGCTGCTGATCGCGCGCAAGCAGTTGGACCTCTATCAATACGAGATGGCCGATCGGCTGGGCGTGCATCCCAACTCGATCACCAACTACGAGCGGGGCGAGGGCAAGCCGCATGCGGCCGTGGTGCGGATGTTCGATCTGCTGTGCGAGATCGAGGGCATCCGCTTTGACGAGTATGAAAGCGCGTCCGCCGCGGCGGACAAGGGAGACGCGATGAAGATCGTTCTGGCGGAGAAGGTTTCCCCGGCAACGCTGGCCGTGTTTGCGGCTGAGCCGGGGTGGGAAGTCCTGACGCACGACCAGTTGCCGGATGGGTTGCCGGCTGCCCTGGCCGATGCCGATGCGCTCGTGGTGCGCTCTGCCGTGCAGGTGGACGACGCGCTGATGGAGCACGCGCCCAAGCTGCGCGTGGTGGGCCGGGCCGGCGTGGGCGTGGACAACATCGACGCCGATGCGGCCACGCGGCGGGGCATTGTGGTGATGAATACGCCGGGAGCGAACGCCGTGGCCGTGGCCGAGCTGACCATCGGACTGATGCTGGCGCTGGCCCGCAAACTGCCCGCCGCCAACACCACCATGCACGCCGGCAAGTGGGAGAAGAAGAGCCTGCAAGGAGCGGAACTGCGCGGCAAGACGCTGGGCATTCTGGGACTGGGGCGCATCGGTCTGGAAGTGGCCAGGCGGGCCAAGGGTTTCGGCCTCGAAATTGTAGGCTGCGACCCGTTCGTTTCGGCCGCGGTGGCGCGCGAGAACGGCATCAAGCTGGTGACCCTTGACGAGCTGATTGCCGGGTCCGACTACATCACGCTGCACGTGGGGCTGACGACGCAGACGGCGGGAGTGATCAACGCCAAGTCGCTGGCGGCGATGAAGAAGGGCGTGCGCATCATCAACTGCGCGCGCGGCGAACTGGTGGACGATGCGGCGCTGGTGGAGGCGCTCAAGAGCGGCCAGGTGGCCGGCGCGGCGCTGGACGTGTTTGTGGAAGAGCCGGCGAAGAACTCGCCGTATGCGGAGCTGGACAACGTGATTCTGACCCCGCACATCGCCGGCTCGACGGCCGAGGCGCAGGAGGCGGTAGGGGTGCAGATCGCCATGCAGGTGCGCGAGTATTTGAAGCTTGGAGTGGTGCAGAATGCCGTCAACCTGCCCTCTCTGAGCCACGAGGAGTATGTGGTGCTGGCGCCCTACATCGACCTGGCCGGGCGCCTGGGATCGTTTCTGGCGCAGACCGGCAAGGGCGGCATCGAGGCCATCGATCTTGTTTATGGCGGATCGCTGGCCGAAGCCAAGACCGACCTGGTGCGCAACGCGGCCATCGAGGGATTGCTGCAGGGCTCGGAGAACGTGAACCGCATAAACGCGGCTGCCGTGGCCCAGGAACGCGGCATCCGCATTCACGAGGAGAAGCAGGAAACCCATCGCGGCGGCGCGGCCAGCGTGCTGACCGTGGAGTTGCACACCGGGGCGGGCTCAAGCCGAGCCAGCGCCACCGTCCTGCACGGCGAACAGCCGCGCCTTTTGGAGTTCGACGGGATCGACATCGAGACGCCGCTCGAGGGCAACCTGCTGGTGTGCCGCAACCTGGACGTGCCGGGCGTGATCGGCCGCATCGGCACCATTCTGGGCGAGCACGGCGTCAACATCGCCAACTTCGCCCTGGGCCGCCAGCGCTCCGGAGTCAAGCCAGTAAAGGCGCTGGCCGTGGTGCAGGTGGACGCTCCGGTCTCCAGCGCGGTGCTGGACGATCTGGCCAAAATCGAAGCGCTGCTCGAAGCCAGGCCGGTGAGCCTGCCCGAGGCCAAGTTCTGAGTGAAAATGTGGGAGCTGTCTGGGTTCGTGCTATCCCAGGTCTCAGAAGCGAGACCTGGGGCACCCGGCTTCAAGAACCAAAGGTCATCAGATCACTTCGTCGGATCGGTCACGCGGCCCATGAAGAGGATGCCGCCGGAGCGGTTGTCGCGGATCAGGAAGAGGAACGGGTGGTCCGCGCGAAAGACGATGGGCGGCTGCTCGCGGGTCACGGCCATGGACCTCATCACGATTCCCGTTGCCGCCGCGGCTTCGGTTCCTTCCTCGTTGACATCGACAAAAGCCTTATGAATGGCTGCCGAAATCCACAAATCGCGCTTGCCGGTCATCCCTGAAAAATCGGCGACGTTCTTTTCAAACGCCTGTGGCATCCCCATCGCGCCAAGCGTGCCTGCAAGCTCAAATTGCTGCGTCATCTTGAACCTCGGCAGCGTTAGGATGACCTTGGAACCCGGCCGCAACTGGCCGAGCCATTGCTGCGTGCTGGACGCAGTCAGCGACTGTTCCAGAGCAGACAGACCGTTCACATCGTTGGGCAGGAAGACGATCATGGACAGATCGCCGCTCTTGTAGGGAATCTCCAGCACCTGAAACGTTCCGCCGTTGAAGTAGTTGAAGCGGCCTTGCAGGTTCATCAGGGGCGCTTTGACGGTCTGCGCCGCGGAGAGATGGAAATCCTCATCCCTGGTTTGCGCCTTGTCGAACTGCGTTTGCCAGTTGCCTTTGAAATAGATGGCGTTGGTGAGCACCAGGCGCATGGCGGGGGTGAGCACACCGGGCTGGAGCAGGTCCTTGATCTTGTCCGCGGTCTGCTGCTCGACCCATTGGTTGATGGTCAGCCGCACCGCATCGGGCGCGCCCTTGAAATCCACACGATTGAATCCCGCGCCGTAGTCGGTGCTGGTCAGCTTGAGGTAATCATCAAGAAACGTATAGTCCTTTTCCGCCCAGAGAGCGTCGGCCACGCGAAGCTGGTATCCGTCATGCGCGGCGTTAAGATTGGCGAGCAGCGCGCCCATGGCCGGATGCAACCGCTCCGGCGGCAGCGTGAAATGGAGGGCTTTCGCTATCTCTGAAGCGGTGTCGCCCCGCGCTCCGGCATAGGCCATGGCGAACGCGGTGGAGATGCTCTCCGGCGAGAAGAAGAGATTGCCGTTTTGCTTGCGCAGTTGGCCGTAGAGCTCGACGGCGAAGGCGTTGTTGCCTTCGGCGACAGCGGCCTGGTCAGGCGTGGGTGATAAGGACGTTTGAGCCATTCCAGCAGCCTCCTGCAAGAACAAGAGAGGAACAAGCGTGAGAAGCAGCGGTTTCATGGAAACCTCCATCCCGGCGGGCGCGGCGATTATCTTCAATCATCGGTGATCGTGCCGCCCGGTCGAGAATCCTTGCACTGCCGAACTACAAGTTTCTGGCGCCCCAAATCCGTGGGGAATAAATGCGGCGATTCTCGAGTGGAACAGACTGCTCATGCGCGGCTGAGGTAAGCGCCTTCGCTGGTGTCCACGCGGATCTTTTCGCCCTCGTTGATGAAGGCCGGCACCTGGACCACAAGCCCGGTTTCGGTCTTGGCGGGCTTGGTTACGCTGGAGGCGGTGGCCGACTTGAGGCCCGGCTCGGTCTCGACGACTGTGAGCTCGACCGCCGCCGGCAGTTCGATGCCCACGGCCTGGCCATCGTGGTAGCTGACCTTGATTTGCAGGTTGGGGACAAGGTACTCGACGGCATCGCCGAGCGTGGTCCCCTTGAGCACGGTCTGCTCGTAGTCCACGGGGTTCATGAAGTAGTAGTCGTCGCCGTCGGCGTAGAGGAAATCCATTGAAACCTCGTCGACGACTACCTTTTCAATGGCGTCGCCGGAGCGGAAGCGGTGCTCGAACATGGCCCCGGTCCTGAGGTTGCGCAGCTTGGCCTGGATGAAGGCGCGCAGGTTGCCCGGTGTGCGGTGCTCAACCTTGAAGACCAGGTGCAGCTGGTCGTTGTGCTTGATGATCATGCCGGGACGCATTTGAGTGGCGGGAATCGCCATAGAATTTGAAGCTCCTTGCTGGTCTTGCACTGAGTGCGCAAAAAAAGATGGGCCTTGGCCCATCTCTGATTGTAGCTTAGCGCCGGTTCCGGGGCCGCTGCATCCCAGGTCTCTGCGCCGCGGCGGACGAGCCCCTGGAGCACCCGGCGTCTTGCGCCTTCACGGCTCACGCTCGCCGCGCCTGGCCGGCTTCGATCGACCAGACGGAGCGGCCTAAACAGGAGATTCCTCAAAGGGACGCTCGGTGAATTGATCGTGCAGAATCACATTGAGCAGCGACTTATGGACCCGGATGCGGCCGTTGTATTCGATGAGGCCAAGCTTGCGAAAGCGATTCATGAAGAAGCTGACGCGGGACCGGGTGGTGCCGATCATCTCCGCCAAAGTTTCCTGAGTGATGGGAGGAACGAAGGGTTCCGGTTCACCTGGCTTGCCGAATTCGGCCAACAACAGGAGAATTCTCGCCAAGCGCTTCTCGCTGGAGTTAAAAAGCTGATCGACAAGATCGGCCTGGGTCCGCATGCTGCGGGCCAGCAGAAACTTCATGTACATTTCGGAAAGGGAATGCTCCTCGTGCATCACGCGGATCATCTCCTCCCTCTGTATTTTGAGCGCTGTACAGACGGTCATGGCCGTTGCAGTAGCCATATGCAGCGCGCCCACGCTGGCCAGCGACTCCTCTCCAACGAACTCCCCGGCGGTGAGAAGCGCGACCGTGGCCTCCTTCCCTTCTTGCGAAACGACGGTGAGTTTGGCTCTGCCCGTGCGCAGATAGAAGATGGAGTCGGCCGAACTTCCTTGCGTAAAGAAAACTTGTTTGGGCTGCAATTGGACGACTCTTCGTCCCACTCCTGCTGTTTCCAGAAAAGCAGCGAGGTCGAAGGTCATGTTTCTCACCTCCGCCATTTGAATGGTCTGTCCCGGATGAGGTCCTCACGGGAGCACTTCAGAAGGGTACGCGGCCGCTTCCGATTTGAGGCAGCCGGAACTCCGATCCCGCCCGTCCGGCTGCGAACCATGATACTCCCATCCGCAAGAGTTTGGGCCTTTTTTTTGATCTCCCTTCAGCGGCTCCAGCTGGCCTGCAAGGGCCGGTGCATCTCGATTTCCTGAGGGTCCGGGCTTCAAGGCTGCGGAAAAAGGGCGGCTCTCAAGCAAAAATGCCCCGAAAAGCATCCCGCAGGTTAAGGCCCAGGTTGATTCCATTCCATTTACATACGGACCAAATAGGCTGCGGAAAAACTCGGGATTTCGCGCGAAATCGGCGAAAAGCGTCCCTCCGGGGCTAAAGCCCGCGTTGATCCTGTTGGCTTTATGCGGGGGTTGAAATCCCCGCCTCCCTCCGGATCGAGTTTTCCCGCAGCCTGCAAAGCCCGTACCCTTCACCGAAATGAGTTTTTCCACATCCTGTTCAGCCCGGACAAGTAGGCCTGGGTGGCCGAACCGGGCACATTCGAGGTCCAGGTGGGAACATCGTCGCGCGACATCCGGCTGCGCGGGCCGCTGGATCTGGCCGGTAAAGCTACTTTTCCGCGAAACTTGAACGGGTTTCGGGGTTGCGTTTCGTTGCAGAAAACGACGGCCGCGAAGAAACTCTCCGCGGCCGTCGTTTTCCTGCACTTTCTTACACGGCTATCGCGCCGGTTCGTAGGGTTCGGCGCGCAGAATATCGGAGAGGATCTCCCGCTCGCCCGGACTGAACACGCCTTGATAGCGGCTCGAGTTCAGCACCATCTGGCGCTGTTCCAGTGGAACCGCGCGCAGATCCCGGAAGGCGCGGCTCACCAGCGTCTGGCGATCCGGTGGCAGGGCGGCCCAGCGGCGTCCGGCAAGATTCGCCTGCATGCGGTCCTGGGGCGACATGTGCTCCAGCATCTCGTTGCGAGCCAGGAGGCGCTGCCGCTGCTCCTCAGGCATCTGGTTCACCCGGTGCAATTGCTGCAGCAGCCGCTGCTGTTCGGCGAGAGGAAGCCGGTAGAAGTTAGGGTCGCTGCGCAGCATCCGCTCCTGGTCCTGGACCGGCAGGCCCCGGTGCCGATTGAGCCAGTCGCCCAGGTGACCCGGAGGCGCCGCGCCGGGATAGGCGTAACCCGGCCGAGCGGGGGCCGCATAGGGTGAGGAAGGCGAAGCAGGGGCGCGATACGGAGAGCCCGGATAGCTGGGGCGAGAGTTTGGATAACCGGGACGGAGCGCAGGCGCGGCGTAGCCGGGCCCCGGACGCTGCATCGCGTTCCCCTGGGGCCTGCCTTGAGACTGGGGGGCAGACCGGTTCTGTTTTTGAGGCTTATTCGACTGATTCTGTGCGGGCCGCGGCGGCGCGGCCGAGTTGCGTGGCGCGGGCGCGGGAGCGGAACGAGGGGATGCATTGGAGTGTTGGCCGTGAGCCCCCCAGAGCGCGGGAGCACAGAGAACCGCGACAGCCGCAACCAGAACTGCGCGCCGCATGCATCCCGAATTTTGTGTCCCGGTCATCGTCTCTTTCCGCCTTCGTCCCACCCTGGCGATGAAGAGCTATCGCCGGGGAACCTCAGCCCATCCAAAATAATTGGCTAGTCTCCGTTGTCGTTGGGACTGGAAAGCGCTTCCATCTGGTCCAGCAGTTGGGCGTTGCTATCCAGCGTTTGCAGATCGTGCACCACGGCGGGCTGTCCCGGAGGCGTGGCCGTCTGGTCCCAGTCGGTGATGCCCAGATACATTCCCCCGCCCACGAGCAATACAACGGTCAGCGCCATGGCCGCCAGCGGACGGACGTGCATTGCCGGCCCGTAGTCCAGGCGGGCGCGCAACCGGGCAAGCCAGGTTGCAGGCCAGCCGGCCGGCGCAGCCTCGCGCTCTTCCCGCATCCGCGCGTCCAAACGAGTGAGAAAATACGGGCTCGGCTCCGGTCCCTTCCAGGTATCCAGCAGGGCCATTGTCGCCCGCAACTCCGCAAGCTCCCCGCGGCAGCTGTCACACTCGTCAACATGCGCTCGAACCTTGGCAGGCACCGCGTCCGGATCGAGCAGCAGGTCCGCCAGCTTCGATTCCATCCCGGTGCAATTCAATTTCATCCGTTCCATGGTTACCACCCCACTCCCGCCGGTCGCGCCCGGCTTGTTTCCACTCACACAAAATCCTTCAGCTTGTCCCTGAGCGTCTGGTAGGCGCGAAAGAGCAGCGACTTGGTCGCCGACTCGCTCAGCTTGAGCACCTCACCGATCTGCCTGTAATCCATCCCCTGATACTTGTGCATCAACACCGCCATCCGCTGCCGCTCGGGCAGAGCCATCACGTGTGTGCGAATGGCGGCCATCCGCTCATCGCGCATCAGGCGCTGCTCCACCGACGGTTCATCGTCGGCCACGTCCGGCGTGGTGCCGGTCTCCTGGTCCGGAGCATCCAGATAGAGGGTCTGTGCCGCCCGCTCGTGCCTGGTATCGCGCGCGTAGTTCACCGCCAGGTTGGTCGCGATCCGGTAAAGCCAGGTGGTGAACTTGGCCTCGGCCCGGTAGCCCTCCCTGGACCGGTAGACGCGCAGAAACACCTCCTGCGCCAATTCTTCGGCAATCGCCTGGTTGCGGACCATCCGGAACAGGAAGTGAATCATGGCCCGGTGGTACTTCTCCACCAGAAAGTTGAAGCAAGATTCGTCGCCCGCCGCCACCCGCAGCATCACGGCTGCGTCGCTGGCGGGGTCTAGGCCGGCATGGGAGCCCGCACTGGGGTCTAGCCTTGAGTCCGGCCGTGAAGCCGTACCCGCTCCCAGGGCCGAGTTGTCCAGGACCAGGGTTGCCATATCCTCTGGAACCCCATCCGCGCCGGAAGGTTGCGCCCCATGCGCATTTTCCTGCCCAGTTTCCGCACTGGGATTCCCGGTTGAAGCGCCGTTTTTGGGGGAGCCGGTCCTGGCAGCGGAGAACCGGGCCGCCAAATGCGCAGGGCCCCCGTTCCCGAGGCCGGAACCGCTTCGCCCCGCGCCGGCCAAATCCACGCCGCCGAGGCCGGGAACAGGGCGCAGCGCCGCTTCCCCGTCGGGGGGGAAGTCGGCGGCATGGCGGATTGATCTCGCTCTCCAGCGCATGGTCGGTCGCGGGCCAGGGCCGACCCCAAATGGAAAGCAAGGGGTTGGCCGAAAGCCCCGCTGGTGTTACTCTAACCCATGGGATGCCCCGCTGGCGCGGGGCATTGTCAGCCTTCTCTGGGGCGCTTAACTCAGCGGTAGAGTGCCACCTTCACACGGTGGAAGTCGCAGGTTCAAATCCTGCAGCGCCCACCAGTAGAATCAATAACTTAGACGTAATTTGAAGATCCCTCCGATCGCATTAACGCACAATAAGGGGAATGTCGGCATCGCACGTTCCATTGGCTGCCAAATACAACGAAATGCAGCCACCCGGGAATCCTGATTCGGTAGGTTGAATACAAGCCCAAAGAAACCTCCTACTTCCAACGGTCACTAGACCATGGATTAGAAAGATCCCCATTTGCCAAAATTCGGACCGCCAGGTCTCTGACCGCGTGATTTCGCACTTTAAGGTTCGCGGTTTCCCACCCTTTCGCCAGAAAAAAGGCGAAAGGATGGGGCACAGATCTGGTACAAAAAACAAGCGGTCAGAGACCCAGGCTGACTTGAGCCGTTGCAAGCTTAACAGCGCCAGAAGATTCCAGTCGCGGCGAGCGCCAGGTGCGCTACAAGACCGAACCCTCAAGCGCCCTGCGCCATTCGCCGCGCCGCCAGCAGCTGGCAAGAGGGAAGCGTCGCGTGCATCGCCCGCTTTGCAGGTGACGCGCAGCTTATTGTCGAATCGGGGTCTTGTCCTGATAGAGGGCAAGGCGCGCATTGAGAGTTTGTGCCAGGGCGGCATTGCCTTGTTGCGTCGCGAGGTCGGTTGCGCGCTGCTCCAACTCGATTGCCTTGTCGAAGGGGCCAGTTTCGGCGTAGGCAGCGGCGAGCGTGCCCAAAATCGCCGGCTCGCGTGCCGAAGTAAGCTCCACAGCGTGCTCGGCCACCGGCAGCGCCGCATTGCCGTTCCGAAGTGTGTCGTCGCTCGAAGTGGCACGCACCCATGCACTATCAACAGTGGTTGACGCACGAAAATGCGCGCGCCTTCGTTATTTCGATTCTTCGCCGGGGAGTCTTCGGCCGGCAGCGCAGGAGTTATGGGAAGTTTCCTCTGACAGCAGCGACACGCTATCGCCGCTGCTTTGACGCGGCGATGACGCTGGCGGTGATGGGGCATCACTTTCAGGTGATGACCAGCAGGCTCCTGGAGACAGTGGAAGAACCGATTCTGCCGCCCGCCATCGAAAAGGGTCTGACCGAAGAGGCGGACTGACCCATGTGACTTACGGAGCGCTGCTCTTCACGCTCACCTCAGGTCGGGCGCTGGCTTCGCGAGCAGGACGCCGAGAGCGCAGCTTGCCATTCGAGCCAGTTCTCCGTCGGCGCGACTGGTAGGAACGATCGGAACTTTAGCTCCAACCACAACACCCGCTGCCAGGGCTCCGGCCAGGTATTGAAGTTCCTCGAAGAGGATATTTCCAGCCTCCAGATTGGGGACCATTAGAAGATCCGGATCTCCTGCGACCGGCGATTTGATCTTTTTGATAAGTGCAGCATCGCTTGAAATGACATTATCGAATGCGAGCGGGCCATCGACTATGGCTCCGGTAATCTGCCCGCGATCGACCATCTTGCATAGGGCGGCGGCATCCAGTGTAGAGGGTATCGCCGGGTTAACTGACTCGACCGCTGACAGGATTGCCACCTTTGGGTTCACAACCCCGAGAGTCAGCATCATGTCGATGGCATTCTGCAGAATGTCGATCTTGGCCTCAAGGTCCGGCTGGATGTTGACGGCCGCATCGGTAACGAAGAGGGTTTTGTGATAGGACGGCACATCCAAAGCGAATACGTGGCTGATGCGCCGGCCGGTGCGCATTCCTCCTTCGCGTGAGACGACGGCACTCATGAGTTCGTCTGTGTGCAAGGAGCCCTTCATGAGCATTTGGACTTCGCCTTTGCGAGCCATCTCTACGGCCCGCAGGGCGGCCGTATGGCTCTCGTCGGCATCAATAATCTGGATTGTTTCCAGATCAAGCTGCAAAGCTTGCGCGAGGCTGCGGATCTTCGCCCCAGAACCCACAAGGACCGGAACAATCAGCTTGTCTTTGAAAGCCTGGATGGCGCCCCCGAGAGATACTTCGTCGCACGGCCAGACAATCGCAGTCCTGACAGCCGGTTTGGAGGTCGCTCGTGCAATCAAGCCATGGTAGCGCCGATAAGGATCGTTCACAATGAGCTGAGGGACGGGCAGAATGGACCAGCGCAGTTTTATTGGGGGCGCAAGAAGCTGGGCGGTACCGGAGAAGATTGGCTTACCAACACCATTGCTTGCCTCGCAATCAAATGTAACGACCTTTTTCGCGTCCTCCTTGGTCGTACCCTCGACCTTGACGAGAATGCGATCTCCGACATGGATGCGATTGTGGAACGAGAGCGAAATGGTCGTCAGTGTACATCCAGGCCCGGGTATATTCATGCTGAAAAGACCGGAGACAAGTGAGGCGCACCACATGTTGGGTCCTGTCAGAGGTATGCCCCCGGCACGCTCAATGAGTTCATCGGAGTTCAGAACAGAGTGGAACCGGAAATCGAGGCAAAAGCCATGGCGTCTTCCGTGGTCAGCACGTGCTCTGTGCTGGCTG
>JBEKZJ010000289.1:0-3770 GCA_049509995.1 Occallatibacter sp. | reverse complement strand
CGTGTTCGTCCAGATGCGCCCAAATGCCGGCAAAGTACTGGGCGACTTGGGCATCGGTGTCCATACCCAATTGGATAGCATATCCAGATGGTAAATGTAAACGTTATTTATTTACGCTGCCTTACCGGTGCGGGCGGTTTCCTAGGATTTCATGTTGTCCAACGCCTGCTCGCCCATGGTTATACGGATATCCGGTGCTTTCTTCGCGAGCGCGCCAAGGCGGAACGGCTTTTGGAAATGTCGGAGTTGCATCCCGGTGCGCAACTGGAGTTGTGCTACGGAAATCTGAGGTCGAAATCCGACTGCGTCCGCGCCATGGCGGATGTCTCCCTGGTTTTCCATCTTGCCGCGGGATTGAAAGGTTCGCCGGCAGAGCTGTTTGCCGATTCGGTGGTCGTCTCCCGCAACTTGCTTGAGGCTCTGGAATCACGGGACGGTTTCCCTGTACAGAAGACCCGTGTGGTTCTGGTGAGCTCTTTCGGCGTGTACGGGGTGGTGCCATTGGGCAGGGGTGCCCGGATCGACGAACGGACGCCGCTGGAAGACCATCCTGAGCTTCGGGACACCTACTCTCATTCCAAGCTGAGGCAGGAACAGCTCTTTTGGGAGTATCAGCAAAAGGCTGGGTTTGAACTCGTTGTCTTGCGTCCAGGCGTAATCTACGGGCCGGGCGGCGGAGCCTTCTCAAGCCGGGTAGGCTTGCAGATTGGACCAGTGTTCTTCCATTTGGGAGGGAGCAATCTGCTTCCACTTGCGTATGTCGTCAACTGTGCGGAAGCGATCGTGTTCGCAGGTACCCATCCCGAATCTGCGGGACAAGCATACAACGTGCACGATGACGACCTGCCCACTGCCTCCCGGTACTTGCGCGAATACAAGAGGCATGTCAAGCGGATACGGTCGATTCGCCTGCCGTATTTCATGACCAGGATGCTGGCGTGGGCGTTGGAAAGATATCATCGCCGTTCCCAGGGGCAGTTACCGGCCATCATCACTCGTTACAAAGCTGCCGCGGCCTGGGGTGGAAACAGGTTTAGCAACGCAAAGCTGCGCGCGCTGGGATGGCGCCCGCTCGTTGCCACATCCGATGCGATGCCGGCGACCTTCGAGTATCTCAAGCAGCAAGATCAGAGGCAGTGACCGATGGGGTGAGCTCCGACCCTATTCCATTGCCCCCACCGTGAGCGCCTGTTTGCGGACCGTCTCAATCGCGGACGGGCCATACTGGAAGCGCACCGGCAGCTTCGGCGCATCAGGCGGCAAGCTTGCTCCGGCGTTGACCAGCGCCGGCACAGGAGCAAATGTGGTCAGGTTAAACGGTGCCGTCGAGACACCAATCAAATTGGATACGCCTGCGGTATCGGCCCTGTTGCTCGCTCCCTGGAAGGCATAACGCGAGGGTCTTAGAGTCCAGCCGGTGTGCTCTCCACCGGCCAACTCTCCCGTGCCCCAATTCGAGTTGATGACATTCTTGCCGAAGACCGTGAACTGGCTTGTTCGGGTGTTCCAGTAGAAGATTGGTTTTGTTCCTGAGTCCATCCAGATTGCGTTGTTGTGTACCTGTATCTGCGGCCATTCGATCTGCGGGGTGTCTTCGAGTCCCCCTCCGGCCCCAGTGTCGAAAAGAACCCAATTGTAATACTTATTCGTCGGCTCGTAGAAGCTGTTGTTGTAGAACCACAGCGTCCCAAGACGGTTGTTATCTACAGTACCCATGTCGCTCAAGTAATGGATAGGGACTAAGGCTGTCGCATTGACGAAGGTGTTTCCGTAGACGTAGTCCGTGTGGTGTGCCTCGACCACCGCAGCCAGCAGATCGGCGGTGTATGCATCGGCAGGATATATAGAACGAAATGAGTGTGCGCCCCCTCCCAGGTACCCCTCGAATGAGGTATATGCCCCTGCGTCCTGGTTATCGACAAGGTCAAGTTGCCGTGCTGCTCCATCGCCGAAGTGGTTGTAGCGCAGAATTTCAGGAAAACCGCGGCCCTTGAAGTTCGAACCCCGCGCCCCGCTCTGATACTGGTCGATGATATTGAACTGCGCTACTTCGTTCCACCCCTGAATGTAAAGCTGGTTCATGCCATAGGATCCGGAGACGCCATTGTTATGCAGGTGGTTGCCTTCATACAAGGTATTGGCTACGGCTGCGTAGCCATTGCCAGAGTTGAAATCGGAAAAGAGACCATTGCCGCAGTTATATGCGTCGATACCTCTAACCACCGTATCCATGCTGCGGAATAGACGAATGCAAGCCGCTGCGCCGATCCATGCCCTGCCCGCCGCGCCCGAAGGAGTTGTATAGGTGTTGGGCGGCTTGGCATTCTGAATCTTGAGGCCCTCGACGATCAGATACTGGGGACCGCTCCAGGTTCCCGCGTATGTCCCAGCCCAGCCAGTAGCGCCAATTCCGACTGCCGTGTATCCCGCCGAATACACGCTTACGTCCGATCGTCCGGTGGCATTGCCGGCATCGATCACTGGAAGGTTGCCCTGGGCATCCGGCACCCCGCAGACCCGAACTGGCTGGGTGCGCTCCGCCTGCGTCGCAAGCTGGAAGTATTCGTGATAGGTGGTGGGACTGGCTCCGGTGGTGTCCTCGTTGTGGATGCGCACGGTTGAACCGTTCTTGAGAGAAGCCCACGGAACCGACTGGATTGTTTTGTGCGCCTGCGACGGCCCTACCTCGTACGTCTTCCCTTTCAGGTCTGGATCAACCGTGCAGTCGACCGGCATGGTCTTTGAGGGAGTCACCTGGTAGGGCATTTTGTGTCCGGTCACGTAGATGGTAGCCGTGTTCATCTTGGAACCGTCCGCGACGCTGGTGGCTGTTAACGTATAGCGCCCCCCCACTCTGGCCGAGAAGACCGTATCCTGATTCGTCAGGTCCTCCAGGACGCCGTCTCCCTCGCGGGGCTTTGAGGTGATGGCCCAGGTCACGTTGCGGTTGACCGATCCCCAGACAAATGCCTGGATGTCGGCTTTCTGCAGGGCGTACAAGGTGGTATAGAAGGGCACCACATGGACCTGCACGGCTGGATTGCAGACATTCACGGTGATGGAGGCAGACTGTTTTGGGTTCTCCTGCGACTGCGCTGTGAGTGTAAACTGCGTGGCTGAACGAACGGTATAGGAGTCCGCACCCTTGATTGAGCAATGGCTGCCCTTGGCCGGAGCGGTTACGTCTACCCAGTTGCCTGACGTGGAGGAGAGACTGGCGCCGCCCGTTTCAGACCAGTTGACCGCATCCGTTGTTCCGCCCGTGACCGTGACAAAGATGCGGCGCACACTGCCGGGCAATACGTTGAAACCATAGGCCGGTTGGGTAATGGCGATGGAAACCGGCGATGAGGATGTTGCCGCGCCAGGCACTCCGCCAGTTGCGGTACCCGTCGCACTCTGCCCCTCGCCGCAAGCCGTCACGGTCACAACAAGGGAGAATCCCAAAGCGAAAGACAAGTTGCGACGAATGTTCATGTGTCACTTCCTCATGGCCGGCATCCGTCGCGGTGGGGCAAGGTCTGCATCTTTCGCACGCTCCCGGCGGATCAGCGACAACTCCGCATCGTTGACCGGTCTCGTCTGCAAATGTATCCTATGAGGTCCTGGGCAGTCGAAACGCATCGTAGTCGATCAAGCGCCAGCGTCCTAGTATTACAACGTTAAGTATTGACATTATGTTTTGACACTGGTACGCTCGGGCATGACCGAAAACCAGATGGCCAGGTCTCGTCAGCGTTTGGAGCGATTCCTAGTCGACTTGCTGGAGC
>JBEKZJ010000288.1:0-5737 GCA_049509995.1 Occallatibacter sp. | reverse complement strand
ACTCGAACGGTTGCGCTGCGGCGCATGCGGGCAGGTGTTCACGGCACAGGAGCCGGAGGGCGTGGGACCGGAGAAGTACGATGAAACGGCGGCGGCGATGATCGCACAGCTCAAGTACGGTACCGGGACGCCGTTCTACCGGCTGGAACAACTGGAAGGCCAGTTGGGCATCCCGCTGCCGGCGGCCACGCAGCGGGAGATCGCCGAAGAAGTTGCGCAGATGATCAAACCGGCGCGGGATGAGTTGATCCGGCAGGCGGCATTACATCGCGGAAAGGGCCTTGAAGCGCGCGATTTTACATCGCAATTATGTTCACTCCAAAATTATGCGCAGTCGGGCAGCGGTGTTGGTCCTTCAACCCTGAATAGGCCCGATTTGAGCGGCAGGCCAGGATTTCGAGAAGGACTACAGAGTTGGCCGACTGCACATAATCAAAGCGTCTCAAGGAAGTGAAGGACGCGATCTGACGGCTGATATCGCGTCTGCTTTAAGTGCGGGGGTTGTACTGCGTTCAGTGCGCGTTCCTTCATCGCCAGATCGGCCTCTACGTACATGTGTGTTGTTGCTGGGCTTTCGTGTCCGAGCCAGAGTGCAATGAGAGTGATAGCGACGCCGGACTGCAGCATGTGCATTGCTGTTGAATGTCGAATGACGTGAGGAGTAACGTCACGTTTGGCGAGTTGTGGACAGACGAGTGCTGCTTTCTTGACGGCCAGTTGTAGCCGTGCTGTGACAGCCGGACGCGTCAATCGTGTGCCCGACCAGCCTGGAAATAGTGGCTGATCCGGTCTGGCATGGGTGCGTGCCAACCATTTCCGAATTTCGGTGACTGCAACTCGCCACAGCGGCACACTCCGTTCCTTTCGTCCCTTGCCACGAATGTGTACTGCAGCGCAGCCGGCGAGGACCACGTCGGCGACCTGCAGACCCGTGATCTCCGAGACTCGACCACCGGTGTTGTAAAACAGGGTGAACATGGCGCGATCTCTATGACCGCACCAAGTAGTAATGTCCGGCGCATCGAGGATTGCCTGCATTTCGTCGCGTGAAAGGAATCCGAGGAGAGGTTTATCGAAGCGCTTCATCGGGATCGCGAGGACACGCTGGATGACTGGTAAGGCTGCCGGTTCCGTAAGTGCCGCAAAATGCATGAACGAGCGGATTGCTGCAAAGCGCACATTACGACTCCGGATCTTGTTGTGCCGTTCATTTTCCAGATAGTTGAGGAAGGCCAGGATCAGTGGGGCGTCGAGATCAGAGAGTGTGAGTCGCTCGGGGGCCTTGCCCAAGTGGCTCTTGGCAAACCGCAGCAGAAGGCAAAAGCTGTCGCGGTACGAAGCCACGGTCTGCGCGCTGGCATTTCGTTGTTGAATTAAGCGTTCCAGGAAGAACTGCTGGAGAAGAGTCGGGAAGCTGTTTGTTTGGTAGGAAGCCTTCATTGCCTGCCTCCATCAATGAAGCCTTCGAATCGGCTGGCGGCAACGGCCATGATTTCCGGAGTGGCGCTTACGTACCAGTAGGTATCTGTGACCTTAGCATGACCAACATAGGTTGACAGCGTGTCTACGACGTGGTCCGGTGACTGATTGCGGTGATAGCTGTCGAGCAGGCTGCGCGTTATAAATGTGTGACGAATATCTTGGATGCGTGGAAGCGCATAACCACCACGCCCAATCCATGCGAGACTTCGCCGCAGGTACACGAAGGTATTGCAGACGGTGGTGTAGGGCAGCGGTTTGCAACGATCCGAGACGAAAAACGTCTCGGTCTCTTGTCCACCGAATTTGCGCTTTTGGACATCGGCATATTGTTTCAGTGCAGCGACGGTTGTGGGGTGTAGCGGAACCAGACGAGACTTGCGAAACTTAGTCTGACTCACGGTTAGTAATCCATGTGCGAAGTCCACCTCCTGCGGCCGGAGATGAAGAGCTTCTGAAATCCGCAGACCGGTGGATGCCAGCAGCCCGAACAAAGTGCGGTAGGTCGCTGGACGGAGCCCCTTAGTCGGCACGAGGCGGTCGGTCGCCTGCAGAAGCGCCACGATCTCCTGCTCGGTGTAGATATGCGGAACGAGGCGCCGATGAGTGGAGCCGAAAAAGCCCCGCGGTACAATCGCTGTGCCCGGATCAAACTGAGAACGGTACTTGAGAAAGGGCCGCAGAGTCTGGAGCCTCCATGCGGAGGTCAGGCGTGAGCGGCAGGGCAAAGCCTGTGCCCATCGTACAGCCAGCTCGAATGTAACCGAGCCGCTGTGACCGGCTTGATCGGCGAAGCGTCCGAAGCCTAGCAACCTATCACCGGCAATGTCGAGAGCAAAACCCATCTGCCGGCGGACTGCGAGATAATCCTCAACCAAGGACACCATCGTTGTTCTTGTGCGCTTCATGACAGCCCTCCCGGCCAAGGAGCAGCCACCGTTGCCAGTCTCGGCAAATCCACTTTGCTGTAAATCGTCGCAGAGTCCAAGCTGCGATGGCGCAGCACATCGGCGATCTCTTTCAAACTGGCCCCCGCGCAACGCATTCGTACGGCAGCGGTGTGTCGCAGCACATGTGTGCCTTTGCAATGGGTCAGCCCGCACCGGCCAAAAGCAAGGCAGATGGCCCCACAAACGAGCCTCCTGGTAATAGGAAGACTGAAAGGTGCGCGATGGCGCACGAACAGGGCACGTGTAGTGCTCGGAGGTCTCGCGCCGCGCACGTACTGCACGATCGCCTTTCCTGTTTGAGCCGGCAAGGGCAGCACATCCGCTCGGCGGGACTTGCCGTGCCTGATGGTGAGCGTGCCGTCGCGCCAGTTCAGGTCATCAAGCTGAATAGCGGCTACCTCGCCAGCTCGCAACCCCATATCCAGCAGGCAGCGAGCCATAGCAAAATCACGTAGGCCATTTGCGCTGTGCTGATCAAAAGCGCCGAGAAATCTAGTAATTTCTTCACCTGTCAGATGTTTCGGCACGGTATCGAGGGGCCAACGGGCGATACAGGGAACGGCGGCGAGCAGCGCGTCGACCTTGTCGCCGCAGATCACTGCACGGAAACGCAGGTAGCTCCGCAATGCACAGCCAAGGACGCCGAGTGAACCCGGCCGGTAGTGATGTGAGGGTCGGGCCATGAACCCCACGATGTCGTGGGGTCGGATTCTGCCGATATCAATGGGAGCGAAAGCGAATAGGTCCGCCAGAAACGAACTTACCCACTGCCTACGGGAAGCGCGGGTAGCGATTGCCAATCCGCAAACGGAACCCAGATAGTCATCAAACCGTTCCAGTTCATTCCAAATCGGAGAATGAATCAATACCTCTCGTTCAGGAATATAGCCCTCAGTACGAAGTACATGGAGCAGGTGTACCAATGCGGCTCTAACCGCAATAAACGTGCGCAAACATGGATATGGGCACCGACACGCTGGAAGATGCTTCGTTAAAAACTGGTGGGTCAGGGATTCATCAATGGAGCGAAGCGGGACCCGTCGCTTGGTGACCCAGCGAGCGAAATGCGCGACGCCGCGAAGATAGATCCGGATGACCGCCGGGCGATACTGTTGTTGTTGCAAATAGCCGACATAGACATCCACACTCTGGCCCAGAACACTCGATCCGAGCCATGCACAATAAACAGGAATAGGCATCTTGTCCTCCAGTGGACCGACAAAGCGTCCACAGCCAGAACATTTTCTTATGCTCAGCGGACCGGAGCTCCCCCTCCCTGAAAGGGCCGCCAATTCACGAGACCATGCGGCTCCTTCCTCAGATGTTTGCATAATTTTGGAGTGAACATAATTGCGATGCAGAATCGCCCGCTTCAAGGCCCTTTCCGCGATGTTGTTATCAAGCGGGCCCGGGCCTTGCGGAGGAACAACGTCAGGGGCTGCCAGTGCCGCAGCAGATACGTGATTGCCTGGCCCAGCCCGGAGTTCGGCTCCGTCTTGCGCTCGTCAAGCTGCGCATCCAGCCAGGCGTGCAGTCTGTCCGTCACCGGCCGGCTGCGTTGTTGATGAAGCTGCAAGCGCTCATCAGCCGTCAGGCCGCGTTCACGCGCTTCTGCTCCTCCAGGTTCACGTCGATGGGGCGCCTGGTCTTCTTCATGCCACTCTCCCCAGCAGTTCACGAAAACGCTTCGTCAACGGTAACGCGAGAACCTCTTTGATCGACCGGTTAGGAACATAGCTGTTCGATTGCTTGCCGCGTCCCGTCGTCCTGCCCAGCACCTTCCAGTTAGCCGCCCGATAACAGGTTCCGCGGAACCGCTCCGGATCCACGAACGTCTCCAGGAAGTAAATCGGATGCCCGTACATCTGCTGCCAGTCGTCGGAGATCCGCGCCGCCATCCGGCCCAGGATATGCGACGCCAGATGCTCGACCCGCACCCACGGCAGGATCAGGAAGCGCGTATTGTAAGCGATGAAACGGATGTGGCTGCGACGCGCCGCCGCATCCCATCCGATGTGGCGATCGCGGCTGCCGATGTGGCGCGGAGCCGATGACCAGGCCAGGCATGCAATGGGACGGCCTTCTGCACCGGGGTCCCCAGCGATGCCCGGACCCTGAAGGGTACCCCGGCGCCCACTTTGTCGCTGGGGTGGTTCTGTCCACACCAGATACTTGAGGTGCTCTCCCACCGGCTGTTCATAGCCCAAATAATGATGTTCCTCCATCAGGCTGTTGAACAGGGACTCGTTCAAGGTGCGCCGCACAGGCTCGAACTCGAGCGGCTGCAGTTTGCGCAACGGATCTTCGATGGGAGTCTTATCGATCAGCACTCGCTCCGGACGGGCTCTGTCGACAAGTGAATTATGCCGCACGTAACTGACCGGTGGCAGCGTGATCTGGCCGGACCGCTCCAACATCAGCAGCATGCCGCGGCACACCATGTCGCGCAACGCGCCATTCGTCTGCCGCCACTGCCAGGCTTCACACACTTGGACCGACAGCTTGCGGCGGCTTTCCTTCGGGTGACGCTCGATCAGCGCGCGTATAGAAAGGATGTCTTCCTCTCGGATCTCGCGCCCGCGATATCTGAACTCAGCCATTGCCCAGAAGTATGAACCAACTCTTCTTGGAACGTAAGGGGGTATTGATGATTTTCTTGATTCTTACTTCAGCGCGCTCACCCGCCGCCACATCGGCGCGGCAGGGACGCGCGACACATCGCCGGCCACCATCAGCGGCTGCGCCTCGTAAGCCTCCAGCCGCTTGGCCGCTGAGTTCGCTTCCGGCCACCACGTGAACCGCCCTTTGGAGAGCCGCTTTTGCGCCAGCCAGTATCCCTGGCCGTCATAGCTGAGGAGTCGAATCGACGTTCCTCTTCGGCTTCTGAACACGAATACACAGCCGGAAAATGGGTCTTCACAGAGCTGGTCCTGGCAAACCCGCACAAGAGAGTCAATCCCCTTGCGTCCATCGACAGACTCGATCGCCACCAGCACGCGCATCTGCGCCGTGATATGGATCATCGTTCCGCTTCCCGCCAGGCACGAAACAGGCTTGCCCAATCCGGTGTGCCCGAACCCTTCAACTGAATGCGCATCTTGCTTCCTATCGAGGACTCGAACTCGATCACGCACTCCGGCACTGTCGCCGGACGCGTCGCGATCAGTTCCACGAATGCCGGCCTGCTTAGGCAGCGTAAATAAATAACATTTACATTTACCATCTGGATATGCTATCCAATTGGGTATGGACACCGATGCCCAAGTCGCCCAGTACTTTGCCGGCATTTGGGCGCATCTGGACGAACA
>JBEKZJ010000287.1:0-3854 GCA_049509995.1 Occallatibacter sp. | reverse complement strand
CGATTACGCCATGTGGGCCACGATTACGGTGAAACAAAAAATGCGGCCCACATCATAACGGAATCCCGGCCCACATCACACCGGAATCAGTGGCCCACATGGAATGGAATCACCGGCCCACATCGACCGGAATACGCAGCATGTCTGCCAGTTTTTCAATTTTGCCTCTCAGCTACTGACCAATATAGTCCAGCCGCCACAATACCGTGTTTCGGTTTTTGGGCTACCTATGAAGACTGGCTACGAAGACTGGATGATCTGCGCGACCATCCTGGCGCAGGTATCGACGCCCAGGGTACTGTTCATGCTGATGTGGTAGAGGCGGGGATCGGCCGAATCGCAGTCGTAATAGTACCGTGCATAGTGCAGGCGCTCGGAGTCTATGCGGCGCAGCAGAGCTTGCACGTTTTGCTCGTGCGGATGGCGAAGCTTCATGCGCGCAACCTTCTCATTGAGCGGCGCATACACCAACATGCGAAGTACGTGGGGATGGTGCCGCAAAACGCATTGCGCGCTGCGTCCGATGATGACGCAATTACCCACCTTTGCGGCCTCTTGAATAATACGCGCAGTGAAGATCTGCACCGTATCGCGATCCACTCCGAGTTCAGACCCCTCCCCGATATACGACTCTGGACCTCCCTGGCGGAAGCTCTTCATCACTCGTTCCCACCACGCGATGGCGTGTTCGTCTGCCTGCGCAGCCCAGGCAGGTTCCACCTTCCCCATAGCTGCGACCCGCTCGATGATCTGCTTGTCCAAGCACTCCCAGCCCAGAAGTTCCGCAACTTTGCGCCCGATGTCGGAGCCTCCACTGCCGTACTCCCTTGCAATTGTTAGAACGTTGAACATTGTCTTCCTTCCTTTCCGCCACCCCGCTCCCTCTTTCGATGGTGATAATTCGTTTTTTCACCTCATTTTTTTATGGCCCGGGAGTTGTAATCAGCAACTAAACGAGCAACTTCCGCAACAGGCGGCCGGTCGGTTGAGCTTTGTTCCAGCCAGCCGTAAAGAGACTCGAAAACCGTACCCACCAGGCAACGGGCGGCGATCACAGGGTTTTCCACCGAGAAGTTGGCCGGACTCGACTCCAGGGTTTGGCAGACCTGGCCGGCATGTTGCCCGAGCAGGCCGCGGCGCACCTGCTCCAGCCGGGGGCTCAGGCCGGAAGATTCGACGATCAAAATGCGGGCCTCCTGTGGATTCTGGGCCAGGTACAGAAAGACCGACTCCACTGCGCAACGGATACCCAGCAAAGGATCCGGCTGGGAAGCCCTGGCTTGAAGCATCAGTTCCGATACCTTATCGCCAAGCGTCTGCAGAGTGGCGGCAAAGACGTCTTCCTTGTTGCGAAAGTGCGCGTAAAAGCTGCCAATCGAACTATTTGCCTCAGCGACAATCATGGGCACAGTAGCAGCGTGATAGCCGTAGTTGCCGAACAGGCGGGTTGCGGCGTCCAGAATCAGCTTACGCCGGGCGTCCTGACGGGCTGCCGTCGCGGATGTCTTGCGGTAGACCATCTCTTCGCAAAACCTCTTTGCAAAGAAAAGAATGATGTGTCATTCTTTTCTTGTCAAGGAGAAAACTCTCATGAGACAAGAAACATGCGCTATAGCGTCAGAGGTTGCGGAAAATGGCACTGCTTCGAGCTCGATCCGCGAGAGAGATTCCGCAATGGCGTTTACGTTAGACCACCTGGCGAACATTTCATGACACGCCGGCGGGATGCGACAGTGTGACGGCTCAGACCGAGGTGAGCCGGATCACGGCCAATCAGGTTGGAAGCGTACACCGCAAACCCCTCCGTGCTCAAGGAAGCCAATGCGCAGCTCGCCGAGGCTGAGGCTGGGCTCTTCCAGGCGGAGATGGAGCGCAGCATTGCGCGCGCCGAGCTGGAACGGACGGCGGGACGGAATTCGCTGGTAAGAAATCGATCTCGTCAAATACCGTTGCAGCCTGCGGTTCGTCCCTTTTTTCTTGCATAGCCAATATCCAAATCCTTCAAAGAGCTTGGTTAGCGCAGTTGAGATAGAATGGGGGCGATCAAGCCAGCTTGCTTTCCCCGGCTGTGAGGCACGATGCAATCCCGCGGATCTGAATTGCGGAAGTTCCTGGCGCCGGAGGTGATCTTCGGCGTTGGCAGTTTACACCTGGCCGGCCAGTATGGACGCAACCTGGGTGGCAGCAGAGCACTGGTCGTTTCCGATCCCGGCGTGGTCGCTGCCGGCTGGGCGCAACAAGTTCTCGAGAGCGTAGAGGATGCGGGTCTCGAAGCTACGCTGTTTACGCAGGTCACACCCAATCCGCGCATCGAGGAAGCAACCGCCGGAGCAACCGTCTATGCCGAACAAGGCTGCGACATCATTATTGCGGTTGGGGGCGGCAGCGCCATCGACTGTGGAAAGTGCAGCGGCCTGCTTTCGGCAAATCCGGGCGATCTCCGACTTCTGGTTGGTGTTGACAACGTGCGCGCGGCGATGCCGCCGACCATCTGCATTCCCACCACGGCGGGGACGTCCGCCGATGTCTCGCAATTTGCGGCGATCATGGACCAAGAGATCAAGCGCAAACTGCTGATCGTCAGCAAAGCGGTGGTACCCGACCTCTCCCTGATCGACCCCGCGACGTTGACGACCATGGACGCGTTTCTTACCGCATGCACTGGATTGGACGCGCTGGTACATGCGTTGGAAGCATACGTTTCGCTCGGGCACTCGCCACTTACGGATGTCCATGCGCTCCAAGCCATGCGGCTGATCAGTTCCAACCTCCTGCAATCGATCGCCGAGCCTGACAATCTTGAGTATCGCAGCAACATGATGCTGGGCAGCCTCGAGGCCGGCTTGGCCTTCTCGAACGCAAGCCTGGGCGCGGTACACGCGATGGCCCATAGCGTTGGCGGCCTGCTGGATCTGCCGCACGGCCAATGCAACGCCATGCTCTTGAACGGTGTGGTCGATTTCAACTACGGCCACGCCGAGCAGCGTTACCGGGATGCCGCGATTGCCATGGGACTCGAAGCCGGCGGCGTTCCCTCGGGCGAGATTCGCAAGCGGCTCGTCGCCGAGATTGTCCGGCTGCGGGAGGCGGCAGGCCTCGGTGGCACCTTGTCCCGATCCGGAGTCCATCGGACCGAAGTGCATGAGCTTGCCGGGATCGCGCTCAACGACCCCTGCGTTGTCACCAATCCTCGGCGGCCAGGCCGGCGGGACATTGAGGTCATTTATGAGGAATCCCTCTGACAACTGGGACGAACTGCGGGAACGGGTTTTAGGGCTGGGTGGCAGCTCCGTCCACAAGACCCACTACCCGAGCCTCAAACAGCGCCTTGCGGAACTGGAGCAGATGACCCAGGAGCTGCAGCGCAGCGAGGCCTATCTGGCGGAAGCGCAGGCGCTCAGTCACACAGGCAGCTTCGGCTGGAAGCCTTCGACGGAAGAACACATCTGGTCGGAGCAGACCTATCGCATCTTCGAATTCGATCCGGCGGTCAAGCCCACGTTGGAGCAGATACTCGACCGAGCCCATCCCGAGGATTGCACCTTCGTCTCCGAGACGCTGAAGCGGGCAACGGACAGTGCCCAGGGCCTCGACTACGAGCATCGTTTGCTGATGCCGGACGGCAGAATCAAGCACCTTCACGTTCTGGCGAAAGCGATTCTGGATGCATCGGGCGGCATCGAGTTTGTCGGCGCCGTCATGGACATCACCGAGCGCAAGCGGGCGGACCGCGACCGGCAGAAGGCTGAGGAGGCTCTGCGGCAGAGCGAAGCATACCTGGCAGAGGGGCAGAGGCTGGTCCACGTAGGCAGTTGGGCTTTGGACCTGGCCAGTGACAAGTATGTCTACGTTTC
>JBEKZJ010000286.1:0-3874 GCA_049509995.1 Occallatibacter sp. | reverse complement strand
GCCAAAGCAGGTAATGATGGGGTGGTCGGCGCTGGACACAATCCCGAACAGCACCGGGTCGGCGTGCAACACCATCGGCCAATCGTCGATCTCATCCGCTGCCGCCGCGGGAACGTTGCTGAAGAAGAGATCGGAGACGTTGCGCTCAAACACAATGATCTCGCTGTCGCTCGATAGGATGCCGGAAAACATGCCGATCGCGCCTTGCAGAATGGTGACCACGGTTAGCATGGCTGCGACACTGAAGGCGATGCCCGCAATACTGATGAACGACCGGATGCGATGGCGGCGCAGATTCGTGACGATCAGTCTGAGATAGATCACGGACGCTCCCCCGGAGTCATCACGCAGGCGTTCCGGGTAACCCGGACAAGCTCGTCTTCCAGGTCGCTCCGCAGCTTCCCAAGGAAGGACATCTCCGGCCTCGATATCAGAAGGTGGCCGAGCGTCCGGTCGCCCAGATGGATAAAGCGGGTGAGACGCTGAACGGCGCCGGCAACTCCCATCACGGATGCGACGTTGGGCCGGTCGAGCAGCAGGTCGCGGGCCACGGTCTTTCCGGCGTCGGCCGCGCTCCCGAGCACATCCTTCAGGTCATCGACCATCTGGTACCCGAGGCCCCAGTAGAGAGCAATACGTTCCAGGAACTGAATGTCCCGCGCCGAAGCTCCGCCCAGCATGGCCGGCAGAACCAGCGTGAGCCGGATCAACGAAACCGTCTTGCCCCGCGCAATTCTCTCCGTCGTCTCGCGGGTATGAGGCAAGGTTGAATAGTGGAGGTCGAGGCTCTGCCCGTTAAGCAACCCTTCCACGCCGAGACGCTGTTCCATGTAGGCCAGTGCGCGCGACTGGCATTGCTGCGACGAAGCGGCTACTGCCCGCCAAATAAGCGCGTAGGCTCTATTGATGAGGGCAAGGGCGGTAAGAATCGCACCCGCCTCGCCGAACGCGAAATGAACACAGGGAACCCCGCGCCGCTCAAGGGCATTGTCCATGCAGGGTAAATCGTCGAAGACCAGCGACGCCGTGTGGAAGTATTCAAGCGCTATGGCCAGATCTTTGGCGGGAGCCGCATCCAGGCCGTACGCCGTCGCTACCTGGAAGACCATTCGCGGCCGGACGAGGCTGCCCGGATTGTCGAGCACATGACAGAGCGCCTCTTCGAAGGGTGGATCGAGCGCCACCGGTAGCGGCATCAAGGTCTTGAATGCATCGGCGAACTGCGTTGTGTTCAATGTGTTCATAGATTGTGCCGCTGGCGCACTTGTCCTCATACGGTTTTTTTGTTGTTCAAGATTGGGTAGCCGCTGTGAATCTTCGCTGGCATGCTTCCTGCACCACTCGTTGCCGCACGATACAAGGATGAGACGGATTTGCAGGTTCATTGGAGAGCGGCAAATTGCGTCTCCACTCATGACGATTTGTTCATCTTTCCGGAAAGCACGCCAGTCGAGTGAAACGCAATTCATGCTTCTTTTTTAGCTTAGCGCCAGAGGATGACAGGTAACGAACGCTTGCATGACAATGCGTTCATCTGGCGGTTATAGGAGTGTCTTTTGCGACTGCATTGTCTCCCGTTTTCATCCATCCATGAAAAACCGGTTGAAATGCACTAATATCCTCTCATGCGGCTTCTGCTCGTTGAGGACGAAATCGAGATACAAAGCTTCCTGCGATCTTCGCTTGCTGAGGCTGGGTACCAGGTGGAAGCAGCCGGAGATGGCAAGACAGCCGAGCGGCTGGCTATCGACGGCCAATTCGACATACTTATCGTTGACCTGGGGCTGCCTGACCAGGATGGCATCACCCTGATCCTCAGACTGCGTCAACTGGGGGTCCGCGCACCCGTGCTGATTCTGTCGGCGCGCCGTAGTGTCGATGACAGGGTGCGAGGTCTCGAGCAAGGCGGGGACGATTACCTGACCAAGCCCTTCGCTCTGGCGGAGTTGCTGGCCAGGCTGCGCAACCTGCTCAAGCGCAACAGCCCTCCCGGCAACGAAGCAACCCGCTTGCGGGTACTCGATCTTGAGCTGGATCTGCTTCGGCGCGAGGCGACGCGGTCAGGACAGGTCTTGCAGCTCACGCCCCAGGAGTTCGTCCTGCTGGAGTATCTGTGTCGCAATGCGGGCCGCGTGGTTACACGCTCGATGATTCTCGACCAGGTCTGGGGCATGCGCATCCAGCCGGATACCAACGTCGTGGATGTTCACATCTATCGATTGCGTGGGAAGGTCGATGGCAAAGGGCAGCAACCGCTGATTCGAACCTTGCGAGGTGTGGGCTATGTCCTCAAAGACCGCTAAGCCCGTCATGCACAGCGCCGCCTGGCGCATTTCGTTGTGGGCAACCCTCGCCTTTGCCTGTGGGACCATGCTGGTCTTCGTCTTTCTTCATCGCTTTGTCGCCGACGACATTCAGCGGCGCAGCGACGCATGGCTGTCGGGCGAGGTTGAGGTGCTGGGCGATGTCGCCGAGCGGACGCCGAAGGACGCTCTCTACGGGCGGGTCGTTGGCGAAGTTGCCGAACTGGCCGGCAAGGAGGTGCCGAACAAGGCGCTTTCAGACAGCAGTGAAAACGACTCAGTGTTTTTCCTTCAGACGGGAAAAGACGGCTCCCTCCAATTGTGGGTTGGCGCAGGGAATGGCGAGGCTAATTTGACGGCGATCCAAGCCAGCAGGATGCTTCCCGATCAGCCAATGGATCTGCATGTAAGTGGATTTCCAACGCCGTTTCGAGTGGCGTCGATCCGCATGGACGATGGAAGCCGAATCTATTTGGGGCTCTCTGAACGGGATGAGTTGCGGGTGCTCAGGAGTCTTCGCCTGCGGTTCTTTCTTTTGTGGCTTCTGATCGTTCTGCTCGGGTTCGGCATTGTCTTCTTCACGACGCGCCGGATGCTGAGCCACGTGCGCAGGATTACGGAGGCAGCTGCGGGAATTGGCCATTCCGATCTGAACTCCAGGGTGCCGACGACGCAGAGAAACGATGAGGTCGCACATCTGGCCCTGACTCTTAACCGCATGCTCGACCGCATCGAGAGTTCAGTTCACCAGTTGCACACCATCACTGATTCGCTGGCCCACGATCTGCGCAGCCCGCTCACCGCAATTCGCGGCAAGCTGGAGATGTCGTTGTCGGCGGCCACGCATGGCGAACAGGCCGAGCCGATCGTCTCCGCTATCGAGGAACTGGATCGGCTGACTGATTTTCTAAATAAGTCTCTGGATGTCGCCGAGGCCAAGGCGGATGCTCTTCGGCTGAGCCGCAGCGAAGTGGACCTGGACGAGCTACTAAGAATCATGATCGATCTCTACGAGCCGTCGATGTCGGAAAAGGGCCTGCAGATCAGGCTGCAGAGCGGCGGCCCGCTAAGAATCGAGGCCGATGCGGCGCTGATCCATCGCATGATTGCAAATCTATTCGACAATGAACTGAAGCACTTGCCGTCCGCTTGCACGGTGACCATACGCCTGAGGGTCGAGGACGGTGCTGCTTCGCTCATCCTGGAAGACGATGGACCGGGATTCGATGCGGAGGTTTGCCTTCACCTGTTCGAGCGCCGGGTCAAGGGAAAAGAGTCGAACGGCCACGGGCTGGGCTTGGCCTTCGTCGATGCGGTGGCGCGTGCCCACGGCGGAGCCGTTCGAGCTGGCAATTGCGAAAGCGGTGGAGCGCAGATCGCCGTAACGCTCCCAGTGGTTTCCCAGGGGCACGCCGGATCGCCCGCAGCGGTCATGCATGGCGCCCACTGAATCCAGCCGGATTTGAACCGAGGAGAATCCAGCGTGAACAGGAACGCACCGGCGAAAGCGCCGCAAACGACTCTCAAGATTCGAGGGGGGAATCAGTGACGCATTTTGAGACTGCTCGGGG
>JBEKZJ010000285.1:0-4019 GCA_049509995.1 Occallatibacter sp. | reverse complement strand
GCCGCTCATCGATCTATGGCTGCAGGCGTTTCCGCATACAACGCTGCTGATGAACTTCGACGAGCCGGAGGCACTGGCGTACGGCACCCAGCACGGAGCCGGATGGCGGCTGGACTGCCTGGGCGATATGAAGACGCCCTATTCGGAGATGCTGGACCAGTACCCGGAAGAAGCCGCGCGTACCGGAATTCAGGATGTTTGGAAGCAGCGTCCCGTATCGCTTGAGACCTGTGGCACGCCTGCAACCTGGCTGCGCGATGGCTACGACGTAAATTACATTCTCGGCCAGGCGCTGCGCTGGCACGTCACTTCCGTCAACGTGAAGTCTTCACCGATCCCTCCACAATGGCTTGCGCAGTTTGCAGATTTTGAGAAGCGAATGGGCTATCGTTTCATCCTGCGCCGCCTCGAGTATCCCACGCATGTCTCTGCGGGCTCCATGATGTCTGTACACATGTGGTGGTTCAATGCCGGAGTTGCGCCAATTTACAAGGAATATGGGCTGGCGGTGCAGCTGCGGTCTCAGGAAGATCAAACTGTTATCCGGGTGCCAGCAGATGTGACCAAGTGGCTTCCTGGCGATTCCGTCGTAGATGAATCGCTGTATATCCCCGGAAATCTGACAGCAGGAAAGTATCGCGTGCGCATCGGCCTGCTCGACCCAGGAACTGGAGAGCCGGCCATACGGCTACCGATCCAGGGGCGACAGACTGACGGATGGTACGACCTGGGATCCATCGAGGTTGAGAAAACCATGTACTAGTCCGAGGATCCGAGCGCGACCGAGGGGTACCGGGTATTATCGCCAAAATCGAAGTTGCCAGTACCCGATCTTGAGGAAAGGTGGCCACGAATGCCTCTGTGCTTTTGCGACTTTGACTTACAGCATTGGACAGCCCCTGCATCCCGGGCCGTGTCTCCCCAGCGCATGTTCGCGCCATGCTTCATCTTTGCTTGTCTTCTTCCTGGCGCACTTCTGTTCCGGGCCAGTGCTAAAGCGGCGATCTCGAACCGAAACGCACGGAGCGATCGCGCTATTCTAACGCATGTTGTATATTGCCATAGCCCGGCGTACTATGGCCTTTCATGGCTCCGCCGCGCATCATTGCATAGTAAGTGAGGATAACGAGGTTGAGAATGGCGAAAGGTAGCTCGAAATTGCACGTATCCGAAGGGACAATTCTCCACGAACCTGTTATGGCCGCTTCCGCGCCAGAGCCGCCGCTAGACGGCATGATGGCCGAGGAGAGGCGGACGCAAATTCTGAAGATCGTGCGCAGTGCAGGTCGTGTGAAAGTCAACGAACTCGCCGGCCGGTTTAACACGTCGGCAGTCACCATCCGCAACGATCTGAATGAATTGCATCAGCGCGGCCTGGTGCTGCGTTCGCATGGGGGTGCGGTTCTCCCGGACACCATCCTTCGCGAATCGCCTGTCCACGAACGTCTGAAGGCGCAATCCGACGAAAAGCGGCGCATCGGCGCCATGGCGGCCACACTCATCCACAATGGCGAGACAATCATCCTGGATTCAGGCACAACCACGCTTGAAATCGCCCGCCAGATCAAGAAAAAGCAGGGACTGCAGATCATCACCAACGGGATCAACATCGCCGCCGAACTGCTGGACGCGCGAGACTCGCAGGTTTTCATCGTCGGAGGCACCGTGCGTGGAGAATCGGCGTCGATCAGCGGGCATTTCGCTGAAGAAATGTTCGATCAATTCTCGGCCGATAAACTGTTCCTCAGCGGAGCCGGATGCGATCTGGACTTCGGCGTCAGCGGGGCGAACCTGGAAGAAACGATGGTGAACAGGGTCATGATTCGGATCGCGCGCGAAATCATACTGGTCGCCGACGCCAGCAAGTTTTCCAAACGCAGCATGTTGCGCATTGCTCCCCTTGCAGAGATCGACACCGTCATCAGCGACGCCAGTCTCGACGAAGATATCCAGGCAAAGCTGCGCGCTCTGGGCTGCAATCTGATTCTGGTATAGCGGCAGCTGCCGGGATGAGCCGCATCCAGCGCAGCTCCCCGGCGTTCTATCTATACGAAATGGGGCCTTCCTGCGGCTGATGTTCGCACTCGTCCGCGGGGATCTCGAAGATGACCAGTTCCGCGCGGAAATCGCGCGCGCCAATCGCTCCGTAAGCTATGCCGGCAGCTCTCCATACAGCGCCCAGCGGCAGAACCGGTTGGCTGAGCTGGATCCAAATGAAGCCGCATGGCAGAGAACCCCGGAAAGGCGCAGCCAAGCCGCTCTGGAAAATGCCGTCCATTTGCTCACCTTGATCGCGGTTGTTTCGGCAAGCCTTCCCATGCTCCACCCGCTGGACAACCACCTCTTGCAACCTCGCACCAAGCCCTGCCAGAATCCCTCCTCAAATCCGTTCCCTCCGATCCTTCGGCGATCGAATCGGTCGAGATGGATTTTGTTGTCTTTTCTTCTTTTTTGTTTGCTTTGTATCGCTGGACGCGATATCCTTGGCCGGCGCAATCCTAGGCAAATCGCGCGCCGTTGCGAAGATCGCTGTAGACAATCAGCTCGGAAACTGCCCTGTTTCCGAAAGGGACGCCAACCAGACGCGACCCGGTGGGGGACTCGTTTTGCTATCGATCAAATTCGTTCATCTCCGTGCCAGAATGCAAAAAGGGCCTGCAATACCTATCCATGGTGAGGGGGGACGCAATTGAGAAGACTCAGACAAACTCAAATCGGCTCGCGCGCGTACCGGGCTATGCCCGGAATTGGGGCCGTGGCCACAATCCTGAGCCTGGCGCTGTTGGCTCATGCAACGGACACCACCCTGCGCAACAAGCAGGAATTCGTCGTCGTGCATTCCGGCGACGGTTCTTATGAGATTGGGCAGCAGAACCGTTCCGTGGTCCACGCCCGAGTCGCTGTGATGGTGGATCATAACTGGGTCGCCTCAAGCGACTTTCCGCAGCATCGGATCAGCGAGTCTTCATTCGACGATGCTCTTGGACATGGCCGTGAAGCGACTGTCCAGTGCACAGGGCTCCCCTCCCGGCCGGACCTGTCCTATGCGATTCGGCTCTATGACAATATCGATGCCGGCGATATTCGGGTCGAGATTCAGAACCATACCGGAAAGTCCGTCACCGTGCAATCGTTGCGTTCCGTGGAAGCGATCGGCGACAAGCCCCTCGACATGAACGCGTCCGCAAGCAGCGATCGGGTTCTTTCCGACAGCTTCAGTGAAGACTGGCCTCCGCTCACAATATACGACCTGGGCAAGGCCCCCGGCGGGATGCACCGTGCGGTCGGCAGTCAGCTCATCTATAACCAGGAGAGCAAAGAATCGATCTTCTTTGGCGCCCTTACTTCCGACCGCTTTCTAACCATCATGCACCTGAAGACCAACTTAGACGCGCAGCGCGCTACGGGAGTTGCTTCTTACACCGTCGATTCCACCGGAACGACTGAGATACAGGCGACCGACCCGGAATCCGGCTTATCGCATGGTCCCGCAAAGAACCTGGTGGAACTCAGCCTGCCCGTGGCCCCGGAGGCTGCGCTCGGCTCTGAGCGCCTGATGTTTGCTTTGGGGAATAACTACTACTCGATACTCGACACGTATGGCGCCGCCATTCGCGTGCTGCACCACAGCCGCTCCGGCACGGGCCCCATGCTGGGCTGGTGGAGCTGGACCGCTTTCTATTCCGGCATCACCGAAGGCAACAGTTGGACCAACGCGCAATGGCTTGCGGAGCACCTGAAACCTCTGGGATTCGATTATTTCCACCTCGATCTTGGATACGCTTATGCGCGCGGAGAATACACCACTCCCAACGCTGCCCAGTTTCCCAACGGACTGGTCCCGCTGACCCGCAATGTAGCTAGCCTGGGATTGAAAATGGGATTCTGGACAGCCCCGTTTGAGGTCAGCGGGCGCTCCTGGGTTTATGAGCACCACAAGGACTGGCTGGTGCACAACGCACAGGGCGAACCAATTCAAATCGGGGTCGGGACCGAAGCCGGAAAAGAAACTCTGTTTG
>JBEKZJ010000284.1:0-5017 GCA_049509995.1 Occallatibacter sp. | reverse complement strand
GGGGCCCGCGGAAGGGGCGGTGATGTCGGGAATTTGATCTGCTGTCGCCATGATTAATCGGGACACTCATCCTGAAGCGACTGGAGGGTTGTTGCAATCTCCGACTGACTCGCTTCTCTCCTGCCAGACGCTTCTACAAGGTTAGGATGCCGGCAAGCGGGATGCGGAGCCACGCAGGGCGATTATTGAGCTCGTAAAGCAGCTCATAAAGCGCCTTCTCGAGCAGGTACGCGCTGAGCAGCGACTGAGACTGCTGGGTCGAAGGCAGGAGGGCGGGATTGGCGGCGATGATCTCGCGGTAGGCGCGAAGGAACTCTGAGGAGGTTGAGTTCTGCCAGAAAAGAGCCCAGGCGGCGAGGTGGTCGGAGCCGGAGGTGCGCGCGAGTTCGGGATGGGCGGTGAGGTGTTGATTGAGGCCGGCGTGGGCGGCGTAGGAGAACGAGCGGATCATGCCGGCTATATCTTTCAGGGGCGACTGCTTCTGGCGGCGTTCGGCGAGGAGACGGGCGGGTTCCCCCTCGAAATCGAGCACGACAAAGTCTCCCGGTTCCGTCCCCGGTTCGATCGAGGACCCGCCGGTCCGGAGAATCTGCCCCAGGTGGTAGTCGCCGTGGATGCGAATGCGCTGGCCGGCGGCCGTCAAGGCGGTGATCGCATTGGCGCGGGCAAAGAGGTCGATGCGCCGCGAAAGAAGCAGCCCTGCGTCGTCCGCCGTGAGGTCCTTGAGGGTGGAGAGCTTTACTTTGAGGGCCTCCAGGGTGGAGGTGATCTGTGCGTCGATTCGACGCGCATCGCGGGTGAGGTCAGCAGGGGTGAAGGGCTCGGCGGCGAAGGCCGGGTCGCTGGTGGGGATGGCTAGGGCGAGGTGCAGTTCGGCGGTGCGGCGACCCAGGATTGCGGCGGCTTCAAGCGACGGGCCGAAGCGTTCCAGGGCCTCGCGGAGGGGTTCACGCTGGTTGAGGAAGTTGGGAGCCAGGAACTCGGGTGGGGCAGGGAGGGCGGCTCCGGACGTAAAGAAGCCGGTGAGCTGCTCAAGAAACCACTGCCAGCCATCGCCTTGGTTGGCGACCAGCCCCTGAAGCATGGCGACTGTCGTCCTCTCTCCACTGGCCAGAGTCATGGTGATCTCGCCCATGAAGGGCGCAATGCGTGGGAAGTGAGCGACTTCGGTCAGAAAACGGCCGATTTCGACGTCCGGGTTTTCTCCCGCCTGAAGGTGTCTGAAGAGCTTCAAAATCAGTTGTTTGCCATAAATAATAGAAGTGTTGGATTGCTCTGCGGAGCCAACGCGCGATGGCAAACGCTGGGAGACATGTGCCTCGGAGAATGCGGTGGACGCCTGGGCGTCGAGGTGGCCTCTCGGTGGAACAGGGTCGCCGGCGGCGGGAGGCTCACGCGGCTGCAACTGCTGCGCGCCTGCGGAAAGGGTGCTGGAGCGCGGGGGCATTGCCGCTTCGCCGGGCTGAGCGGTCAGGGGGACGGGCCCGACGGGAATGCCGGCGGCGGGTTGAGGGGGGGGCGCACTGAGTGCATATTGCGTGGAGTCGATGGGCGCTGGGCCAATCGGCGCGATGTCTAGAGGGTCCATGACTTCAAGATCGGCGGTGCGCGTTGTAGACAGCGGGAGAGTAGCGTTTCGCTCAATGAGTGTGAGAAGACCCTGGCGGAAGTCTTCGCGGGTGGTGGCGTCATGGAGGACGCCGGGACCGGCGGGGGTCCTGAGGTTGGCGAGAATGCTCTGCGGGTGGCTGGCGATGAGGTCTTCGGCCTCAGCGCCGGTGCTGAAGGCGAGCGGAAGCTGGTAGGTGTCGGAGGGACCGTCGGCATAGGCGATCTTAACGAAGAACAGAGCCGGAGGGATGGTGCTGCCGGCCGGACGGTCGTCGCTAGACAAGATCGAGGTATCGGGTGCGACGGCGACGGGAAGTTCTACCCAATCGAGCAGGCGCGTGGATTGGATCTTGCGGGTCTTGGCTCCAAACCACCGTTGGCGCGGCAGCCAGGCGGGCAGCGCGGTTTCGAGGAGAGACAGGCCGTGGCCGGCAAGCAGACCGGGCCAACCCTTGGTGAGGAGATCGAGCGCCACGGCCTCGTTGCCGCCCATATCTGCCTCTGCTTCTACTTGCGGCTCGGGCAGCGGTTCCGGCTTCGCACTGGCGGGCTGGAGTTCAACCCAGAGGAAGGAGTACGGAGCGAGAGTCACGGCATACGGAGTTTCATCAATGCCAGGGAAGGGAACGTAGCCCAGCATCTCGACGGGTTCGAAGCCGGCGTAATCGGCGAGGTCGAGCGACACGGGCTGGGCGAAACGGCTGAGATTGGCGACGCAGAGAACTGTTTCGTGGGAACCGTCGCCGCGATCGAGGTCGCGGAGGTAGGCGAGGATCTTGCGGTTCGCCGGATTCAGAAACTTTAGTGTCCCGCGGCCGAAGACCTGGAAGAGCTTGCGCAGGGCGATCATGTTGCGGGTCCAGTGCAGGAGGCTGGACTGATCGCTTAGCTGAGCTTCCACATTGATGGCCTGGTAGCCGTAGATGGGATCCATAACGACGGGAAGGTAGAGCCGGGCGGGATCGCACCTGGAGAATCCGGCGTTGCGGTCCGAGTTCCACTGCATCGGGGTCCGAACACCGTTGCGGTCACCGAGGTAGATGTTGTCGCCCATGCCTATTTCGTCGCCGTAGTACAGGATGGGTGTACCCGGAAAGCTGAGCAGCAGCGAGTTCAATAGCTCGATGCGGCGGCGGTTGTTGTCGACCAGGGGCGCGAGCCGGCGGCGGATACCGACGTTTACGCGCATGCGGGGGTCGGCTGAGTAGGCGAGGTACATGTAGTCGCGCTCGTCGTCGGTGACCATTTCAAGCGTGAGTTCGTCGTGATTACGGAGGAACAGGCCCCATTGGCAGTTGTCGGGGATGGCGGGCGTCTGGGCCATGATGTCGGTAATCGGCAGGCGATCTTCCTGGCGAAGAGCCATATAGATGCGCGGCATCAGCGGGAAGTGGAAGGCCATTTGGCACTCATCGCCATCGCCGAAGTAGGGACGGACATCGGCAGGCCACTGATTGGCCTCGGCCAGGATGAGACGGTTGGCGTAGTCGGCATCGATGGCGGCGCGAATGGTCTTGACGACACGATGAGTCTCGGGCAGGTTCTCGCAGGAGGTGCCGTCGCGCTCGACCAGGTAGGGTATGGCGTCTATGCGCAGCGCGTCGACGCCCATGTCGAGCCAGAAGCGCATGGCTTTGAGAACCTCTTCGATCACCGCGGGATTGTCGAAGTTCAGGTCGGGCTGGAACGCAAAGAAGCGGTGCCAGTAGTAGGCTTTGGCCGTCTCGTCCCAGCTCCAGTTGGATTTCTCCGTGTCGGTGAAGATGATGCGGGCGTCCTTGCAGAGCTGGTCGGTCGAGGACCAGACATACATCGCGCGCGCCGGTGAGCCGGGCGGCGCAATGCGGGCGGCCTTGAACCAGGGGTGCTGATCGCTGGTGTGATTGATGACCAACTCGATCATCACCTGCATGTTGCGCTGGTGAGCTGCGTCCAGAAACGCCTTGAAATCGTCCAGCGTTCCGTAGGGGGGGTTGACGTCCACGTAGTTGGCGATGTCATAGCCGTCATCGCGCAAAGGGGAGGGAAAGAAAGGCAGGAGCCAGATGCAGGTGACGCCGAGGTCCTGGAGGTAGTCGAGCCGCGAGAGCAGTCCGGGGAAGTCTCCGATGCCGTCGCCGTTCGAGTCCGCGAAGGCCCGGACGTGGAGTTCGTAGATGATCGCGTCTTTGTACCAGAGGGGATCGGTTGCGCTCGCCAGCTTTTTCACGATTGGGCTCTCCAAAGTGTTAGGATGCACGTTTTCCTGTGATGTGCTCGCTGTGTAGCTAGATTCTTGGATCGAAGATCGTAAACAAGAATACTTCAACAATGGGAAAGTAATCGTAAACAAGAATACTTCAACAATGGGAAAGTAACATCAGGCGGCTTTTAACAGGTTAACGATGTTTTCAATGGCTTTGTCAGCTTTGTGATAGGCGGCTTCCAGTTTGCTGTTTGGCCCGTTTTCCGGGTTGGGTTTGTGGTGGAAGCGGCTGTTGGCGAGCGGTCCGCATAGGCGTTTGTGGAAGAACAGGAAGAGCAGCGCGACGTCTACGCCCTTGGCCGTCAAGCGGTAGGCGTAGCGCCGTGCATCGCGTTCCAGCAATCCGTGGCCTTTGAGCTTGCGCAGATCGTAACGGAGTTGGTTGAGTCCGTAGCTCTTCGGAGAGAGCTGGAAGGTGGTGATGATTGCCTCGTGAATCTGTTTGGCGGTCCAGCCTCCGACGGTACTGCCGTTATGCAGGAGGACCTCGAGTAGCCGGATGATCCTCGGGTCATGGATTTTGATGCCTGGAAAACGGACAGAGCCGATGGTGATGGGCAGAGCGATTCTCTGAAGCAGGGGAAAGTCCACATCAACGTTGAGGGATTGCGCCTGGAAGCCGGCGAAACAGCCGGTGATGATCTGGAACCTTTTACGGACGGCGTGGAGATGATCGAGTCCCTTCTTCAGGCCGAAGTCGTGCAGGTTGTTGGAGACTAGCTCATGGCGCAGGAAGCGCGAGAACTTCTCATACTGTTTCAGGAATGCGTGTTTTCAGTACGCCCTGAAAACGTGATGCCCGTGCTCGATCTGAGCGATCACCGTGGCAAGCTTTCCCTTTACCCTCTTGTCCAGCCGGACGCCGAAGATCTGGCTGATGCGGTTAGCGGTCAGGCGCCCGAGGCCGATCTCGCAACTGTGCGCGAAGATGTTGTGGATGGGGAAGTGGCGTTTGAAGATGAAATTGCGGCAGTACTCGATCTGGCTGATGGCGTAGAACCGCGACAGGTTCACCTGGCCACGCTCTTTCTTTGAAAACTTTGGCCCCAGCAGGAATGTCCAGTAATCGAGTTGTTTGCGGATGATCGCCGGGCTCAACCGGTCGGCGGCCGCCTGCAGTTGGGCCACATCGTCCACCGCCAGGAAAGCGTTGTCGTTTTT
>JBEKZJ010000283.1:0-4058 GCA_049509995.1 Occallatibacter sp. | reverse complement strand
GCCTCCAATCCTCTAGCGCCTCTACCGGACCCTATCAAAACCAATATGGCTGCTGGTCCTATGACTCCTTCGGCAACCGCACGGCGGAGGTCCTCGGGACCTCGCCATGCCCGTCTTCTGAAGCAGGCCGAGCAAGCAGCACAGGCACAGGCACAGGCCGCGTGGAACAACTTCCTTTCGATGTTTCTTGCATCGCTCTTCTTTCCGAGCGGCGATGGGGGTGATCCGCAACCGGCGCAAAATACGGCTCAACAGCAGACGGCTTCAGCAAGCAATTGGCTAAAGCCTGATCACTTCACTTTCGACCCTACGTTACCCGCTTCAGTCAAAGTCGTAGGTCAGGCAGGTTCGCTCAATGGCGCTCCTGATGCAAACCATCCCATGCCTGGAGTAGCGGCAGTGAATGGAAACCTGTTCAAAGAACAGGTCGTGGGTTTGACTGGGCGGCCAGCTCAAGGAAACTTCACAACAACTGAACACATACAGCCAATGGTTGGTAACATTCACAGCCCTTCAATGACAAGCGGCGCGTTGCATGAGGCAAACACTCCCCGGCGCTCACCGACGGCAAGGAGCCCAGGACCGTAACCAGATCCCGCTGCCCCCGGACCTTCACACAGAGCACTGCAAACCCGCTCTCCACATTGAAGAATGTGACCCGCTCGACGAGGCCGGCGATCTCTTCTGTTGGGGTACGGGGCTGTGGGGAGGAATCGCTCATGCTGGTTGCAGTTTATGAGTTGAAGGCAACTCTAGCAGTTCCCTGGCAGTCTGCCCCAACCGGTCGGCAAATTTAGCCCGGCTGGGCATCCAAGAACTTCAAGGAACCACAGCTTCCAGCAGCCGCGCACGGAGACCACACAGCACCGGCTATGGTATGCTTCTCGCGATTTCCAATCCGCTTGACGGCTGGCAGGGCTTTACCTTGCACCAAATACCCTGGCAGATGCCAGATCGCACCTTCCACAGTCTGCAAAAGTGGATCGGCTCCGAGGTTTCCACCTTGGGGCCGATTGCTTTGCAGCGGAGTGGAGGCTTGCCCTGGCCCCAAGGGGATTCATCTACTCGAATATGGACACTGGAGGCCTAATGACTCGCGTCCGCTTTCTACTTGCGCCAACACTGCTTACGCTTGCAGCCTTGCTTTCTCCCTGTGTTTCCGCCCAAGGCTCTTCCGCGGCCGCTTCCGCCCAAACCCCGCTGCTGCTCCGCAGCCCGTCCCTCAGCCAGAACCAAATTGCCTTCCTCTACGCCGACGACATCTGGACGGTCAGCCGGGAAGGCGGCGAGGCGGAGCGACTTACCGCCAACGGACAAGTGAGCGCCGGTCCGTTCTACTCGCCCGACGGCGCCTGGATCGCATACTCGGCCCGCCTGAACGGCAACACCGACGCCTACATTATTCCCGCCGCAGGCGGCGTTCCCCGCCGCATCACCTGGCACCCGGACGGTAGCGCCGTGGAGCCTTGGTCGCCGGAAAACAACGCCGTGGTGGGTTGGTCGCCGGACGGCCAAGACATTCTGATCTCCAGCCGCGCAGCGAGCTACCGGCACTATAACCGGCTCTTCCGCGTCCACGCAGACGGCTCCGGCGTCCCCGAACCGCTGCCGCTGCCCTCCGGCTTCCAGGGCTCGTTTTCGCCCGACGGCCAGTCTCTGGCCTACCAGCCGTGGACCAAGTGGCAGCCAGCCTGGAAACGCTACGCCGGCGGCCAGACCACCCCCGTCTGGATCGTCAACCTCAAGACCCTCGACCTTCAGAAGGTCCCGCGGGAAAACTCGAACGACTCTTGCCCGGTATGGGTGGGGAAGTTCGTCTTCTTCCTCTCTGACCGCAACGGCCCGGTCTCCCTTTTCCGCTATGACACCGTCTCCAAACAAGTTGCCGAGGTGGTTTCCAACAACGGCTACGACCTGAAGTCCGTTCAGGCCGGCCCGGATGGGCTGGTCTATGAACAGTTCGGCTCCATCCATCTGCTCGACACCACAACCAACGCCGATAAAACCGTCTCCATTCAGGTCCACGGCGAGCTGGCCAGCCTGGTGCCGCACCGGGTGAACCTCACCCCGGACGAAATTCAGAACGGCGCCCTGTCACCGACAGGATCCCGCGCCGTCTTCGAGGCGCACGGCGAAATCTTCACTGTCCCGGCCGAGAAGGGCGACACCCGCAACCTGACCCAGACTCCCGGCGTGGCCGAGCGCAACCCGGCCTGGTCGCCGGATGGCAAGACCATCGCCTACTTCTCCGACGCCTCGGGCGAGTACCAGCTCTACCTGCACGAGCAGACCGGATTCAAGCCGCCCACGGTCATCGACCTCGGCCCCGAGCCCAGCTTCTTTTACAACCCGGTTTGGTCGCCCGATTCCAAGCGCATTGCCTACACCGACAAGCACCTGCGCTTGTGGACCGTGGACGTGCCGGCGGGCAAGCCGGTGCTGGTGGACAAGGGCACCTTCGGCGGCTTTGGCACTAACATCGTTGAAGTCTGGTCGCCGGACTCGAAGTGGATTGCCTATCACCGCGACCTCGACAACCATTTGAACGCCATCTTCCTGTACTCGCTGGAAACCCACAAAACAACCCAGGTGACCGACGGCATGAGCGACGCCACTAACCCGGCGTTCGACCCCAACGGCAAGTACCTATACTTCCTGGCCTCCACCGATGACGGCCCCTCAAATGCCGGCATCGATCTTTCCTCGCTTGATCGTGCGCAAACCACCGCCGCCTATGTGGTGGTGCTGGCCAAGGACGGCGCTTCGCCGGTGCCCCCGGAGAGCGACGACGAAAAGATCAAGGACGAAACCAAGAAGGACGACAAGAAAGACGCCGACAAGAGAGACGCCGACAAGAAAGACAGCGATAAGAAGGACGACAAGAAGGACACTGACAAGAAAGACGCAGACAAAAAGGACGCAGACAAGGACAAGAAAGAAGCCGACAAGCCGGTCGAGGTCAAGGTAGACCTGGAAAAGATCGGCGACCGCATCCTGGCGCTGCCGATTCCGGCGCGTAACTATGGCGCAATTGCCGTGGGCAAGACCGGCGTCCTTTATCTTGAGGAGAATTCGCCCTTCGGCACCCCCAGCACCGAGGACGATGGTCCGGTCATTCGCGCCATCTGGCGGTTTACTCTGGAAAAGCGTCAGCCCGAGACGGTGCTCAACGACTTGGACGCGTTCAGTCTTTCGTTCGACGGGTCGAAGGTGCTCTACTCGCGCAAGAGGGGCTGGACCATAGCCTCGGCGGGCGATCTGAAGCCCGGCGACAGCGCCCCCGGCAAGCCGCTGAACCTGGGCGGGCTTGAAACCGTCGTCGATCCGCGCGCCGAGTGGCGTCAAATCTACCACGAAACCTGGCGCATCGAGCGCGACTTTCTCTACGACCCGCACACCCACGGCCTCAGCATTCCCAAGATCGAGGCCAAGTACAAGCCGTACCTCGACGGCCTCGCCTCGCGCTCAGAGTTCACGTATCTCTCCACCGAGATGCTGGGCGAAATCACCATTGGGCACATGTTCGTCGACGGACCGCATCAGCCCGACAAGGGGCCCAAAACCGGCCTGCTGGGAGCCGACTATAAAGTCGAAAATGGCCGCTACCGCATCGCCAAAATCCTGGGCGGGCAGAACTGGACTCCCGGCCTGGCCTCGCCGCTCACCCTGCCCGGCGTCTCCGTGAAAGAAGGCGAATACCTGCTGGCGGTGAATGGCCGGGAGCTGCACGCCGCCGACAATCTGTACGAGTTCTTCGACGGCACGGCCGGCCGGCAGACCGTGCTCCACGTCGGCCCCAACCCCGATGGAAAAGACGCCCGCGACGTGACCGCGGTCCCCATCGGCGACGAGGACGGCCTGCGCAACCTGGACTGGATCGAATCCAACCGGCGCAAGGTGAGCGAGCTCTCCGGCGGCAAGGTGGCTTACGTCTACATGCCCAACACCGGCGGCTCCGGCTACACCAACTTCAACCGCTACTTCTACTCGCAGCTCGACCGGCAGGCCCTGATTCTCGACGAGCGCTACAACGAGGGCGGCTATATCGCCGACTATGT
>JBEKZJ010000282.1:0-4087 GCA_049509995.1 Occallatibacter sp. | reverse complement strand
AATTCAGGTCTGCTGAAAGCGGCGCCGTTGACCAGTATTGCTCTTACGGCGCCCTACCTGCACGACGGTTCGGCGCGTTCACTGGAAGAGATTTGGACGCTCTACAACCCCGACGATAAACACGGCCGCACCAACGACCTGACCAAGGATGAACTCAACGACCTGATCGAATACCTGAGGACGCGATGAAAAAGATATGCATGATCGTAATGTTTCTGGCTGCTGGAATGCTGGCGTTTGCCGCGCCGCCCAAGATGCCGCGTTATCGGTTTGAGAACTTCACCACCTCCAACGGCCTCCCCGACAATCACGTGTACTCGGTGCTGGTAGATGGAGAGCGCATATGGGCAGGCACTGAGAACGGCCTGGCAGTTTACGAGAATCATGCTTGGAAGACCTATACCACCAAGGATGACCTGGCCCATCGGGCGGTCCTTTCACTTGCGCTGGACAAGCGCACCGGAGATGTGTGGGCTGGGACCATGGGCGGCCTGAGCCGCATCTCCGGCGGGCGCATTGACAGCTTTACCCAGTTGAACTCGGGTCTAAGCAACGATGTGGTCTACGGCGTATCTGTGGAAGGTGAGAATGTTTGGGTGGCCACGGCTGCAGGCGCCTGCCGTCTCGATCTTCACACCGATCAGTGGACGCTCTACAACGAACGCAACACACCCATGATCGAGATATGGGTGTACGGGGTCTCTGCGACCCCCACTAAGGTCTACTACGCAGTGTGGGGCAGCGGCATCCTGGAATACGACCAGAAGACTGGGCGCTGGGACAAGTACGAGGATCCGGACGGCGAAACCGAGATGGTACTGTTCAAGGATCAGGGCCTGATCCACGAGATTACGACTTCCGTCAGCTACGTGGATGACATCCTGTGGGCAGCCACATACTTCGGCGACAGCCGGTACGATGGCCGCTACTGGCACAACTTTCTGACGAAAGACAGCGGGCTTCCCTCGAACTTTACCAACTTCATTAAGGGCGTGGATGCCCAGCGCGCCTGGTTCTGCACCGACAAGGGGCTGGCCTACTACGACGGCGTCAACTGGGCCGTCTATCGCCCCTCGCTCAAAGACGGCAAGCCGGAGATGACAGTCCGCGACGCCGATGGCAACGTTACGCCCGTCGCGGTCACCACTGCGCCGGCCCACAACTACATTCTCGGCATCGACTTCCAGGGAGACGACATCTGGGTAGCCACTGCCAAAGGTTTGAGCCACGGAATACGCCAACAACAATAACAGCATGAGGAGCCGACATCATCATGAATGCATTTGCTGAAATACTCGAGACCATAGCGCACGCGCCGATCGAGAAGCGCGCCATGACCAATCACGGCGTACTCAACGAAGCCTATTGCTATGCCAAGCCGAGTTCGTTCTCGCGCGGCATGAGAATCGACTTAAACGGCCTGACCATTCTATTGATCTCCGGAACCGCCTCCATCGATGAGAACGGCAAGAGCGTCCACATCGGCGATTTTCCCGCCCAGCTGCGGCGGACTTTCGACAATATTACCGGCCTGCTCAAAAGCGAGGGCTGCACCTGGCACGACATTGTGCGCACCAGTTGCTATCTGCGCGACATCGACCGTGATTACGACGTCTTCAATGCTGGGCGCACCGCCTTCTTCAAGGAGCAGGGGCTCGATCCGCTACCCGCATCCACCGGCATCCAGGCGCATCTCTGCCGTCCTGAACTGCTGATCGAGATCGAGGCCATCGCCATGTTCCGAACGGATAAGGCTGCCGTAGACAGCAAGGAGTAGTTGTCATGCGCAAGGGATTGTTGTTGGTTGCGGCCTGCATGTGGGCCGCGGTCGCCACATCGAGTGCTGCGGCGCAAAGCACGGGTGTGTGTGAGTGTGGCGCGCATCCGCCGGGGCCGCCCAAGGATCGGGTAGTTGCGCCCTATGCGGGGGAGCCGGACGATCTGAGCCCCTATGCCAAGTTTGCATCGCCTTATGACCTCAACTACACGCACCCCAATATCTATTCCGGAGCGGCGCGGGACGTTCCCGAGCCCAAGAACGTGACTGAGGTGCGCATCGGCTTCTTCGGGCCCATCGAACATAACCCGGAACAGGTCTTTGGATTGCGCATGCTGCACGGCGCGCAGTTGGCTGTGGAAGAGGCTAATGCCCGCGGCGGCTATGGGGGCAAGCCGTTCAAGCTGATGCTCCACAACGACTACGACAACTGGCAGGCGAAGACGGTCTACGGAGAGGAGCGGCCCACAGACCCCACGATTTGGGGATCGGCCTCGAATGAAGTGGTCAAGATGGTCTACGACGACCAGGACTGGGCGATCTTTGGCTCCATCAGCTCCGAGTCCACCCACATTGCCTTGCGCATGGCCCTGCGTACCGAGATTTCCATCGTCAACTCGGCCTCCACCGATCCCACCATCCCAGAAACATACATCCCTTGGTACTTCATCGACCTGCAGGACGACCGGGTGCAGGATCTGACGTTGGCACGCCGCATATTCACTGAGCTCGGCCTGAAGCGCGTGGCGATTCTCAGGGTGAACAATCGCTACGGGCGCTTTGGCGTGATCAAACTACGCGATGCATCGCGGCGGCTGGGCCACCCGATCGTCATCGAGCAGAAGTACATGCCAGGCGACACAGAGTTTACAAAGCAGTTGAGTGTGATTCGCTCTTCGCGGGCCGATGCGATTGTGCTGTGGGCCGACGAGACTCAAGCAGCTGAAATCCTCAAGGAAATGCAGGCTGCCGGGATGAAGCAGCGCGTCTTTGGTTCCTACCGCACGCTGGGGCCCACGTTGCTGGCAGAAGCCGGCCCGGCAGCAGAGGGATTTGAAGCGGTGTTCCCCTACGATCCCACCCGCCAAGACCCACGCTGGCTCGACTTCAATCGCCGCTTTGAAGACCGCTTCCACGAGAAGCCTGAGCAGTTTGCCTCGCTGGCCTATGACGCGATGAACGCTCTGCTCGACTCCATCTGCAAGGCCGGCCTCAATCGTGCTCGCATTCACGACGCGCTGGCCAATATCGAGCAGTACGACGGTGTCACCGGGCACATGGTCTTCGATCCCAATCAGAAAAATGTCGCTCCCATGTACCTGGGCACAGTGCACAACGGAGCGATCACTTATCGCGTTGCGACGATGAAGAAACAGCCGCCTCCTGAAAAACCGACAATTGCGCCGCAACCACCTCCTGCCGCACAAGGAGCACCCGCCGCACCGCAGGCGCCGTACGCGCGCGTGGGCGAGGATGGCGTGGACTATGCCGGCCCGCATCGCGACGACGTGCCAGCCGGGCCAGTGCGCGTGGTTCTCTTCGGACCCAAAGCGGACCAGGTCGCGCAGGCGCCGGACCTCCAGGCGGAATTGTCTGCCGGCGCGGCAAAAGGGCAGGCATGGAAGCTATTGCCCGTAGCAAGCGATCAGAATTGGGGTGCGGCTTCTACCCAACTGGTTCACGCGCTCATGGACGAGCACGCGCTCGCGATCGTGGCGCTCGATCGCGATGCCGCCCACCTGTCCGAACAACTGGCGTTGAAGACCTTTGTGCCGGTGATTGCCCTGAGCAGCGACAAGAAGCTCACCTCAACGAACGTTCCGTGGATATTCCGTCTGCCTCCGGAGACAACCCCGGCAGCGGCGCTGCGCCTGCTCAAAACGGCCGCCATCCGCAGCGGCGCAAACGGTCGGAGCGGGGCCAATCCGGAAAAACTGAGGGACGTGCTCGCTTCGGGAGACGATATTTCCGGAGTCGCTTTCCTGCCGACCGGCGAGCCGCGGGGACAGTAGAGGAGCTACGGATGCTCAAATGTAGACGATGCAATGCACCTTTCTGCAGTAGAGGAGCGTCCATGCCTGGTCGTGCGGTGCTTTCGCGCTCCTTGATCTCTCTGCTTTTCTTGATCGCGCCTTGCGGTTGGCCTCAGACGACTCCACAACAGAGCGGACCAGGCGGCATGTCGACCGGGGGAGTCTATCAGGCTGTCTACGACACGGCACACCGGCCCATTACCGCAGGCGGTCTGGTCAAGACAGGGCCCGTCATTTTCATGAATACCGCCCAGCAGGCTGGCCTTACCAGTTGGCA